>NZ_JBEPLZ010000004.1:0-406530 GCF_040545455.1 Enterocloster citroniae | reverse complement strand
ATTGCTCTTACATTCTAACAGCTTAAGCAACAAGATGGATAATTCCTTACTGGATGTAAGGGATATTAACCATAAATATATTGTAGTAGGAGGAATTATGGCAGAAAATAAGATACTGATCAAAAATGCGGCTGCGATCGTATGCTGTAATGGCAGGGATGATGTTTACCGGAACGCAGACATGCTTATTGAAGGGGAAAAGATCCTGGAGATCGGATACGGCATCCGGTGCGATGACGCAAAAATCCTGGACGGGAAGGATAAGTTTGTGTATCCCGGCCTGGTCAACACCCATCACCATTTTTTCCAGACCTTTGTCAGGAATCTGGCAACCATTGATTACCCCAATATGCTGGTGGTGGAGTGGCTGGACAAGATATACCGGATTTTTCAGAGGATTGACTCGGATGTGATCTATTATTCATCCCTGACCGCAATGGCAGACCTTGTAAAACATGGATGCACCACGGCCTTTGACCATCAGTACTGCTTTACGGTACACACAAAGAAGGAAGCAGTGGACCGCCAGATGGAGGCGGCCTCCCGGATCGGCATTCGCTATCACGCGGGCAGGGGGACCAATACGCTTCCAAGAAGCCAGGGGAGTACCATACCTGATGATATGAGGGAAACCACCGGGGAATTTATACAGGACACAAGGCGCCTGATCCACACATACCATGATCCGGAGCCATTTTCCATGAAACAGATCGTCATCGCACCATGCCAGCCCGTGAACTGCTACGAGGACACATTTATCCAATCGGTCAAACTGGCAAAGGAGACCGGGGCAAGGCTTCACACCCACCTGGGGGAAGGGGAAAATGACATCATGGAAAAGCGCTGGGGAATGCGCACACTTGACTGGTGCAGGCGGATCGGCTTTCTGGGTGAGAACACCTGGTTTGCCCACTGCTGGGAGCTGACGGATGAGGAGTACAAGGTGCTGGGTGCCAATGGCTGCGGCATTTCACACTGTCCATCCCCCGCCATCCTGGGAGGTTTCCCCATCCTTGAAATGAAAAAACTGATGGATTACGGCGTCCTTCTAAGCCTGGGCTGTGATGGTTCGGCCACCAATGACAGCAGCAACCTCCTGGACTCCATCCGCACAGCCTACATGATGCAGTGTTACCACAGCAAAGAGCGGGGCGGCGGTGTTTCCGCCTATGAGATCCTTAAGCAGGCCACGGTTAACGGCGCCAGAACCCTTGGCAGGGAGGACATCGGTTCCCTGGAAGAGGGCAAAGCCGCGGATCTGTTTATGATTGACGCTGGGACGCTGGAACTGGCAGGGGCTGTCCACGACCCGCGCAACATCATAGGCAGGGTGGGTCTGACCGGCAATGTTTACATGACCATGGTAAACGGCAGGGTGGTCTATGAAAATGGAAGGCTTGTGAACGTGGATGAAAGAGGGCTGGCGAAAGAGGGGGAAAGGATCTGTGACAAAGTGCTGAGAGAACCTTGTGAGGCATTCCACAACCTGTTTTGAAATAACTTGTTCTAATGATAACCTGTTCTGAAAAAGACAGAGAAGGACCGGTAATGTGACTGGGTCAGTCGCATCCGGTCCTTTTTCCTCTTTAGTTGGAGACCACCATGGTCCTCAGGCCTTCGGTTGCATTGGGCGCATTGAAGATATACAGTGTGTAGGACATATTGGCGCTCATGTTGGCAGTGGCGGTGGCTACATAGGTAGAAGGGAACGCACCGGTTCTGGCAATGTAGAGCTGATACCATCCCGGGTAAAAACTGGTATAGGGCGTGACCTCCCGGTACCGCACGTTGGTGAAGGCAGTGTAGGAATTGTTCTGGTTCCCGATGGACACATCAAAGGGCCCCAGGTTCTGTGACAGGTTGCAGGTACGCAGGCAGCTGTTTCCCGAAGGAGCATTGCAGGAAATGTCGGAGATTTCCATGATGTCCAGTCCGCTGGCCGTGTTGATGATGGCAATGGTCATGGAGGAGGATGCGCTCACCTGAATGGATTTCTGGATGTACACATACCCGTTGGCGCCGGAAACAGTTACGGTCTGTGTTCCGGATGCAGACTGCACATAGCTGGTGATATCGCCGTTAGCCAGTCCGCTGGCCACCATCCAGTTGCCCAGATACACATAAAATGGCTGATATCCGGTGGAGGCATTGAGGAAGCGCACACGGCCAAAGCTGGTGGCCGTACAGTTAAAGCATGGGAAGGTTATGCCTGGGATCACGGTTACGGACCCGCCTGTGCCTCCTGGGAATACAGGACGGAAAATAGGCGGGAAGGGCCGGTTGCCGCTGTCCACAGGACCGCCTTCACCCGGGTTTGGAAGGGGGATCACAGGGATGCCGCCGTTATCAGTACCATTGCCGCTGTCCACAGGGCCGCCTTCGCCTGGATTGGGAAGAGGAGTAATGGGGATGTCTGCCTCGCTTGTTTCAGCAGCGTTTAAAACAGCATCCGGATACTCATTCACTCTGTCTGTATGATAGGGTTGGTTATTCATAAAGACCTCGCTGATTCATTGATTCAGTATAGTCTATTCAGGTGATGGTACAAATGTGAGTGTTTTTTGAAAAAAGGGAACTGCATTTTTCACCAGTTTATGCATATAATAAAAAGAACCAGTGTATCAGGAGCGTGGGATGTATGTCATGGGAACCAAAGAAAACAGCTGTGTCTGCACTGGGGCTTCCCCGGGATGTGGTCCTGGGAGACGTGCTTGTGAACTTTGTGGGCCGCGGCGAGGTGAACGTGGAAAATTACAGGAGCATCCTTATTTATACAGATACTCTGGTAAAACTGCAGGCAAAAAACTGCAAGGTCCTGATTCACGGAAGCCGTTTGAGGATTGATTATTATACGGCAGAGGAGATGAAGATAACCGGTCAGATCACATCGCTGGAATTTGAAACATAAATGGGCGGAATGCCCAAGTGTTTATAACAAGGAGGGGGCCCGCTTGATTGTTTGGCTGTTACATAACTGGAACGGATATGTAAGACTCCGTCTTCACGGTTATTCACCGGAACGTTTCCTCAACCTGTGCAATGCCAGGAGGCTGGAAGTGTGGGGGCTTATATGCAACCGGGACGGGGACTATGAATTTTATATGACAGTGAAAGGGTACCGCCGCGTAAAGCCTCTGGTGCGCAAAGCGCAGGTCAGGCTGCGTATCATCGGCCGCTTCGGTGTTCCTTTTTTTATTTATAAATACAGGAAACGCTGGTATTATGCCGCCGGTATCGGTGCCTTTTTCCTGGTACTGTATGTCATGTCCCTGTTCATATGGGATATTCAGTTTGACGGGAATTACCGGTACACCTATGACACCCTGATCCGGTACCTGGATTCCCAGGATATCGACTACGGGATGCTAAAGTCTAAGATCAACTGTGAAAACCTTGAAAGCTCCATCCGCACCAGTTTTCCTGAGATCACCTGGGTAAGCGCCAGGGTATCCGGTACAAGGCTGCTGATCCATATTAAGGAAAATGAAGTACTGTCCATTGTGCCGGAAAAGGACGAGACGCCCTGTGACATTGTGGCGTCCCAGGCAGGGACCATTACATCCATGGTAGTCCGCCAGGGGATCGCACAAGTCTCCGTGGGGGATGAGGTGGAGGAGGGACAGGTACTGGTCAGCGGACGTGTACCGATCATTGGCGACAGTGAGGAGGAGATCAATGCATACATGGTCCACGCGGACGCGGATGTGGTGGCCAGGACCACCAGGGAGTATGAAAAGACCATTCCGCTGCTTCACAAGGAACGGGTGCAGACAGGCCGCAAACGCCGGGGATGGTATGTAAAGGCGGGGAAATGGTCATTTACCTTCCTGATGCCTGTAAGGGGACAGGGGGAGTGGGATTACGCCATGGAGGAGCAGCAGCTGAAGTTGTTTTCTAATTTTTACCTGCCCCTTTACATAGGAGATATCAAGGGGCGCGAGATGTCCGCCTATGAGAGAAATTATACCCGGGAAGAGCTGGAGCATATATCCAAAGCCATAAATTACCAGTTTGTCAAAAATTTAGAGGAAAAAGGGGTACAAATTCTTGAAAATAATGATAGAATAGAAACAAGTGTTTCTCAGTGCAGGATAAAAGGTGAACTGGTGACCCAGGAATCCATTGTCAAAACACAGCCTGCCGCAGAACGCATGGAAGAACCTAATAGTGAACCGGAGGAGACAAGATAAGCCTAGATGAGTGTAATTGAGACGATGATTGACATCCCCGCTGAGCATGAGAAGAATGTATGCGGGCAGTTTGACACCTACTTAAAGAAAATAGAACGTACCCTGCATGTGACCATGATCGCCAGGGACGGAGAGATTAAGATCATAGGGCCTGAACAGACCATAGGGCAGGCCAAAAGCGTATTTAACAATTTGATCGAGCTGTCCAGAAGGGGCAACACCATTACGGAGCAGAACGTGGATTATGCCCTGTCCCTTTCTTTTACGGAGAAAGACGGGCAGATCCTGGAGATCGATAAGGATATCATCTGCAGGACTATTACGGGTAAGCCGGTAAAGCCAAAGACCCTGGGACAGAAGAATTATGTGGATTCCATCCGTAAGAAGATGATCGTGTTCGGCATCGGACCGGCCGGTACGGGCAAGACCTATCTGGCCATGGCCATGGCGATCCAGGCATTTAAGAACGGGGAGGTGGGACGGATTATCCTTACGCGCCCCGCCATTGAGGCCGGGGAGAAGCTGGGCTTTCTTCCGGGCGACCTGCAGAGCAAGATCGATCCATATCTGCGGCCTTTGTACGATGCCCTGTATCAGATCATGGGGGCGGAGGCGTATCTGCACAACTCGGAGAAGGGGCTGATCGAGGTGGCCCCCCTGGCATATATGAGAGGAAGGACACTGGATAATGCCTATATTATCCTGGATGAGGCCCAGAACACCACACCGGCCCAGATGAAGATGTTCCTTACAAGGATCGGTTTTGGCTCCAAGGTCATTGTCACCGGAGACCGGACCCAGAAGGACCTTCCCTCCGGCGCGGTCTCCGGCCTGGATACGGCCTTAAAGGTGTTAAAGAAAATTGATGATATCGGATTCTGCTATCTCACCAGTTCTGATGTGGTGCGTCATCCCCTGGTCCAGAAGATCGTACAGGCATACGATGCCTATGAGCAGAAGAACGAGCAGAGGAATGAACAGAGGAACGAGCCAAGGAATGAGCAAAAGGGTTCGGGGAGTGAAAAGCGCGGACGCCGGCCCGGCGCGGGAATGTACCGGGAACGGTAAAAGAATGTACCGGAAACGGTAGGAGAATGCACCGGGAACGGTAAAAGAATATACCGGGAACGGTAAAAAGGAAAGCCCCTGGCCGGATGGACCGGGGAAGTCAAGGAGAAGCTACTGATGACAATATCCATTGAATATGAAGCTGAGAAAAAGCTGGATCTTCCCTATGAGGAGATCATTAACGACATTGTGCTGGCATCGCTGGACTATGAGGAATGCCCTTATGAGGCTGAGGTGAACGTGATCCTCACGGACAATGACGCCATCCAGGAGATCAACCGTGAACACCGCTGTATAGACGCGCCCACGGACGTGCTTTCATTTCCCATGGTGGACTATAAAGTTCCATCGGATTTTGACCATGTGGAGGATGCGGTGGAGGATTATTTTAATCCTGAGACAGGGGAACTGATACTGGGGGATATTGTTATTTCCGTGGACAAGGTAGAGGAACAGGCGGACAAGTATGGCCATTCCCAGACCCGTGAGCTTGCGTTCCTGGTGGCCCACAGCATGCTGCATCTTTGCGGTTATGACCACATGGAGGACGGGGAACGGGAGCAGATGGAGGAAAGACAGAAGAAAATACTGGAAACCAGGGGGTACACAAGATGAGAAAAAGGCTCAGATGGATAGCGGCGGTTGTGGCGGCGGCCGGTCTTATGGCCGGGTGCGCAAAGGAGGCAAGTGTGGATGTTACAGCTGAGTCCGTACCGGAACCTCCTGCCGTGACCACGGAAGCTGAGCCAGAGATCTTCATCCATTCGGAAACCGAACCCGTGGCGGATGACAGTCCCTATGACTACTATCTGCCTGAGGAACGGGTGGAAAAAGACGGCATGATACGCAGTTATCTGACGGGAGAGATGGTGCCTGCCTCCCAGGGCGTCCGGCGTCCGGCCGCTGTAATGATGAGCAATGACAAGGAGGCCAGACCCCAGTACGGCATCAACCGCGCCGGCGTGGTCTATGAGGCGCCGGTGGAAGGCACCATGAACCGCTATATGTCTCTGATCGAGGATTATGACGATCTGGAGCGCATTGGTTCCGTGCGCAGCTGCCGCACCTATTACACCTATTTTGCCAGGGAGTTTGATGCGGTCTATGTCCACTACGGGCAGAGCACCTTTGCGAAGCCATATCTGAGCAATGTGGATAATATTAATGGCCTGGAGGCCATCGGAGGCACGGCATTTTACAGGAGCAGGGACAAGAAACAGCCCCATAACGCCTACACAAGCGGGGAACGTATCCAGGCTTCCATCCGGAAGCTGGGCTATACCCAGGATTACGATCCGTCCTACCAGGGGCATTACCGGTTTGCCAGGGATGGGAAAGGTGTGTCCCTGGAGGAACGTCCCGGGGTCATGGATGCGGTGACGATAAAGCCGGGATATGTGATGAACCAGGCGTATTTTGTATATGAACCCTCTGACGGGCTATATCACCGGTACCAGTACGGGGGCGTGCACCAGGGGGATGAAGGGCCGATTACGGCTAAGAATGTGATCTTCCAGTATTGCCAGTCCGGCTATTATGCCACCACCGAGTATCTGAATATCAATGTACATACCTCTGACTGCGGGTATTTTATGACAGAGGGCAAGGCCATCCCCATCAGCTGGGAAAAGGATGGGGAGTTTGGGGTCACTCATTACTATGACCAGGAGCACAATGAGATCGTGTTAAACCAGGGGCAGACATGGGTCTGCATCATCTCCACCAAGGATTTTGCCAAGTCGGAAATAATTGGAAATGAGGGCGCATAACAAAGAGATATGAATGTACGCACAGCTAAGAAGAGAACCGGAAAACAGAAGGCTGCCAATTTTGTGATACAGGGCAGCATCCTTGCAATGGCAGGCATCCTGGTACGCATCATAGGCATGCTGTACCGGATGCCCCTCAATGATATTATAGGAAAACAGGGAAATGGATATTATACATCGGCATTTAACGTGTATAATATCCTGTTAATATTATCCTCCTACAGTATGCCCGTGGCAGTGTCAAAGATGATAGCGGCCCGCATTGCCAGGGGAGAATACAGAAACTGCAGCCGCATTTTAAAAGCG
Organism: Enterocloster citroniae; assembly: GCF_040545455.1. NCBI lineage: Bacteria > Bacillati > Bacillota > Clostridia > Lachnospirales > Lachnospiraceae > Enterocloster > Enterocloster citroniae. Next base: position 399,197 of record NZ_JBEPLZ010000004.1, on the reverse strand, counting down.
GCTCTTATTTATGCCACCGTGGTGGGCGGTGTGGCGGCCGCCGTGCTCTGGTTTGGAGCAGACCTGTTCGCGGACCTGATCCGCACCCCCTTTAGCAGGTATGCTCTTAAGACCCTGGCCCCCACCATATGGGTCATGGCTTACCTGGGCGTGCTCAGGGGATATTTCCAGGGAACAGGTACCATGGTGCCCACGGCTGTCTCCCAGATACTGGAACAGATCATCAATGCCATTGTCAGCGTGGTGGCTGCCGGGATTTTGTTTAATGTAGGCGTATCCATGAATGCGGCCCAGGGGGCAAAGGATTATGCCTATGCCCTGGGCGCGGCGGGAGGAACCATTGGCACGGGGGCGGGCGCCCTCACGGCCCTGGTTTATTTTATGATCCTCACATGTTCCAGGGGACAAAAGATGCGGCGCCTGGCCAGGAAGGATGTGTCGGGCAGGACGGAGAGCTACGGACACCTGGTCCATATCCTGACCATCACGGTCCTTCCCATTGTGGTCAGCAGCGGGATCTACAACTGCTCCAATGTGGTGGACAACTATCTGTTCGGCCAGGGGATGTATAAGCTTGGATATCTGGAAGATTCCATTGCCACCTACTGGGGTGTGCTGGGGCAGTACCAGCTGCTTTTTAACATTCCCGTGGCAGTGTCAAATGCATTGTCCTCATCCCTGATCCCGTCTTTGACCAGGGCTGTGGCCAACCGGAACAGAAAGGAAAAACTGGAGCGCATTGCAACCGCGATCCGTTTCTCCCTTCTCATCGCCATTCCGGCTGCGGTGGGTATCACGGTGCTGGCAAAACCTGTCTGCAACCTGTTGTTTATCAGCGAGGACAATACTATGCTGATCCGACTTTCCATGGTCGGCTCCCTGGCTGTGGTATTCTACTCCCTGTCCACGGTGACCAATGCCATCCTTCAGGGCCTGGGCCGCCTGGATGTGCCCATCCGCCATGCAGTGGCCGCTCTTGTGGTCCATGTGGCCGTGCTGGAAGTGTTTCTTCTGGTACTGAAAATGGGGATTTACAGCGTGGTATTTGCAAATATCATCTTTGCATTTGTAATGTGTCTGCTAAACGGACATGCCATTGCAAAGTATGTGAGATACAGACAGGAATATAAGAAAACCATCCTGCTGCCCACCCTGTGTTCCCTTATCATGGGTGCGGCCGCATATGGGGTGTACAGGCTGGTGTACGGCATGCTTCCGCCTTCCATGATGAAGGGAAGGCTTGGGATGGCAGCTGTGGTACTCCCTTCCGTGGCAGTGGCCATTGTGGTATACGCCCTGCTGCTGGTGCGCCTGAAGGCCGTGGATGAGGAGGAACTGATGGCCATGCCGGGAGGCAGGAGGCTTGTAAGGCTTTTGAGAAAGACGCATCTGCTGGCCGGATGACGGCGCTTCCCTGACATCAGAGGGAAAATTTGTGAAAACATGATTAAAATAGCATAGAAAGCAGATACTAACCTTAACGCGCCGGAATACGTTAGGAGGTTAGTCCGATGAAAAAAATACTATACTGCTTTCTTTTGTTTGCCGCAACATCCATCGTATGCCTTGTGGTTGGGTATGGGATCACCAGATACAATATGAGGCAGGAGCAGGCGGTCCCCAATACAGTGATTGAGACAGAGACGGTCAATGACATGGATGACAAGGCTGCCATGAACCAGGAGGAGATAAAACCCATACTGGAGAGTACGTCCCCGGCAGAGGAATACTATCTGGTATCCGAGTCCGGTTTCCTGCTGGTGTTTTGCAGTGACAGAAGCACCATCTGCCTTTACACCCATATTCCGGTCACGGATTTTCCGGAAATGGAACGGGCCAAGCTGATGGAAGGAATATGGTTCCCCTCCATGATGGATGTGTACCATTATCTGGAGTCGTATACAAGTTAGGGCGTACTTGAATATATTTTTTGAGGGTAAGGAGTCTGACATAGATGAGAAAACAACAGGTAGTGATCATAGGCGGCGGGGCCGCCGGGCTGGCGGCCGCGGTGTCGGCTGCCAGGTGCGGCGCCCAGGTGACGATCGTGGAGCATATGGACCGGGTGGGAAAGAAGATCCTGTCCACAGGCAATGGACGGTGTAACATGACCAACCTGTACATGGAGCCGGAATGCTACAGAAGTAACGATAAGAGCTTTCCAATGAAGGTGATCCAGGGGTTCCCTGTAAAGGAGACCCTTGGATTTTTCAGGGATCTGGGTATTGAGCCAAAGGACAGGAACGGGTATATTTATCCCAACTCGGACCAGGCTTCGGCGGTATTGGACGTACTGCGCCAGGAGGTGGACCACCTTGGGGTCCGTGTGCTTCTTTCCTGTGAGGTAAAGGGAATAGAATCTGCAGGTCATACATATCGGGTTAACACCAGCCAGGGGGTGCTGGAGGCAGATGCCCTGATCCTGGCCACGGGTTCCAAGGCCGCGCCTGCAACCGGTTCGGACGGAAGCGGCTATGAACTGGCAAAAAAGCTGGGACACAGCGTGATCAAACCCCTTCCTGCCCTGGTACAGCTCAGGTGCCAGGGAACCATGTACAGGCAGATGGCGGGCATCCGCACAGAGGCCAAGGTAAGCCTGTTCTCTGACGGAAAGCTGCTGGCAGAGGACAGGGGAGAACTGCAGCTCACGGACTACGGCCTGTCCGGCATTCCCATTTTCCAGATCAGCCGGTTTGCTTCCAGGGCCCTGGACCAGGGAAGGAAGGTTATTGTGAAGGTGGATTTTATGCCTTCCTGGAAAGACGGGGATGCCTTTGGCCTTTTGAAAAAGCGGGCGGCCCGCATGGAATACAAGACCGCAGAGGAGATGTTTACAGGGCTTCTGAATAAAAAGCTGGCCCTGGTGCTGATACGTCTGGCGGGCATAGATCCCTGCCGGAAAGCGGGCGGACTGTCCCCGGGGCAGCTGAAACATCTGGTGCAGCAGCTGAAGTCCTATGAGGCCATTATCATGTCCGTGAATCCCTTTGCCAATGCCCAGATCTGCTGCGGCGGAGTGGATGTCAAAGAGGTCAATGCCCTGACCATGGAGTCAAGGATCAGGAAAAATCTTTACCTGGCAGGGGAACTGCTGGATGTGGATGGCATATGCGGCGGCTATAACCTGCAGTTTGCCTGGTCCAGCGGGGTGATTGCGGGAAGGAACGCATCCAACACAGATGGGAGGAACAGGACATGATCCGCATAAACCAGTTAAAGCTGCCTTTGGGGCATGACAGGAAGGATATGATCGAAAAAATATCCAGAATCCTGGGAGTGAAAGCAGAGGAGATCGATACATTTAATATCATAAAGCAGTCAATTGATGCCAGAAAAAAACCGGACATCCTCTACAGCTATGTGGTGGATGTAAGGGTAAGGCAGATATCCGGAAAAAAGGAGGAAAAGCTGGTCCAAAGGCTGAGAAGCAGGGATGTGTCGGTTCAGGAAACCATATGCTATCATCTTCCCGGGCACGGAACCGCAGAACTGGAGCATCCTCCCGTTATCATAGGAACCGGGCCAGCAGGCCTGTTCTGCGGCCTGATGCTGGCAAGACAAGGATATTGCCCCGTCCTGCTGGAGCGGGGGGAGGATGTGGATACCAGGACAAAGCGGGTGGCCGGATTCTGGGAGGGCGGTGAACTGCACCCGGACTCCAATGTGCAGTTTGGGGAGGGAGGGGCAGGAACCTTCTCTGATGGGAAGCTGAATACCCTGGTAAAGGATTCCTTTGGACGCAACCGGGCCGTACTGCAGATCCTGGTGGAATTTGGCGCGGATCCCTCCATATTGTATGTGAATAAGCCCCATATCGGTACGGATGTGCTGAGCCGGATCGTAAAGGCCATGCGCCGTGAGATCCAACAGCTGGGGGGCCAGGTGCGCTTTCTCAGCAGAGCCACAGACTTTGTGGTGGAGGAAGGGCGTCTGAAGGCTGTGGTGGTCAACGGGGCGGAGAGGATCCATACCCGGGTCCTGGTGACGGCCATTGGCCACAGCGCCAGGGATACCTTTGAGGTGCTGTGGGACAGGGGAATCCCCATGGAGGCCAAGGCATTTGCCGTGGGCCTGCGCGTACAGCATCCGCAGACCCTGATCAATATGAGCCAGTATGCTGCAAAGGAGTGCCGGGAGCTGGGACCGGCAAGCTACAAGGTGACCAGGCAGACTTCAGGCGGCAGGGGGGTATACTCCTTTTGCATGTGCCCGGGCGGTTATGTGGTTAATGCCTCCTCTGAACAGGGCCGTCTTGCGGTCAATGGAATGAGTTACCATGACAGGGCGGGGGAAAATGCCAACAGCGCCCTGATCGTAACCGTAACCCCTGAGGATTTTCCTCATACCAGGTGTCCGGCCCTTGGGGGAATCGAATTCCAGCGCAGCCTGGAGGAAGCCGCCTTCCGGCTTGGAAAGGGCAGTATCCCCGTACAGCTTTACGGTGACTTTAAGGAGGACAGGATATCCGCAGCCTTTGGACAGGTCATGCCGGCCTTTAAGGGAGAGTATGCTTTTGCCAATCTGAGGGAAATGCTGCCCTCATATATCTCCCGGTCCCTGTTGGAGGCAATGGAGGCTTTCGGCCATATGATCAAGGGCTTTGACCGGCCGGACGCCATATTGGCAGGCATTGAAAGCCGTACCTCCTCCCCGGTGCGTATGCCAAGGGATGAGAACCTGGAGAGCGCTGTAAAAGGGATCTTTCCCTGCGGTGAGGGGGCCGGGTATGCGGGAGGTATCACCTCGGCTGCCATGGACGGTATCCGCACGGCAGAGGAAATCATCCGCAGATACCGTCCCTTTGAAACATAGAAATTGACGTGACCTGTAAATTGGTGTAAGATAAACAAGAATCACTTGAGAAATTTAAAGGAGTATACCATGGAAATCCAGGAACGTCAGAGCCTTAAGGATAAGCAGAGGGTTGTGATCAAAATCGGTTCTTCCTCCCTGACCCACCCGCAGACAGGGGAATTGAACCTTATGAAGATAGAAAAGCTGATCAGGGTGATCAGCGACCTGCGGGGAGAGGGAAGGGACGTGGTCCTTGTATCCTCAGGGGCCATTGCGGCCGGCAGGCAGGCCCTGGGCCATCACAGGAGGCCGGATTCGCTGGCTGAAAAGCAGGCATTTGCAGCAGTGGGGCAGGCCAGACTTATGATGGTTTACCAGAAGCTGTTTGCGGAGTACAACCAGACAGCCGCCCAGGTGCTTCTCACAAAGGATACCATGGTCAACGATTCGTCCAGGTACAATGCCCAGAATACCTTTGATGAACTTCTGAACCTGGGAGCCATTCCCATTGTCAATGAAAATGATACGGTGTCCACCTCGGAAATCCCCTATGTGGACAGTTTTGGAGATAACGACCGTCTGTCCGCCATTGTGGCCGCTCTGATCGGGGCGGATCTTCTGATCCTTTTGTCCGATATTGACGGCCTGTACTCAGACGACCCCAGAAGCAACCCGGATGCCAGATTCATAAGCCTGGTGCCGGAGATCACCCCGGAATTTCTGGGCATGGGCAAAGCTACATCCGGAAGCGATGTGGGAACAGGAGGCATGTCCGCCAAACTGGCGGCGGCCAGGATCGCCACGGACAGCGGGGCGGATATGGTCATTGCCAATGGGGACCGGGTGGAAGTGATCCTGGAGATCATGGCAGGCCAGGCCAAGGGAACCCTGTTCCTGGCACACCCCAATCTGGACTTTGACCTGATGCATTACCTGAATAACGAATATTAGGGAGGTGACCCACATGGATGTGTCAAGAATCGACCGTATCAATGAACTGTACCATAAATCCCAGGCAACCGGCCTGACTGAGGAAGAGAAGGAAGAACAGGCAAGGCTGCGCAGGGAATACATTGCCGCTATCCGCGGCAGCTTAAGGAGCAATCTGAACAATATATCCATACAGGAGGAAGACGGCTCCGTCACGGACCTGGGAAAGAAGCACGGAGGCATTAAGGAAGTCTGAAGGCAGAAGTCCGGCTCAGCCGTAGGAGGGAGAGGAGATTATAATGACGTTAACTGACATGGGCAAGCGCGCCAAAGATGTATCAAGAATACTCAATACCCTGGGCTCCAGGGAAAAGAACATGGGCCTGGAGGAAGCGGCCAGGGCCCTTTTGGATAACGAGGAGGAGATCCTCACAGCCAACAAGGAGGATTGCGACAAGGCGGAAGCCGGTGGGATGAACCAGGGGCTTTTAGACCGTCTGAGGCTGACCCCTGCAAGGGTCCAGGCCATGGCTGACGGCCTTTTGCAGGTGGCATCCCTGGATGACCCGGTGGGAGAGGTGCTTTCCATGAAGCTGCGCCCCAACGGACTGCAGATCGGGCAGAAGCGGGTCCCCCTTGGCGTGATCGGAATGATCTACGAGGCCCGTCCCAACGTGACAGCGGATGCCTTTGGCCTTTGCTTTAAATCGGGCAATGCGGTCATATTAAAAGGCGGCAGTGATGCCCTTTCATCCAACCGGGCCATTGTGGAGGCCTTGCGGACCGGGCTTTCACGGGTGGGGCTTCCCGAGGATTCCCTGCAGCTGATCGAGGATACCAGCCGTGAGACAACAAAGGAACTGATGCGCCTGAACCGCTATATTGATGTGCTCATACCAAGGGGCGGCGCGGGGCTTATACGCGCTGTGGTGGAGAACAGCACCATCCCGGTGATAGAGACCGGAACAGGAAACTGCCATGTGTATGTGGATGAGACTGCTGATCTCCAGATGGCCCTGGATATCATATTTAATGCCAAGACCCAGAGGATCGGTGTGTGCAATGCCTGTGAATCCCTTCTGGTCCACAGAAAGATTGCAGAGAGATTCCTGCCCATGCTGAAGAAACGCCTGGATGAAAAAAAGGTGGAGATCCGCGGGGATGAGGATGCCTGCGCCATGGTCCCCGGCTTTGTTCCCGCCACGGAGGAGGATTGGGGAAGGGAGTACCTGGATTATATCCTGTCCCTTAAAATCGTGGATTCCGTGGATGAGGCCATCAGCCATATCAATACGTATAACACAGGCCATTCCGAGTCCATTGTGACCTCTGATTATTTTAATGCCCAGAAATTTTTAAATGAGGTGGATGCCGCGGCGGTGTATGTCAATGCGTCCACACGTTTTACGGACGGCAATGAGTTTGGCTTTGGCGCCGAGATCGGCATCAGTACGCAGAAGCTTCACGCCAGAGGCCCTATGGGGTTAAAGGAACTGACCACCACCAAGTATATTATTTACGGAGACGGTCAGATCCGCTGATTCAGGTAAAACCATAGAAAAGAGGAAATTGTATGCCCATAGACGAGATAGAGGAGACGGAAGAAAACAAGAGGGAAAAAAAGGGGAGGAGCCGCAGACAGCCGGAGGAAGAACCCTTTAGCTGGAAAAAGGAGATCATCAGCTGGATCCAGATCATTGTGGCAGCCGTGGTGATCGCCCTGTTCCTCAACAATGTCATCATTGCCAACAGCCGGGTTCCCACCGGTTCCATGGAGAATACCATCATGTCCCACAGCCGCGTGATCGGTTCCAGGCTGGCGTATATTAACAGTGAGCCGGAACGGGGGGACGTGGTGATCTTTAAGTTTCCGGACAACAGGGAGGTCTACTATGTAAAACGCGTCATCGGGCTGCCGGGAGAGACGGTAAATGTTGTGGACGGCAAGGTGTACATCAACGATTCCCAGACCCCCCTGGATGAACCGTACCTGCCAGAGCCGATGGAGGGATCCTATGGTCCTTACACGGTGCCGGAGGGCTGTTATTTTATGATGGGGGACAACAGGAACAATTCCCTGGATGCCAGGTTCTGGAAAAACCAGTTTGTACCAAAGAAAGACATAATGGCAAAGGTATTGTTCTGCTATTATCCAAAAATCGGAAAAGTGGAGTAGACGACAGGATGAATATCATCATATCACCTGCCAAGAAGATGAATGTCAGGGAGGATGAGCTGGACTCAGCAGGTCTTCCCTGTTTTCTTTCAAAGGCAGAAATATTAAAAGAATACGTAAGAAATCTGAGCCGTGAGGAGGCCAGGAACATGTGGGCGTGCAATGAAAGGATTGCTGCCCTTAACTACGAGCGGTTCAGGAACATGGACCTTACCAGCCGCCTTACTCCGGCCCTATTGTCCTATGAGGGGATCCAGTACCAGTATATGGCTCCCGGGGTATTTGAGCAAAAGAGCTGGGATTATGTGCAGTCCCATCTGCGGATCCTTTCCGGCTTTTACGGAATCCTGCGCCCTCTGGACGGAATCGTGCCCTACCGCCTGGAGATGCAGGCAAAGGTAATGCTTTCGCCAAAGGAGGAGGGACAGAAAGGGATTACCAGTCTGTATGAATACTGGGGAGACCTGCTGTACAGAGAACTGGTAAAAGAGGACAGGACCATTATAAACCTTGCATCCAAAGAGTACAGCAAGGCCATAGAACCCTATCTGACGCCGGATATTACATACATCACCTGCGTGTTTGGAAGCCTGGAGCATGATAAACAGGGAAATGCCAAAGTAAAGGTAAAGGCCACGGAAGCCAAGATGGCCCGCGGGGAGATGGTCCGGTTCATGGCGGAGAACGCAGTTGAGGAGCCGGATGGGGTCAAGGCATTTGACCGGCTGGGATACCGCTGCAGCGAAATGCTTTCAGGAGAACGGGAATACGTGTTCCTGAAGCAGTAAGGAATCCGGATGGGAGAAAAGGATGAACGTTCATATTTTATCGGCAACTCCTCTGTTTCAGGGGATTAAGGACAGGGAGATAGAGAGTGTGCTGAAATGTCTTTCGGCCGAGGAAAAAAGCTTTCAAAAGGACGCGTATATATACAGGGCAGGGGATATCACAGGCCGGCTGGGAGTTGTGATGGAGGGTTCTGTGAACATCATAAAAGATGATGTATGGGGGAACCGCAAGATCATTGAGAACATCAGCCAGGGGCAGATCTTTGCCGAGACCTATGCATGTCTTAAAGGAGAGGCGCTGATGGTGGATGTACAGGCTTCGGAGCCTGCCAAAGTGCTGTTCATGGATGTGAACAGGATCCTGACCACCTGTCCTTCTGCCTGTGATTTCCACACCCGCCTGATCCGCAGCCTGATGTATGTGCTGGCCCGCAAGAACCTGATGCTCACCAGGAAGATGGATATCATAACCCCCAAATCCTTAAGGGAGAGGGTCCTGGTGTACCTGTCCCAGGAGGCGGCAAAGCAGGGCAGCCACAGGGTCACTGTGCCCTTTAACAGACAGCAGATGGCAGATTATCTTTCCGTGGACAGAAGCGCCCTGTCCGGTGAACTGTCCAGGATGAAGCGGTGCGGACTGATCGATTATGAGAAAAACCAGTTTACGATCCACTGCCGGGAATGACCGGCGCGGATCCATTTTCCTATACGTTAAGATGTAAACATGCCGGAGGCCTGGACGTTCCCGTTCAGTGCAGCCGGTTTTTTGTCCGCTTTTTATCCAATTTGTAAATACCAGGAATTACCACTTGAAAAAGAACATATGTTCTTATATATTAAAAACAACAGGAGGTGAGAGCGGTGGCTGCATTGAACATACCCATACAGCTGTTTGGGGCCTGCAGTACCCTGGGGGATATGACGCCGTTGTGGTTCCGGTATGAGAATGAAGAACATGGGATCATCACAGTTAAGATTGAGGAGGTGGTATCCTCCAGGGAGGAAAAGTACTGTGGTATGGACTATATCAGCTTTATCTGCTGGGCGGCGGCTGAAGGCCAGAGAAAGCTCATTGAGCTGAGATACCGGGTATCCACCCACAAGTGGTCATTTTTCCAGACCCTGACATAGGAACCGGGAGAGTCCGAGAGTACACGAGTTTTAAACGGAGGAAAGGATGAAAACAGAAGGAGAGATAGAAGAAATATGGTATCATGTGGATGTGAACAGTGCGTTCCTCAGCTGGACTGCGGCCCACGAGATCCATATCAAAGGAAGCGGCCTGGATCTTCGTACCATTCCCTCCGCGATCGGAGGGAATGAAAAGGAGAGGCATGGGATTGTGCTGGCAAAATCAGGACCTGCTAAAAAGTACGGAGTCAGTACAGGGGAATCCCTTTATGAGGCAAGGCGCAAGTGTCCGGAGCTGGTGATCCTGCCCCCTGATTATGAACTGTATGTGGAATGTTCCAAGGCCCTGATCAGGCTTCTGAGACAGTATTCCCCTTATGTGCACCAATACAGCATTGATGAGGCATTCTGCCTTATGAAGGGAACCATGCCCCTGTGGGGGAATCCAGTGGTTTTCGCGCACCAGCTCCGGGAGGAGATCCGAAACACCCTGGGTTTTACGGTCAATATCGGGGTGTCCGACCATAAGCTGCTGGCTAAGATGGCATCGGAATTTCAAAAACCCGACAGGGTGCACACCCTGTTCCGGGAGGAGATACAGAAAAAGATGTGGCCCCTGCCCATCGGCGATTTGTTCTGGGTGGGACGGGCCACCAGACAAAAGCTGATAAGCCTGGGGATCAGGACTATTGGGGAGCTGGCTGTCTCCGACCCGGAGCTGATCATCCGGCATTTAAAAAAACACGGGGAATTTATCTGGAATTATGCCAATGGACGGGACACCTCACCTTTTCTCAAAGAACTTCCGGAAAACAAGGGGTACGGCAACTCCATGACCGTTCCCTCGGATGTGACGGATGCAGCCGCCGCCCGTCAGGTCATTCTTTCACTGACCGAGACCGTGTGCGCCAGGCTGAGGGCGGATGGGATGAAGGCGGCCTGTGTGGCCATATCCATCACTGACCGGGATTTTATCCACTGTTCCCGGCAGACCACCCTGATCTCAGCCACGGACACCACCCTTGAGATCTACCGTGCGGCCTGCCGGGTATTTGACAGCTTGTGGAACCGTTCACCCATCCGCCAGATGGGGGTGCACACCAGCCGGGTCACCCGCCACAGCGGATATCAGTACAATATGTTTGACATGAACAGCTATGAGAAATATTCCAGGCTGGACGCTGCCATTGACGAGATCAGGGAAAGATACGGGGAGGACTCCGTTATGCGGGCCGCGTTCTTAAACCAGGCTCTGCCACACATGGGGGGCGGGATCGACAAGGCAAAGAGGACCGGAATGACAAAGGCATTACGGTCCTGTGATATGTAAGGTCCCTACTCTTCAATATCCCCGTCTTTCCACCGCTGACGGTATTCCCTGGGCGTCATTCCCGTTTTTTTCTTAAAAACCTTGGTAAAATAATTGGCATCGGAAAATCCGGTTTCCTGTGCCACTTTTGAAATGGATTTTGAGGTGGTGCGGATCAGAAAGCAGGCCGCGGATACGCGGCGCTCCTGGATATAGTCCGTGATATTTTTACCTGTCACATTTTTGTAGGTGGTGCTTAAGTAAGCGGAGCTCATAAAAACATGCTGGGCAATGCCCTTTAGGGGAAGAGGAGAGCAGATGTTCTGGTTAATATAGTTTTCCACCTTTTTGATGACTTCGTGGTATTCCAGGGAAAAGACCTTTTCCTCCAGAAGACGGCTGCGGATCATTCCGGCGATCAGCTTTATCCCATCCACTGCTTCGGCTCCGATGAGAGGCTGGGAATAATATTTTTTATAAAGGGTATCCGGCTCTGCTTCACATAACAAAGCCAGCTTTCTGGCATATTCCTTTTCCAGCCCGGCCTTTTTGGTGCGAAACTGCCCAATGATCAGAAATCCCACATAGGTGTTGTCAATGTATACCGGACATGCGACCTCGATCAGACCGGCATGGCAGTGGTACGCATATGCATTCTTCTGCCGGGCGCATTGTTCATCGGCCTGCTGGTCGCAATGGGTACAGAACGCGTTGGTCACAGGGCTGCGCTCCATCATGTAGCAGAAGGGAAGGTTTCGTTTCGAGGCTCCAAACCACTGTTTGGATTCTGTTGCATAAAAAAGCACAGGTGTTTTTAATAGTTTGGATATTGGATTTAAAATAGAAACCATTTTTGCGGTATTGATATGGACCTTACATGCCTGCACGAAAATCCCCCTCCTGAGATGCCAATATTAATTCTAATTATTGTACCACATGAAAGTGCGAAAAAATAGTAAATTTTTTTGCTCATCATAAATGGAAGAATAAAGGGGAAAATATGAAATATAACGCGGAAAAGACACTTTTCCAGTATTATAAATGGTAATTTATTTTGGGAAATTTATGTGTCTACCCACTGCGAAAAAATAAATATATAAATTTATTTCCCACATGGGACAGGAACGGGCACCTTTGACAGAAATAAATTACTATTTTTAATGTATTTATCCTCAGCCTGAATTTACGATTTGCAGATGCCGTTATAAATTGCTACAATATTGAGTGTTTTTGTTTTTAGTTTACAACAAAGGAGGATGGGATATTATGTTAAAAAGATCAATGGCAGCCCTTTTGGCCGCAGCCATGGTGATGTCTTCACTGGCCGGATGCTCCGGTTCAGGAAACAGTGCGGATCCGGCAGGCAGCGCGGATTCTGGAAAGGAGACGGCATCCCAGGCAGTGCCGGAAGGAACAGAGAGTGGATCAGATGAAGTAGTACTGACCATGTGGTATTGGAAGAACAGCATAAGGGAAGATCTGATCGCGCAGGTATCGGAGCAGTTCCCGGGAGTTACCATCAAGGCGGAGCTGTTCTCTGCCGATGATATAGAGGAGAAGATCAACACCACCATTGCAAGCGGCGGGGAACTGCCGGACCTGCTTCCAATGGATGACTGGATCGCCAATCTTCTCCAGTATCCGGATATGTTTGTGAACCTTTATGACGCCCCCTGCAATGCAAAGGAAATTGAAGACCAGTATGTGGAGTGGAAATGGAAACGTGCAGAGACTGTTGACGGAAAGCTGATCGCCCTTCCCATGGATATCGGCCCCACCTGCATGTTCTATAACGCCGGCCTGTTTGAGGCGGCAGGGCTTCCCACGGAGCCGGCTGATGTGGCGGCCGCCATGTCCACCTGGGAGGATGCATATGCGGCAGCCGAGAAGCTGCAGGCGGCAACTCCGGATGTGAAGATGTTTGATTTCATGGGCCATCTGTTTGTGGCTGCATTGGGACAGCAGTCTCAGCACATGATCGATGAACAGGGGAATTTCATAGCCGACCAGGATCATATCAGGGAGGCGTTCATGACAGCGGTGGAAGGAAAGCCGTATGTGTACGGCGGTGACACCGAGTGGTCCTCCGAGTGGGCGGCATCCCTGAACAACGGGGACGTGGCTGCATTTGTGGGAGCCGTGTGGATGAAACCGGAGCTCCAGGACGCGGCGCCGGATACGGCAGGCCAGTGGAGAGTGACCACCGCGCCGGGAGGAGCCGGAAATGTAGGCGGTTCCTCCATTGGGATTACAAAAGATTGTAAAAATGTGGAAACAGCATACAAGGTTCTGACCTGGATGACCAACACGGAGAATCAGGTGAAATCCCTGGAACAGCTGGGTCTGTTCCCGTCCCTGATCTCGGCCCTGGATGATCCGGCCCTGATGTATGAGGAGGAGTTTTTCGGGAATCAGGTGGTAAATGAGTACTTTATTAAGGCCGCCAAGGAGATCAGCGACTATTATTATCCTCCGAATTACAGTTCCTACCAGTCCGCCTTTGAGCAGCAGCTTTTACTGGTCCAGGACCAGGATAAGGATCCTGAAGAGGCATTGGCAGATGCGGTAAAAGAGGCAAAGGAGATTTACGATCTGGAATACATGAAATAAACTGCTGGTATGGGCCGCTTTTAAAGTGGCCCATTATTGGGTTTTGCCCCAGGTTATAAGCTGACCTGCAAACGGGCAGGCCATGGAGGAAAACAATCAATGAAAAAAAGGAAGAAACCACAGGGAGGCCCGCCCGGGGACAGGGTACGGGGATTACTCCACGACATCTATAAAAACAGGATGATATACCTGCTGATCAGCCCTTTCTTTTTGATCTATGCAATATTCTGGATCTTTCCTATTTTCTATTCTTTTTTTCTTTCATTCCACAAATGGGGAGGAGTGGGAGAGAAAAAGTTTGTAGGACTTTTTTATTTCCAGCATCTTTTACAGGACAGCACCTTCCTGCTGTCCATTAAAAATACGCTGATCATATGGGTGCTGTCCACCATTCCCATGGTCATCCTGGCTGTTGTCCTGGCCTTTTTGCTGAACGGCGCGTTTTTAAAGGGAAAGAATTTTTTCCGTACCGTATACTACCTTCCCAACATCACCTCAACGGTGGCGATCGCCATTGTATTCGCCAACATATTCGGCAATAAATATGGAATCCTGAACTTTTTGATCAGCCGCCTGGGATTTGACCCGGTGCAGTGGATGTCCCTGACCTGGGGCGTGCACGTGGCCATTGCGGCCATTGTCATATGGAGGTGGACCGGCTATAACGCCATTATCCTGCTGGCCGGACTGCAGAAGATACCCAGCTCTCTGTATGAGGCTGCCAGCCTGGACGGGGCATCCACCTTCCAGATCTTCCGGTATATCACGGTGCCGCTGCTGAATCCGGTGATCCAGTTTGTGGTGATCACCTCCACCATTGGAGGATGGCAGCTGTTTGCGGAAGCCCAGATGTTAGTGGGCACGGCGGGAGGGATCGGCAAGAGCGGTATGACCGTGGTCCTTTACCTGTACAACCAGGCATTCGGCAACCGTCAGTTTGGCTACGGTTCAGCTATTTCCTGGGCTCTGGTTGTGATCATCGGCTTCTGTTCCCTGATCAACTGGATGATTACCAGGCGGGAGGTGGATTAACATGAAAATGAATAAAGTGGTATCCGGCATTCTTTTATACGGATTCATCGGCCTGGGAGCCGTCATATCCCTGTTCCCCTTTTACTGGCTGGCGGTCATGGCCACCAACAGTTCCGCGGCATTCATGCGGTTTCCTCCGGTCATGGTCTTTGGCGGGCAGTTCATGACCAATATGACGAATCTTTTAAATTCCATCCAGTTTGGAAGGGCCATGTTCAACACATTTGTTGTGGCCGTATGCAAGACCGTGGGAGGCGTGTTTTTCTGTTCCCTGGCATCCTTTTATTTTGCAAAGTTTCAATTTCCCGGAAGGAGATTTTTATTTGCACTGTGTCTGGTGACCATGATGATACCGCCCCAGCTCAACCTGATCCCACAGCTGATCATCATGAACAAGCTGGGCTGGCTCTCCACCTTTAAGGCGCTGATCCTTCCCGGACTGATCCCGGCATTCGGCATCTTCTGGATGAACCAGTACTGTACCGGGTCCATACATGATGACCTGATCAACTCCGCCAGGATCGATGGGTGCGGCACCTTTGGCCTGTTCCTGCACGTGGGGCTGCCCATTATGATACCGGGCTGCGCGTTCTTATGTATCTATATATTCATGGACAGCTGGAACGATTACCTGTGGCCGCTGATCGTGACCAATGATTCCAGCAGAAATACTCTTCAGGTGGCCCTGGCACAGCTGCAGGGAGCTTACAACAGTACGGATTACGGTATGGTCATGTGCGGCGTGCTTCTGGCCACCCTGCCGCTGTTTATCATATTCCTGCTGTTCAGCCGGCAGTTTACGGCGGATATCACGGCGGGGGCAATTAAATCATAGCAGTTTATAAAATGTAAAGTGAGGGAAGATAGAATGCAGAAATACTGCAATTTAAACCTGGGATGGAGATTCAAAAAGGGTTTTAAGGAAGAATACATAACAGGCGGTAAGGATGAAGAAGGCCAGCTGGTCAATGTACCCCATACGGTGAAGGAGATTCCCTATGACTGTTTTGATCAGACCATGACCTGCATGATATCCACATATATCCGCAGCTTCAGCCTTCCGGGGCTGGAGGGAAAACGCGCCCTGGTTTCATTTGAGGGAGTCTCCGCCTGCTACGATCTATATATCAATGGACGCAGGGCGGGCAGCCATAAGGGGGCGTACTCCATGGCGCTGTTTGATATTACGGAGTATGTAAAACCGGGGGAGAACAGGATGGTCCTTCGGGTGGACTCCCATGAGAGAGAGGATATACCGCCCAATGGTTCCACTGTGGATTTCCTGATCTACGGCGGGATATACAGGGATGTTACCCTGTATATCCAGGAGGAAACATATCTGAAGCAGGTATTATTCCGCTACACCCTGGATCATGACCATGCGGTGATGGAACCGGAGCTTCTGATCAAAAGCCATGGCCATGAGCGGGAACTGTGGGCCGTGGCGTCCCTCCGTAAGGACGGAACCCTGGTGTGGGAAAAGCGGCAGCGGATATGGGCTGCGCTGGATAACGGAAGCATTTTACTGGAACCCGGTGATGTGGGGACGGTAAAGCTGTGGCAGCCGGATGACCCGCAGCTTTATGAGGCCAGTGTTACATTACAGGATGAGGATGGACGGCAGGTGGACGGATTCCGGGCGCGGATCGGATTTCGGACCATCCGTGTGGAGCCGGATGGATTTTACCTGAACGGAGAACGGATCAAGCTGATGGGGCTGAACCGCCACCAGTCTTATCCCTATGTGGGATATGCCATGGGAAGGCGGGCCCAGGAAAAGGATGCCTGGCTGCTGAAAAAATTCATGGGCCTTAACATGGTGCGCTGTTCCCACTATATGCAGTCCAGGTATTTCCTGGACCGGTGCGATGAATTGGGGCTTATGGTTTTTGAGGAAATTCCCGGCTGGGGCTATGTGGGTGACGAGGAATTTAAAAAGGTGGTATTCCAGGATCTGGAAAATATGGTGCTGGGACACTATAACCATCCCGGCATTGTGATATGGGGGACGCGTCTGAACGAGACAACGGATCATGACGAGCTGTACCGGGAGACCAACCGGCGCTGCAAGGCCATGGACCCTTCCAGGCCGACCACCGGGGTGCGCTGGGAAACAGGCAGCCATTTGATCGAGGATATATACAGTTATAATGATTACAGCGAGGACGACCAGGGAGAGCATATGCTGCTGAGCGCCCACCAGGCCACGGGCAGTACAAAACGGGTGCCTTATCTGGTGAGCGAGCATACGGGGGCGGTCCTTCCCACTAAGCCCTTTGACTCGGAAGAACGGCAGGAAGAGTTTGCAATCCGCCATGCAAGGGCCATGAGCAAGATCATGACTTCAGACCAATACCTGGGAGGTCTTGGGTGGTGTATGTTTGACTACAACACCCATAATGACCACAATTCCCTTAATAAGATCTGTTACCATGGGGTACTGGATATGTTCCGCGTGCCCAAGTGGGCGGCATGGCTGTATGCAAGCCAGAAATCCCCCAAGGAGGAGGCGGTCCTGGTTCCCTGTTCCATGGTGGGAAGGGGAGAGCGCTGTGAGCCGGTCCCCTTTTATGTGCTGACAAACTGCGACTATATTGAGGTAACCCTGTCCAATGATATAACAAGGACCTATTATCCCAGTGTTAAATTTCCGGGCCTTGCCCATCCTCCGGTGCTGGTGACTGAGAACGGCGAGTTCTGGCAGCACAGATGGACCGGGGCCAGGATCGTGGGCTATGTGGGAGATGAGGCAGTGGCGGAGAGACGGTACTCCGACAACCCAAGGCTGGCCAGGCTGATGGTCGAGGTGGATGACGCGGTCCTCTATAACGACCAGGTGGATGAGACCCGGGTGGTCTGCACTTTTGCGGATGAGTACGGAAACCGGCTGTATCATCATCCCCAGGTGGTCAGTGTGTCTGTGGAAGGTGACATTGAGCTGATCGGTCCGCCCCTGATCCCGTCCCTGGGAGGATGCGCGGCTTTCTGGGTCCGGACCCGTGCCGGCGGGACGCAGGGAACAGCCTGCATCCATATCCATACCCCCAGGCCGGAGATCGATGATCAGACCGTGACCATACGGCTGGAACGGGAAGATGAGAAAAGCTTTTAAAAACCCGGATTGACTTCTATGGTATTTTAATATAAAATTCATACTGTTAATAATTATAATTGGCTGGACCATGCGGTCCAGCCTGCTTGCGTGTTACACCATATGGAAAACGGCTGTTTTCCATATGTATACAGGAAGAAACAGTGAGGAGCAGATTGATGGAAGAATCCAGAACTACAATAAAAGACAAAGACATAATGCCCCCGGACATGGAGCCGGAACGCCAGCAGTACTTTATGGAACGGGCCAGATCACAGGTGGGAGAGCTTTCGGACCGTCTGGGACGGCCCCTGACCTGCTGCATCAACACCTTTGGGTGCCAGATGAATGCCAGGGATTCGGAGAAGCTTTTGGGGATCCTGGAAACCATAGGGTACAAGGCCGTGGAATCGGAGGAGGCTGATTTTGTCCTCTACAATACATGTACGGTGCGTGAAAATGCAAACCTGCGGGTCTACGGGCGTCTGGGACAGCTGGGAGCCTACAAGAAAAAACATCCCCAGATGATGATCGCCCTGTGCGGCTGCATGATGCAGGAAAAGGAAGTGGTGGACAAGATAAAGAAGAGCTACCGCTACGTGGACCTGATCTTTGGAACCCACAATATATTTAAGCTGGCAGAGCTGGTGTCCGTCTGTCTGGACAGCCGCAAAAAGGAAGATGAGAGCCGGAGGGGAGGCTCCGGCAAAGCCCACAAGCACCAAATGGTTGTGGATGTGTGGGAGGACACGGACCAGATCGTGGAGGATCTGCCGGTGGAGCGAAAATATCCTTTTAAATCCGGCGTCAATATCATGTTTGGCTGCAATAATTTCTGCAGCTACTGCATTGTTCCCTATGTTCGGGGGCGGGAACGCAGCAGGAAGCCGGAGGAGATCGTAAAGGAGATCAGTAAAATGGCTTCCGAGGGCGTGGTGGAAGTCATGCTTTTGGGACAGAATGTAAACTCCTACGGCAAGAATCTGGACACGCCCATGACATTTGCACAGCTTTTAAGGGAAGTGGAGCAGATCGAGGGCATCCGCAGGATCCGATTCATGACCTCCCATCCCAAGGACCTGTCAGAGGAGCTGATCCAGGTCATGGCGCAGTCGGATAAGATCTGCCGCCATCTGCACCTGCCTTTGCAGTCGGGAAGCAGCAGGATCCTTAAGAAAATGAACCGTGTCTACACAAAGGAGCAGTTTGTTGAACTGGCCGGCCGGATCAAGAAAGCGGTTCCAGGCATTTCCCTGACAACAGATATCATAGTGGGGTTCCCGGGAGAGACGGAGGAGGATTTCCAGGAAACCCTGGATGTGGTGCGCCGGGTGGAGTTTGACAGCGCATTTACCTTTATCTACTCCAAACGGACCGGAACCCCGGCAGCGTCCATGGAGGATCAGATCCCCCATGAGGAGATTAAAGACCGCTTTGACCGCCTGCTTAAGGAGGTGCAGGATATTTCCGCCAGGATGTGCAGCAGGGATGTCCATACCGTGCAGGAGGTGCTGGTGGAGGAGGTCAATGACCACTCCCCGGATCTGGTCACAGGACGGCTGTCCAACAACACGGTGGTGCATTTCCCCGGGGACTCGTCCCTCATAGGACAGCTGGTACCCGTATATCTGGAAGAGAGCAAAGGATTTTATTACATGGGAAAAAGAATGTAGGTGATACACCGTCAACCTGCATCCAACGATACGAGAGAAGAGAGGACATAATTTTGGTACAGTCACAATTATCACCCATGATGCAGCATTACGTAGAGACTAAAAAAGAATATCCGGACTGCATCCTGTTTTACCGTCTGGGGGATTTCTATGAGATGTTTTTCGAGGACGCCCTGACGGTTTCAAAGGAGCTGGAGATCACCCTGACCGGAAAAGACTGCGGCCTTGATGAGCGCGCTCCCATGTGCGGCGTGCCCTATCATGCAGTGGAGTCTTACCTGTACCGTCTGGTCCAGAAGGGATATAAGGTGGCCATAGCGGAACAGGTGGAGGATCCCAAGCTTGCAAAGGGGCTTGTGAAGCGGGAAGTGATCCGCGTGGTTACCCCCGGGACCATCACCAGTGTGCAGGCCCTGGATGAGACTAAGAACAACTATCTCATGGGAATCGTCTGCATGGACGGCATTTACGGCATTTCCACTGCGGACATCACCACCGGGGACTTTATGGTAACCGAAGTGGATTCGGACCGGGAGCTGTTTGATGAGATCAACAAGTTTTCCCCTTCCGAGATCATCTGTAACAATGCTTTTTATATGTCCGGCGTGGATCTGGAAGAGCTTAAGAACCGCTATCATGTGGTCATATCAGCGTTGGACAGCCGATTCTTCGGTGATGAGTCCTGCCGCAGGGTGCTGCGGGAGCATTTCCGTGTGGGTCATTTAAGCGGTCTGGGACTCACCGATTACGGTACGGGGATCATTGCGGCAGGGGCAGTGATGCAGTATATGTATGAAACCCAGAAAAATACCCTGGAACACATTACCACCATCACCCCCTATTCCACCGGGCAGTTTATGGTCATTGACACCTCTACCAGGAGAAACCTGGAGCTGGTGGAGACTATGCGGGAAAAGCAGAAGCGGGGAACCCTGCTCTGGGTCCTGGACAAGACCAAGACAGCCATGGGGGCGCGCCTTCTGAGAAGTTACATTGAACAGCCCCTGATCCATAAGGACGAGATCATGAAACGGCAGGAAGCAGTGGAAGAGCTGAATATGAATTATATTTCCCGGGAGGAGATCTGCGAGTACCTCAATCCCATCTATGATCTGGAACGCCTGATCGGGCGTATCAGTTATAAGACGGCCAACCCAAGGGATCTGATTGCATTTAAAAGTTCCCTGGAAATGCTTCCACACATCAAGCGGATCCTGGGAGAGTTTACCGGAGAACTGTTAAGAAGCCTGGCAGAGGAACTGGACAGCCTCCAGGATATTTATGAGCTGATCGGGGAGGCGATCCTGGAGGATCCGCCTGTAACGGTCCGCGAGGGCGGCATCATCAAGGACGGCTATAACGAGGAGGCGGACAAGCTGCGCCAGGCCAAGACAGAGGGCAAGAACTGGCTGGCAGAGCTGGAGTCAAAGGAAAAGGAAAAAACAGGGATCAAGACCCTGAAGGTAAAATTCAACAAGGTGTTCGGCTACTATTTTGAGGTTACCAATTCCTTTAAGGACCAGGTGCCGGATTACTTTGTGCGCAAGCAGACACTGACCAATGCGGAGCGTTTTACCACAGATGAGCTAAAGCATCTGGAGGACATTATCATGGGAGCCGAGGACAAGCTGGTCTCCCTGGAATATGACCTGTTCTGTCAGGTGAGGGACAGCATTGCGGCCCAGGTGGTCCGCATCCAGAAGACGGCAAAGGCCATTGCGGGAGTGGATGTGTTCTGCTCCCTGTCCGTGGTGAGCACGCGCCGGAATTATGTAAAGCCCATGATCAACGAGAAGGGCGTGATCCAGATCAAAAACGGCCGCCATCCCGTGGTGGAGCAGATGATGCGGGATGACCTGTTTGTGGCCAACGATACCTTCCTGGACAATGGCAAGAACCGTCTGTCCGTTATCACAGGCCCTAACATGGCGGGTAAATCCACCTATATGCGCCAGGTGGCCCTGATCGTGCTCATGGCCCAGCTGGGCAGCTTTGTGCCTGCCCAGGAGGCGGACATCGGAATCTGCGACAGGATCTTTACCAGGGTGGGCGCCTCCGATGACCTGGCCAGCGGGCAAAGCACCTTTATGGTGGAAATGACCGAGGTGGCCAATATCCTGCGCAATGCCACAAGGAACAGCCTGCTGGTCCTGGACGAGATCGGAAGGGGAACCAGCACCTTTGACGGCCTGTCCATTGCGTGGGCTGTGATCGAACACATCAGCAGTACAAAGCTTCTGGGAGCCAAGACACTGTTCGCAACCCATTACCATGAGCTTACGGAGCTGGAGGGCACCATTGCGGGGGTGAAAAACTACTGTATTGCGGTGAAGGAGCAGGGGGATGATATCGTGTTCCTGCGAAAGATCGTCCGGGGCGGGGCTGATAAAAGCTACGGCATCCAGGTGGCCAAACTGGCAGGTGTACCTGATTCAGTCATTGCCAGGGCCAAGGAGATCGCAGAGGAACTCAGCGATGCCGACATCACGGCCAGGGCCAAGGAGATCGCGGAGATCAGCTCCAACATTACCCAGCACAAGGCGGTTCCCAAGCCAGACGAGGTGGATATGCAGCAGCTCACCTTCTTTGATACGGTAAAGGATGACGACATTGTCAGGGAGCTGGACTGCCTGGAACTGTCCACCATGACGCCCATTGATGCCCTGAACACCTTGTACCGGCTCCAGACGAAACTGAAGAACCGGTGGAAAGATAACTAAATAAAAGGATAATAGGAGAAAAGATGAATTTCCATATATTGACATTGTTTCCGGATATGGTCATGGACGGGCTTGGAACCAGCATTACGGGCCGGGCCATGGACAGCGGGGCCATATCGGTGGAGGCCATTGATATCAGGGCCTATTCCAGGGATAAACACAGGCATGTGGATGATGCGCCTTACGGAGGCGGGGCCGGTATGGTGATGCAGCCCGGGCCTGTGTGCGAGGCATATGAAGACCTTTGCGCGCGGACCGGTAAAAAACCCAGGGTCCTCTACATGACGCCCCAGGGCAGGGTATTCAACCAGTCCATTGCCGAGGAACTGGCAAAGGAGGAGGACCTGGTGTTCCTGTGCGGTCACTATGAGGGCATTGACGAGAGGGCGCTGGAGCTGATCGTCACGGATCATCTCTCTGTGGGGGACTTTGTGCTCACGGGCGGAGAGCTTCCTGCCATGGTAATGATAGACTGTATCTCCAGGCTGGTGCCGGGCGTGCTGAACAATGAGGTGTCAGCAGAGGAGGAGTCCTTTCACGACAATCTGCTGGAATATCCGCAGTACACCAGGCCGGAGGTGTTCCGGGGCATGGCTGTTCCCGAAGTGCTCTTAAGCGGACATCACAAGAATATTGAAGAGTGGCGCAGGCAGCAGTCCATCAAACGCACCCTGGAGCGCCGCCCGGACCTGCTTGCCGGAGCCAGACTGACCCTAAAGGAGCACAAATATCTGGATTCCCTGGGGCAGGGAGAGGGCGGCATCGGGCAGCTGGAGGAGATCCTGGAAAGCTATGCGGAGTCCGCGGGAAGCGGGGAGGCAGCTCCCCGGATCAAACGCCGGGCCATGGCGGCGGCAAAGAAGCTGCTGGCTTCCGGGGAATGCACCCTGGAGGATGTGAAAAGCTTTTATAAAGTGTGCAGTTTAAAGATCAAATGGCTGAAACACAAATGATATCCGGTTATAAAATCCAGTACAACGCAAGCACGGCGTTGACAGAATCCTCAGAATATTGTACAATTTCATGAAAATACGCAAACGAAACAGGAGTTGATAATTTTGGACCTATCTGGTGACACGATCGCCATACGCTTAATTGTTATCATTATTTTACTGGGGCTCTCCGCCTTTTTCTCATCTTCGGAGACAGCCCTGACCACGGTTAATAAGATCCGCATCAGGAACCTGGCAGAGTCGGGCAATCAATCTGCCGTGTGGGTCATGAAGCTGGGGGAAGATCAGGGCAAGATGCTCAGTGCCATACTGATCGGCAACAACGTGGTCAACCTTTCCGCATCCTCCATGCTGACCGTACTGGCCACGGAGGTGTTCGGAAGCAGGGCGGCCGGTGCGGCCACAGGAATCCTGACCCTTTTGATCCTGATCTTTGGTGAGATCACCCCCAAGACCATCGCCACCCTGGAGGCGGAGAAGAATGCCCTCAGGTTCGGTCATGTGATCTATATCCTGATGGTCCTTCTCACACCGGTGATCGCAGCGGTGAACTGGATGTCCTTTGGCGTACTGAAGCTCCTCAACGTGGATCCCAACAAGCGGGGAGATGACATGACGGAGGACGAGCTGCGCACCATAGTGGAGGTGGGCCATGAAAAGGGCGTCATTGAGTCGGAAGAAAAAGAAATGATAAACAATGTGTTTGATCTGGGCGATTCTGTGGCCAAGGATATTATGGTTCCCAGGATTGATATGACGTTCATCAATGTGAATGCAGGCTTTGACGAGCTGCTGGAGGTGTTCCGCCAGGAGCGCTACACCCGCCTGCCCGTATACGAGGAGACCACGGACAACGTGGTGGGCATTATCAATATCAAGGACATGCTGCTGATCGAGGACAGGAAGCATTTTTCCATAGGCGACCATCTGCGGCAGCCTCTTTATACCTTTGAATCCAAAAAATTGTCCGAACTCATGGTGGAGATGAGGGGAACCTCCAACAACATTGTCATTGTCCTGGATGAGTACGGCGCAACGGCCGGCCTGATCACCCTGGAGGATATTCTGGAGGAGATCGTAGGGGACATCAGGGATGAGTATGATGAGGATGAGGAGGATGAGCTGGTTGCCCTGGGGGAGGACCAGTATCTGGTGGAAGGAGCCATGAAGCTGGATGACCTAAACCACAAGCTGGGATTGGAGCTGGCCTCTGAGGATTATGATTCCGTGGGAGGTCTGATCATTGACAAGCTGGAGCACCTTCCCGCCCAGGGAGAGGAAGTGGAGTGTGACGGAGTGCGCCTGGTGGTGGAGCAGGTGGATAAAAACCGCATTGACAAAATTCATCTTTACCTCCATTCCCACAGCGAAAAAGAAGAAGATTGATCGATAAAAAGCTTGCATTTTGGGACAATATATGATAGAATCAGACGTTGTGACAAGAAATAGATGGTCCTCTGTTACTGAAAGGCAGTGAATTTGATTTACCGCACATGGTATTAAGAACATCCAATAGATGAAGGAGGTTCACACGATGAACGACATTATTAAGAACATTGAAGCAGCTCAGCTGAAAGAAACCGTACCCGCATTCTGCGTTGGCGATACCGTAAAGGTATACAACAAGATCAAAGAGGGTAACCGCGAGAGAATCCAGATTTTCGAGGGAACTGTTATTAAGAGACAGAACGGCGGAGCAAGAGAGACATTTACCGTAAGGAAGAATTCCAATGGTATCGGCGTTGAGAAAACCTGGCCATTACATTCTCCCAGCGTTGACAACGTAGAAGTTGTTCGTAAGGGTAAAGTAAGACGTGCTAAGCTGAACTACTTAAGAGACAGGGTTGGTAAGGCTGCCAAGGTTAAAGAATCAGTTAAATAATCAGGTAGTTGAAACGGGAACAAGGGACAATGAAAATTGTCCCTTTCTTATTCTTTTGCAGCGCTGGCAACAGTGGGAGAAATGGGTGTGGTCCATGGAGTTTTATGTAAATGAAGATACGGCCTGGCTGCGCCGGATTGTGCACTGGGTTGTAAATGTGGTGATCGTGCTGGCCCTTGCCTGGTTTCTGGTATATGGCTTTTGTGCCCAGGTCCTTGTGTCGGGCAATTCCATGCAGCCGGTGCTGGCAGCCGATGACGTGGTGCTGGTAAACCGCCTTGCCTATGACGTGGGAAAGCCGGAACGGTTTGATATCGTGGTCTTTGAACGTGAGGACCGGAAAAAGAATGTAAAGCGGGTCATCGGGCTTCCGGGGGAGACCGTACAGATAAAGGGCGGCTATGTATTTATTGACAGTGAGCTGCTGGAGGCCCCGGACGGACTGGAGCAGGTCTCCCTGGCCGGCCGTGCCGACACGCCGATCCAGCTGGAGGAGGACGAATACTTCCTGTTGGGCGATAACCGGGACAGCAGTGAGGACAGCCGCTTTTCCAACATTGGAAATGTAAAAAGAGAGCAGATACAGGGTAAGGTCTGGTTCCGCATCTATCCCTTACTCAAACTGGATCTGATCCGTTCAAAATAGAAGCTATAACCAAAAGCAGGAGACATATAGGAACAGGAAGCATATAAGAACAGGAGTTATGAAGGTATGAATATACAATGGTATCCCGGTCATATGACCAAGGCCAAACGGGCCATGAAAGAGGATATAAAGCTGATTGACCTGGTGATCGAACTGGTGGATGCCAGAGTGCCCCTTTCCAGCCGTAATCCGGACATTGACAGTCTGGCGGCAGGCAAGGCAAGGATGGTGCTTCTTAACAAATCAGACCTGGCGGATGAGCGCCTGAACGCCCAGTGGGCAGCCTGGTTTGAGGCAAAGGGCATTCATGTGGTAAAGATCGATGCCAGGAATAAGGGAACCTTAAAGCAGGTGCAGGGCGTGGTGCAGCAGGCATGCAGGGACAAGATCGAGCGCGACAGGAAGCGGGGCATCTTAAACCGCCCCATCCGTACCATGGTGGTGGGGATCCCCAATGTGGGCAAATCCACATTCATCAATTCCTTTGCAGGCAAGGCATGTGCCAAAACAGGCAACAAGCCCGGTGTGACAAAGGGAAATCAGTGGATCCGCCTGAACAAGACCCTGGAGCTTTTGGACACCCCGGGTATCCTCTGGCCTAGATTTGATGACCAGAGCGTGGGGCTTAAGCTGGCTCTCATCGGCTCCATCAATGACCAGATCCTTAACAAGGATGAACTGGCCGGACAGTGTATCCGCATATTGAAGGAGCAGTATCCCGGAACCCTTTTAAAACGGTTTGACCTGGAGACAGAGGATAAGGAGCCGGCCGCCATCCTGGAGGACATTGCAAGAGCGCGCTCATGCCTGATGAAGGGCGGGGAGCTGGATGTGGCAAGGGCATCAGCCCTTTTACTGGATGATTTCCGGGCAGGGAAACTGGGGCGTGTAACCCTGGAACAGCCCGGGGAATAAGGAGAGGATAACTGTGGCTGCAAGAGTACTAAAGGGAGAGAGACTGGAGAAGGAACTGGCCAGGCTGGAAGCCATGACCCAGTATGAAAAAGAATATGAAGCTTATGCCTATGTATGCGGCATTGACGAGGCGGGAAGAGGGCCGCTGGCAGGTCCGGTGGCGGCAGGCGCGGTGATCCTCCCAAAGGACTGCCGGATCCTGTACCTGAACGATTCCAAAAAGCTTTCTGAAAAGCGGAGGGAGGAGTTGTTTGAGGAGATCAAGGAAAAGGCGGCAGCCTGGAGCGTGGGGATTGTGTCCCCTGCCAGGATCGATGAGATCAATATCCTACAGGCCACCTATGAAGCCATGAGGGATGCTGTGGGCCGGCTTGGCGTAACACCGGATGTGCTTCTCAATGACGCGGTCACCATACCGGGCCTTCCTATGAAGCAGGTGCCCATCATAAAAGGGGATGCAAAAAGTCTTTCCATCGCAGCTGCCAGCGTCCTGGCCAAGGTTACAAGGGACCATATGATGGCGGAATACGAGGAAATGTTCCCAGGCTACGGGTTTGCAAAGCACAAGGGCTACGGGACCGCGGCCCATATCCAGGCGATCAGGGAACTGGGACCATGTCCCATTCACAGAAGATCATTTATCAGGAATTTTGTGGAGCAGGAAGATGAATAAACGGGAAGTAGGCAGCTGCTATGAAGAACTGGCAGCTGTTTATTTACAGAAAAAAGGATACCGCGTCCTGGAGCGGAATTACCGCTGCAGACAGGGGGAGGTGGACCTGATCTGTACCCAGGGCCCCTGCCTGGTATTCGTGGAAGTCAAGTACCGGACAGACGGTCGCATGGGCGGTCCTCTTGAGGCAGTGGATAAGAGAAAGCAGAGGCGTATCCGCCAGGCTGCCGCCCATTATATGTACAGCCACGGTTTTGCTGAGGATTGTGCCTGCCGATTTGATGTGGTGGGGATCCTGGGAGAACGGGTCGAGCTGGTCCAGGATGCATTTTAGATATGCTTTGTAAGGAGATAATCGATGGCGATCAAATGGAACTATAAAAACAGCAATGATATATTTATTACCTGTGAGCAGGGCGGTGTGCCCTTTCTTTCTTTTAAGGCATTGGAGCACACCAAAATGGTCATGAATGGGTTCTCCACCCGTCTGGGGGGTGCCAGCAAAGGAAAATTTGCCACCATGAACTTTTCCTACAGCAGAAAGGACGATCCCTCCCATGTCCTGGAGAATTTCACAAGAATGGCCGATGCCCTGGAGGTGGAGCGGGACAGGATGGTTGTCTCTTATCAGACACATACCGTAAATGTGCGCAGGGTGACGGAGGAAGACGAGGGGAAAGGCGTTATACGGGAACGGGACTACAGGGATGTGGACGGCCTGATCACCAATATACCGGGCATCACCCTGGTGACCTTTTACGCGGATTGTGTGCCTTTATATCTGGTGGACACAAGAAACCGCGCCATTGGCCTCAGCCACTCCGGGTGGAGGGGCACTGTAAAGAGGATGGGCCGGGTCACCATTGACGCCATGAAGGAGGCATACGGAACAAGGGCTGAAGATCTGGTGGTCTGCATTGGTCCCAGCATCTGCCGGGAATGCTTTGAAGTGGGTGAGGAGGTGGTGGCGGAGTTTAAGGCTGCCTTTGGCAAAACACATTGGCAGGATCTCTTTTGCTTTAACGGAAAACCGGGCAAATACCAGATGGATCTGTGGAAGGCCAATGAGATCATTTTCAGGGAAGCCGGTGTTCCAAAGGAACAAATACATACCACCAATATCTGCACCATGTGCAACAGCGACTATCTGTTTTCCCACCGCAGGGTGGGAGAGGAGCGGGGAAACCTGGCCGCCTTTTTGTGCCTCCGGTGATCCGTTGAGGTCCATTGTGTGCGGGCTGCCGTTCAGGAGCGGCCATACCGGGCCGGTCCCCGCGGACCGTTTTTTATACCATAGGGAATTCCAGAGGAATTTCCCATGATATTAAAAAGCACAATCCACTCCATGGGGAACGGGTTGTGCTCTTTTTGGAAAGCCCTAACAGGCAGGGAGAAAAGCCTGTCTTATACTAATTTCTGGAAATACTCATATCCGCCGTTTTGGTATTTCTGCACCAGCTTCTGGATCTTCTCCGTTGGGGAGAGAGATGCGCTGATGGAGCGGTCATGGTTCAGGGCGTTGATGATAGCCGCCATATACTTGCTCATGTCAGCTTCCAGATACCATTCCCTCTTTAACAGGTCCTGGTTGCGGTAATTCAGGTTGGTGGTAATCACATAATCCAGGTAGCCCTGGGTATAAAATTCGTCAAACTTCTCAAGGCCATTGGTAAAGAGGCCGAAGGTACAGCATACAATGACCTTGCCTGCTTTGCGCTCCTTCAATTCCTTACAGGTATCCAGCATGCTCTCACCGGAAGAGATCATGTCGTCAATGATCAGGACAGTCTTTCCTTCCACGGAGGCACCAAGGAATTCATGGGCCACAATAGGGTTGCGTCCGTTGATAATCTGGGAGTAATCACGGCGCTTGTAAAACATACCCATATCCACGCCCAGGTTGTTGGCCAGGTACACGGCCCGGTTCATGGCTCCCTCGTCAGGGCTGATGATCATCAGGTGCTCTTTGTCAATCTGGATGCTGGAGTCATGTGCAAAGAGACTCTTCACAAACTGATAAGTAGGCATGAAATTGTCAAAGCCGATAAGGGGGATGGCATTCTGCACGCGTGGGTCATGGGCATCAAAGGTGATGATGTTCTCCACTCCCATGGCTGCCAGCTCTTCAAGCCCCATGGCGCAGTCCAGGGATTCGCGCTTGCTGCGCTTGTGCTGACGGCTTTCGTATAAGAAAGGCATGATCACATTTACCCTGTGGGCTGTGGATACACAGGCACCGATCACCCGTTTTAAATCCTGGAAATGGTCATCCGGTGACATGTGGTTGGTATAGCCGCTGACCATGTAGGGAATGCTGTAGTTCATCACATCCACCATCACAAAGACATCGGTACCGCGGACGGATTCACCGATAACGGCCTTTCCTTCTCCTGTGCCGAATCTTGGGCAGCTGCAGGGAAGAAGGTAGGAATCCACGTCATAACCGCGGTAATGCAGATCCTCCTTGCGGCGCATAAGCTCTTCCATATCATTGCGTCTAAACTGTACAACATGGTCATTTACCTTGGATGCCAGTTCCTGACAGCTTTCCAGTGCAGCGATTTTTAGCGGCGCAACAGGAAGGGAATCGTTGAATACATAATTGTTAGCCATGATAGCTGTGCTCCTTTGTTAAATAAGTAAATAAATACTAATACTCGTATGTTGTCAAAATACCACATATGATTTATACCATTTTTTATTTGGCCCGGTCAAGGGGTTGCGGGTATTTCTTCAAAAAATACAAAATATTTTCAGAAAAAGAACTTGCCATTTACAAAAAAGGGCAATATTGTTATTATATAAGTTATATACTGATGGGATTGGTGCGGATTCAGAAAATGCTTTACAAGTAAGGGCACGTATAGTAAAATCAAGCGGATATGACTTTGCGCAGGTATTGTTTCATCCTGAAAACGGGCAGGCGCAGAAGGCGTGCATGGAAGGCGTGCCGGTGCAGAATATAGATATGAGGGGTATGAACCGGATGGAGTCTGGCAGGAAGACAGTGAGGACCAGCTGCGAGTGCTGTGGGAATTACGTATATGATGAGGAAAATGACTACTATATCTGTGAAGTGAATCTGGATGAGGATGAGATGGGACGCTTTCTGAGTAATACCATGTACCAGTGCCCTTATTATCAGTCCGGGGATGAATACCGGATCGTGCGCAAGCAGATATAGGCAGGGCAGATAAAAGAAAGCCGGATAAAAAAGCAGATACAGGCAGATTGAAAGAGAGGAAATAAGATGAGCAAACCAGTGGTTGCGATCGTGGGAAGGCCCAATGTGGGCAAGTCCACGTTGTTTAATGTGATAGCAGGAGATACCATCTCCATTGTAAAAGACACACCGGGAGTGACCAGGGACAGAATCTATGCTGACTGTAACTGGCTGGATATGAACTTTACACTGATCGACACAGGGGGCATCGAGCCTGACGCCAGGGATGTCATCCTTTCCCAGATGAGGGAGCAGGCGGAGATAGCCATTTCCACTGCGGATGTGATCATCTTTATCGTGGATGTGCGCCAGGGTCTGGTGGATTCCGATGCAAAGGTGGCGGACATGCTGCGCAAGTCCCATAAGCCTGTGGTGCTGGCCGTGAACAAGGTGGACAGCGTGGCCAAGTTTGGCAATGATGTCTTTGAATTCTATAACCTGGGGATCGGTGACCCTGTACCGGTATCGGCTGCTTCGCGCCTGGGGATCGGCGATCTGCTGGATGAGGTGGTAAAGCACTTTGACGGTACGCAGGCGGAGGAGGAAGATGATGACCGTCCGCGTATAGCGGTGGTGGGCAAGCCTAATGTAGGTAAATCTTCCATTATTAATAAGCTGCTGGGAGAAAACCGGGTGATTGTAAGCGACATTGCCGGCACCACCCGGGATGCGGTGGACACGGAGATCATTCACAACGGCACCCCCTATGTGTTTATTGATACGGCAGGACTGCGCCGCAAGAATAAAATCAAGGAAGAACTGGAGCGGTACAGCATCATCCGTACGGTTACGGCCGTGGAACGGGCTGATATTGTGGTGATTGTCATTGATGCCACCGAGGGCGTGACGGAGCAGGACGCCAAGATCGCAGGGATTGCCCACGAGCGGGGCAAGGGTGTGATCGTGGCGGTGAATAAGTGGGATGCCATTGAAAAGACGGATAAGACCATTTACGAGTACACCAATAAGATAAAGAATACATTATCCTTTATGCCCTATGCGGAATACATTTTTGTTTCCGCCCAGACAGGACAGCGCCTTCCAAAGCTGTTTGAGCTGATTGATGCGGTGCGCCAGAATCAGACACTGCGCGTGGCTACAGGAGTACTCAATGAGATCATGACGGAGGCGGTTGCCATGCAGCAGCCGCCGTCAGACAAGGGAAAAAGACTTAAGATTTACTATATGACCCAGGTGGCTGTGAAACCGCCCACATTCGTGATCTTTGTGAATGACAAGGAACTGATGCATTTTTCCTATACCAGATACCTGGAGAACCAGATCAGGAATGCCTTTGGATTCAAGGGAACTTCCCTAAAGTTTATTACCCGGGAACGCAAGGCAAAAGAGCAGTAAGCCAGACAAGGGGGGATAAAGGAATGGAACGTATCATATGTTTAGTTATGGGATATGTGTTTGGACTTTTTCAGACCGGTTATCTTTATGGCAAGTATAAGGGGATCGATATCCGCCAGCACGGAAGCGGAAACTCCGGAAGCACCAATGCCCTGAGGGTGATGGGAGTGAGGGCGGGACTCATTGTATTTCTGGGAGACTTTTTTAAGACAGTGATCCCCTGTTTTCTGGTAAGGATCCTGTTTGGAAGCCAGCCGGATTATCTTTATGTGTGGATTCTATACGCCGGATTCGGAGTCATACTGGGACATAACTTCCCGTTTTATCTGAATTTCAAAGGCGGTAAGGGAATTGCGGCAACTGCAGGAATTGTCACCTCCCTGGACTGGAGGCTGATGCTGCTGTGCCTGGCGGCATTTGTCCTGGTCGTGGCTGTGACCAGGTATGTATCCCTGGGATCTCTTATTGTATCCACCATTTTAGTGGTCTGGAATGTGGTGATGGGACAGATGGGAGCCTACGGACTGTCTGCTGCGGCCAGACCGGAATTTTATGGTATCTCCGCAGTGATCGCCGCCATGGCCTTCTGGAGGCACAGGGCCAATATTGTAAGGCTGGTGCAGGGCAAGGAGAATAAAGTAGGCGCAAAAAAGAAATAAATAACTGAAAATGGACGGTGAAGTTATGGCATCAATTGGTGTAATTGGAGCAGGTACATGGGGAACCGCGCTGGCTGTACTGCTGAGCGGCAACGGACATCAGGTGATCATCTGGTCGGCGATACCGGAGGAAGTGAGGGAACTTAAGAAAACACACACTCACAGGAATCTGCCGGATCTGCATATTCCGGAATCCATCGGATTCACAGAAGATCTGAAGGAAGCAATGGAGGACAGGGATCTTCTCATCCTGGCAGTGCCCTCAGTCTTTGTGCGCGGCACGGCGCAGAAGATGAAACCATATATCAAGAAAGGCCAGGTTATTACAAATGTGGCAAAGGGGATCGAAGAGAATACCCTTATGACATTGTCGCAGATCATTGAGGAAGAACTGCCGGAGGCTGAGGTTACAGTGCTTTCAGGACCCAGCCATGCGGAGGAGGTCAGCAAGGGTCTTCCCACCACCTGTGTCGCAGGCGCCCACAAAAAACATGTGGCGGAGTTTGTGCAGGGTATATTCATGAGCCAGGTGTTCCGCGTTTATACCAGCCCTGACATTCTGGGAATTGAACTGGGCGGAGCTTTAAAGAACGTGATCGCTCTGGCATCCGGCATGGCTGACGGTCTGGGCTACGGGGATAATACAAAGGCGGCCCTGATCACCAGGGGGATTGCGGAGATATCACGCCTGGGCACGGATATGGGAGGCAGGATGGAGACATTTGCAGGTCTTACGGGAATCGGGGACCTGATCGTTACCTGTGCCAGCATGCACAGCCGTAACCGGCGTGCCGGTATCCTCATTGGCAAAGGTTACACCATGGAGGAAGCCATGGCTGAGGTGAATATGGTGGTGGAAGGAGTATATTCCGCCAAGGCAGCCCTGGCCCTGTCCCGGCAGCACCATGTTTCCATGCCCATTGTGGAGCAGGTCAATGCCATCCTGTTTGGGGGTATGCCAGCCAAGGAGGCGGTGCTGGAGCTGATGCTCAGGGATAAGCGGATTGAAAACTCCGGATTGGAATGGGAAGAAGAGTAAGATCAGAGAGTGAAAACAAACATATTTTCCTGGAATAGCAGGGGAGGGAAGGCCTGAATATGGTCCCCTCCCCTAAAAATTGGTTCATTTTGAGGAAATACAGCAAATTTTAGGATAATTTTTCTGCAAATCCCTAAAATCGACTTAATATTTTCATGAAAAGGTTGACAATCTCTTCCGGACTACCTATAATATAGAAAGCTTTACATAGAAAGTCCATGATAATACAGCGATGCTATGGATCGTGGAACGTAAGGAAAAGCAAGAGGAGGAAACATTTATGAAGAAGAGATTATTTAGTCTTGGCCTGGCAGTGGCCATGGCAGCTTCCCTGACAGCGTGCGGAGGCTCCAAGACAGCAGAAACAACCACAGCAGCACCGGCTGCTGAGTCAAGTGCGGCAGGGGAAACCACAGCGGCAGGTGAGGCGGCAGAAACCACAGAAGCAGCCGGCGGCGTGATCAAGATCGGCGGAATTGGGCCGACTACCGGCGGTGCTGCAGTATACGGCCTGGCTGTTCAGCGCGGTGCCCAGCTGGCAGTGGATGAGATCAATGCCGCAGGCGGAATTAACGGTGCTCAGGTTGAGTTTAAATTTGAAGATGATGAGCATGACGCAGAGAAATCTGTCAATGCCTATAATACGTTAAAAGACTGGGGTATGCAGGCTCTTATGGGAACCGTTACCTCTGCTCCCTGTATTGCGGTTGCTGATAAGACGGCCTCTGACAACATGTTCCAGATCACACCATCCGGTTCTGCTGTAGAGTGTGCGGCAAACCCCAACGTATTCCGTATCTGCTTCTCCGATCCGGATCAGGGTGCAGCTTCCGCCAAGTACATTGGTGAGAACAAGCTGGCTTCCAAGATCGCTGTTATCTATGACAGCTCTGATGTATATTCCAGCGGTATCTATGAGAAGTTTGCTGAAGAATCCAAAAACCAGGGTCTTGAGATCGTTGCAGCAGAAGCATTTACCGCTGACAGCAACAAGGATTTCTCCACACAGTTACAGAAGGCAAAGGATGCAGGCGCCGAGCTGGTATTCCTGCCTATCTACTATACAGAGGCTTCCCTGATCTTACAGCAGGCTGACAAGACAGGATTTGCTCCTCAGTTCTTTGGATGCGATGGTATGGACGGTATCCTTCAGGTTCAGAACTTTGACACCAAGCTGGCAGAGGGCCTGATGCTTCTTACACCATTTGCAGCGGATGCTTCCGATGATTTGACCGTTAACTTTGTAAAGAGCTACAAGGATGCATACAATGAAGTTCCTGTACAGTTTGCAGCCGATGCCTATGATGCGATCTACGCCATCAAGGCAGCAATGGAAGATGCAGGCGTGACATCTGATATGGATGCAAGCGCTATCTGTGATGCACTTAAGACCTCTATGCTGAACATCAAGCTGGATGGACTGACCGGCGAGGGTATGACCTGGACAGAGGACGGCGAGCCTCATAAGGCACCTAAGGCTGTTAAGGTTGTGGACGGAGCTTACACAGCAATGTAATTGCAGCGATTGCAGATCATAATGCGAAACCCAACAGAGGGTTGTCTCGATGACAACCCTCTTGTTTATAGTAAGTTTCTGTGATATATTAATTTCAGTATTCTGCCGCTTCATAGTGGTAAATTAAAAAAGACTTCAGACAAAGAGGTGTAGGTATGGGCTTTATTAACTATTTGATCAACGGCGTCAGCCTGGGCAGTGTATATGCCATTATAGCTCTTGGGTATACAATGGTTTATGGGATCGCCAAAATGCTGAACTTCGCTCATGGCGATGTTATTATGATTGGCAGCTACGTGGTATTTGTTACGGTCAGCACCATGGGATTTCCTCCCATGGTAGGGGTACTGGTGGCAGTTCTGGCCTGTACGCTGCTGGGTATGACCATTGAGCGGATCGCTTATAAGCCCCTGCGCGGCGCCTCTCCTCTTGCAGTACTTATCACGGCCATTGGTGTCAGTTATCTGCTGCAGAATGTGGCACTGCTTATATTTGGTGCGGATACGAAGTCATTTACATCTGTTGTTACTATTCCGGCCATCAAACTGGCGGGCGGACAGATGACGATCACAGGGGAGACCATTGTCACCATTCTTTCCTGTATCGTTATTATGATCGGTCTGACCACATTTATCAACAAATCCAAGGCAGGGCAGGCCATGCTGGCTGTTTCGGAGGACCGTGGGGCAGCTACCCTGATGGGGATCAATGTCAACGGCACCATTGCCCTTACGTTTGCGATCGGCTCCGCACTGGCTGCCGTTGCAGGCGTGCTCCTGTGCTCGGCTTACCCGTCCCTGACTCCCTATACCGGTTCCATGCCGGGCATCAAAGCCTTTGTTGCTGCTGTGTTCGGCGGCATCGGCTCTATTCCCGGTGCATTTATTGGCGGGATCCTCCTGGGTGTAATCGAGATCCTTGCAAAAGCATACATATCCTCACAGATGTCGGACGCCATCGTGTTCTCTGTGCTGATCATTGTGCTGCTTGTAAAGCCCACCGGTATTCTGGGCAAGAAGATTAATGAGAAAGTGTAGGTGCCGGTATGAAGAGTAACGCAAAGCGTAAAACATTTATCAATAATATGATCACTTACGGAATGGTGGCGGCAGCCTATGTCATCATGCAGATCCTGGTGGGTACAGGCCATGTGTCCAGCCTGATGAAGGGACTTTTAGTTCCCTTCTGTATCTATGTGATCATGGCTGTTTCCCTGAACCTGACTGTTGGTATCCTGGGTGAGCTGAGCCTGGGCCATGCAGGATTTATGTGCGTGGGCGCATTTGCAGGCGCCCTGTTTTCCAAGTGTATGAAGGGGGTTATTGACCCCACCCTGGGAATGGTGATCGCCATTATCATCGGGGCTGTCACAGCAGCAGCCTTCGGCATACTGATCGGTATTCCGGTACTGCGCCTGAGAGGCGATTATCTGGCCATTGTAACCCTGGCATTCGGCGAGATCATCAAGAACCTGGTAAACGCCGTTTATCTGGGACGTGACACGGCAGGATTTCATATTTCCTTTAAGGATTCCATGTCCCTGAACCTGGAGGAGGGCGGCGAAGTGCTGATCAAGGGGGCCCAGGGAATTACAGGAACGCCCCAGACCGCTACCTTTACCATTGGAGTGATCCTGGTTCTGGTCACCCTGTTTATAGTGATCAATCTGGTGAATTCCAGAGCGGGACGCGCCATCATGGCGATCCGCGACAACCGGATCGCAGCAGAGTCCATTGGTATCAATATCACAAAATATAAGCTGCTGGCTTTCTCTGTTTCCGCAGGTCTGGCCGGTGTGGCGGGCGTACTGTACGCCCACAACCTGACCACCCTGACAGCGCTGCCCAAGAACTTTGGATACAACATGTCCATTATGATCCTAGTGTATGTGGTTCTGGGAGGCATTGGAAGTATCCGGGGATCGGTGATCGCAACCGTTATCCTCTACCTTCTTCCGGAAATGCTCAGGGGACTCAGCAACTACCGTATGCTCATGTATGCTGTGGTGCTGATCCTTGCCATGCTCTTTAACTCCGCGCCGCAGTTTGTGACCATGCGTGAGCGTGTGGCAGAGAAGTTCAGCAGGAAAGATAAGAATCCGGCAAAGGAGGCGGCATAACATGGCATTACTTGAAGTAAAGAATTTAAGCATTTCCTTTGGCGGACTTAAGGCAGTTGACAATTTCCAGATCAGTATTGATAAAGGGCAGCTCTATGGCCTGATCGGGCCTAACGGCGCCGGAAAGACCACGATCTTCAATCTGCTTACGGGCGTATATAAGCCGGATGCAGGAAGCATAGAGCTGGACGGCGTCAATGTAACGGGAAGAAAGACCACGGAGATCAATCAGGCAGGGATTGCAAGGACGTTCCAGAATATCCGTCTGTTTAAGGATCTGTCCGTGCTGGACAATGTAAAGGCGGGACTGCACAACCACTACAAATACTCCACGGCGGCAGGTATCTTCAGATTGCCAAGGTATTATAAGACAGAGAAGCAGATGGATGAAAAGGCCATGGAGCTGTTACATGTATTCGGGCTGGATCATGAATGTGATTACAAGGCATCCAACCTGCCATACGGCAAGCAGAGAAAGCTGGAGATAGCCAGGGCGCTTGCCACAAAACCCAAACTGCTTCTTTTGGACGAGCCTGCGGCAGGTATGAATCCCAACGAGACAGCAGAGCTTATGGAAACCATCCGTTTTGTGCGGGACAATTTTGATATGACGATCCTTCTCATTGAACACGATATGAAGCTGGTAAGCGGAATCTGTGAAGAACTGACCGTACTGAACTTTGGCCAGGTCCTTTGCCAGGGTGAGACCGGCATGGTCCTGCACAATCCGGAAGTAGTAAAAGCGTATCTTGGTGAATAGGAGGAGAGGTTATTATGGCTATGCTTGAAGTCAGAAACCTGGAAGTATACTATGGTGTGATCCAGGCCATAAAGGGAATCTCCTTTGATGTAAACCAGGGAGAGATCGTAGCGCTTATCGGTGCCAACGGGGCAGGAAAGACCACCACCCTGCACACCATTACCGGTCTGATCAGCGCAAAATCAGGAAAGATCATTTACGAGGGAACGGATATAACCAAGGTTCCCGGATATAAACTGGTCAATATGGGCATTGCCCATGTGCCGGAGGGCAGGAGAGTGTTTGCAACCCTTACGGTTCTTCAGAACCTGAAGATGGGAGCTTACACCAGGAAAGACAAGGAAGAGATAGACAGCACCCTTAAAATGATCTACAGCCGTTTCCCACGTTTGGAGGAGCGGAAGAATCAGCTGGCCGGAACTCTTTCCGGCGGCGAGCAGCAGATGCTTGCAATGGGGCGTGCCCTTATGAGCCATCCCAGGATGATTGTAATGGATGAGCCCTCCATGGGACTCTCACCCATTTACGTAAACGAGATCTTTGATATCATCCAGAAGATCAACGGGGACGGGACTACTGTGCTTTTAGTGGAACAGAATGCGAAGAAGGCCCTCTCCATCGCCAACCAGGCATATGTTCTGGAGACCGGCAATATCGCCCTCAGCGGGGATGCCGGGGAACTTATGAATAATGATCAGGTAAAGAAAGCATATCTCAGCGAGTAACATGTAAAGATATGGGACCTGACGGGGGAATGGGAACGGGGACCGGATCAAGACCGGTTCCTGTTTTTGTATTTCGGGAAAAACACTGCAGATGAATAAAGTTTATTTTACCCCATTTTTTAAAAAGTTTGGGGAGTCCGTTTTCGGATATTGAAATTGACCGCCATATATGCTATATATAGATTACCGCCTGTGATCGAGACAGTAACTTAACGATCAGAACACCTGGATTTTCACCCGGGTGTTTTATATTCTTGTTTACTCTCGGAGACTCCGAGCGTAAACTCTTCGGAAAGGAGGGAAGAGATGCTTGATAAAAGGGATTTAGAGATGATCCGTATTATTATGAAGGAAGAGATTTCGGCTTCTGAGGAACGCATGGATGCACGTTTTGCAGAGCAGGAGAAGCGCATGGATGCACGTTTTGCAGAGCAGGAGAAGCAGTTTAATAATCGTATAGAGGAGCTGTCTTTAGACTGGGATATACGTTTGGATCTGCGTTTTGCCGCTTCAGAGAACCTGATCCTTGGTGAATTGGACCGGGTGCACATGAATCTGCAGTCCCAGTTGGACGATATGCGCAGCAGATTGGATGAACTGACAGAGTATTACAGGATCAAGAAGCTGGATAATGTCAACCAGACACTTCTCCTGCAGATGATACAGGAAGTAGAGAGAAGGGTGGAAGCCCTGGAAAAGAAAAGTGCATAATCAGCCCGCAGTTTACAGCGGGCTGGAGTTCAGATATCTATCTAATCTTTGTTCTATTTTTGGTTTTATCCGTTGTTTCATATAATTATTCAAAGGTTCCCCTGCCCACTGAGGGTAATCCCATTTTATTAATATTAAGCAATAATTCTTTATCATACCCCTGATTCACAGCGCATATATTATAAAAGCATAGCAAGGGGGTATATTTATGGACAATTTTAATGTATACAAGGATATTCAAGCGAGAACAGGCGGAGAAATTTACATAGGCGTAGTAGGGCCGGTCCGGACAGGTAAATCTACCTTCATTAAGCGGTTCATGGAACTGCTGGTGCTTCCTGCCATGGAGGATGATAACCTGCGTAATCTAAGCCGGGATGAACTTCCCCAGAGTGCTGCCGGAAAGACCATCATGACAACGGAACCCAAATTTATTCCCAAAGAGGCGGCTAAGATCAGTCTTGCGGACGGCATTGAAGCCAAGGTGAGATTAATTGACTGTGTGGGATTTATGGTGGAAGGTGCCGCGGGCCATGTGGAGAACGGAGAGGAACGCCTGGTGAAAACACCATGGTTTGACTACGATATTCCCTTTACACAGGCAGCGGAATTAGGCACCAGAAAAGTCATCAACGACCACTCCACCATAGGGATCGTGGTGACCACAGACGGCTCCATTGGCGAGATCAAACGACCCGGGTACATGGCGGCTGAAAAGCAGACCATTGATGAACTTAAAAAGCTGGGAAAACCGTTTGTAGTCCTTCTCAATTCCATGAAACCATATTCCGATGAGACAGCCAAACTGGCCAGAGAGATGTCGGAAGGTTATGGCGTATCGGTGCTTCCGGTAAATTGTGAACAGCTGAAAAAAGATGATGTATTCCATATTCTGGAAAAGGTGCTGAAGGAATTTCCGGTAACGGAAATGGATTTCCATATTCCAAAGTGGCTGGAAATCCTGCCGGCTACCCATTGGCTGAAGGCCCAGGTCATTCAGGCTGCCAAGGGAGTGATCCAGAAGGTAAGCCATATGAAGGATGTTGCGGGTGAACTGGCTGAACAGCGCACCGATACCATCCGCTCTATGAATGTAAAAAATATGCAGATGGCGGACGGCCGCGTGGCCGTGCAGGTGGATATGGATGACAGCTACTATTACCAGATCCTCAGCGATTATGTAGGCCTGCCCATTGAGGGTGAATATCAGCTGATGCAGACACTCAGCAGCCTGGCCAACATGCAGAAGGAGTATGAGAAGGTACAGAATGCCCTGACCCAGGTGCGGTTAAAGGGCTATGGTGTTGTAACCCCGGAGCGCTCAGAGATTGTCCTGGATGAGCCGCAGGTAATCAAACACGGCAATAAATACGGGGTGAAAATGAAGGCTGAGGCGCCGTCCATCAACCTGATCAAAGCTCACATTGAGACGGAGATCGCCCCCATTGTAGGCAGCGAACAGCAGGCCCAGGATCTGATTACATATATTAAGGAAAATGCAAGGGAGAGCGATGACGGGATCTGGAACACCAATATTTTTGGAAAATCCATTGAGCAGATCGTGGAAGACGGGATCCAGGCAAAGGTTTCCCAGATGACAGAGGACTGCCAGTTAAAGCTTCAGGACACTCTCCAGAAGATCATCAATGACAGCAATGGCGGAATGATATGCATCATCATATGAAATCAACATTGGCCCAGGGAAATGTTGAAAGCATGACATTTCACAGAAAATTGTGTAAATATAACGATACTATTTGCATTCTTATTGAGAATATGGTATACTGTACCAATAATTGACAGAATATTCACGGAGTAAGACTATATAGTACGCAGAGGGGAGAATGCAGATGAAACTAACATTTATCGGGGCGGATCATGAGGTGACAGGGAGCTGCCATTTCCTGGAGGTTGGGGCGTCAAAGGTATTAATTGACTGTGGCATGGAACAGGGAAACAATGTCTATCAGAACGCGGAATTGCCTGTGAGCTACCGTGAGATCGACTATGTATTCCTGACCCATGCCCATATCGACCATGCAGGCATGCTGCCCTGGATCTATGCCAGGGGGTTCAGAGGACAGGTGATCGCCACTTATGCAACCGTGGATCTCTGTAATATCATGTTAAAGGACAGCGCCCACATACAGGAGATGGAGGCTGAGTGGAAGAACCGCAAGGCCCGCAGAGCCGGCCGCGTGGAGGTGGAAGCGCTCTATACAATGGAGGATGCGGAAAGCGTCCTGAAGCATTTTGAGGGAGTGGCTTACGGCCAGGAGTTTAAACTCAATAACGACCTGACCCTGCGGTTTACAGACGTGGGCCATCTGCTGGGCTCTGCCTCCATTGAGATCTGGGCAACGGAGGACAAAAAGACAAAAAAGATCGTGTTTTCCGGTGATATCGGCAACAAGAACAAGCCTTTGATCAGGGATCCCCAATATATTAGTGAAGCGGATTATGTGGTCATGGAATCCACTTATGGCAACCGCTACCACAAAAAGGATGTCAACCATGTGGAAAGCCTGGCCCGTATCATCCAGGAAACACTGGACCGCAGCGGCAATGTCGTGATCCCCGCATTTGCAGTGGGGCGTACCCAGGAATTGCTGTATCTCATCCGCCACATCAAAGATGAGAAGCTGATCCAGGGGCATGACGGGTTTGAAGTTTATGTGGACAGTCCCCTGGCAGTGGAGGCCACCCATGTGTTTAAGGAGAATATGATGGAGTGTTATGATGCGGAAACCAAGGCATTGGTGGAACGCGGAATCAACCCCATTGATTTTCCGGGACTGAAGCTCTCCATCACCAGTGAAGAATCCAAAAACATCAACTTTGACATGACGCCTAAGGTGATTATATCTGCTGCCGGCATGTGTGATGCGGGACGCGTCCGCCACCATCTCAAGCACAACCTGTGGAGACAGGAGTGTTCCATTGTGTTTGCAGGTTACCAGGCGGAAGGTACCCTTGGCCGGGTGCTTCAGGACGGCGCCCAGACGGTGAAGATCTTTGGCGAGGAGATTGATGTCAGGGCTCATATTGAAACCATGGACGGCATCAGCGGCCATGCGGACAGGGACGGACTGATCACCTGGATCTCATCTTTTGAGAAACGACCCGGCTATGTATTTGTAGTCCACGGGGACGAGGAGTCCTGCACTTCGTTTGCAGATGTTCTTAACACCCAGCTGAAGCTGGCTGCCAGGGCACCCTACTCCGGTTCCCAGTATGACCTGATCAGGGGATGCTGGATCAAGGAGGCAGAACCTGTGCTGATCGAAAAAGAAACAGCAGCAAAACGTAAGGCAACCGGCGTGTATACGCGCCTTGTGGATGCGGGCAGGCTTCTTATGGATGTGATCAGC
This sequence comes from Enterocloster citroniae, assembly GCF_040545455.1. Taxonomy (NCBI): domain Bacteria; kingdom Bacillati; phylum Bacillota; class Clostridia; order Lachnospirales; family Lachnospiraceae; genus Enterocloster; species Enterocloster citroniae. Next base: position 356,395 of record NZ_JBEPLZ010000004.1, on the reverse strand, counting down.
CGTAATCAGGGCGGCACAAATAAAGACCTGGTTCATTTTACAGAACAGATACTGGCCCTTTGTAATAAATGGGACAGGTAAAGACAGTACAGACAGGAGACATTGATACATGAGTAAAGTACAGATTTATACGGATGGTTCGGCCCGAGGCAATCCTGACGGCCCGGGAGGTTATGGGACAGTCCTGCATTTCACAGACAGCAAAGGACAGCTTCATGAGAAGACCATGTCCGGCGGTTATGTGCGCACCACCAACAACAGGATGGAGCTGATGGCCGCCATTGTGGGGCTGGAAGCGCTTAACAGGCCCTGTGAGGTACAGCTGTATTCCGATTCCAAGTATCTGACCGATGCGTTTAACCAGAGGTGGATCGACAGCTGGATCGCAAAGGGGTGGAACCGGGGGAAAAGTGGTCCGGTGAAAAATATTGACCTGTGGAAGCGTCTTTTAAAGGCAAAGGAACCGCACCGTGTGGAATTCATCTGGGTCAAAGGACATGCAGGCCATCCGCAGAATGAGCGCTGTGACCAGCTGGCAACTTCGGCAGCTGACGGCAGCGGACTAATGATAGACGAGGGTCTTGAAAATTGATTTTTCTCAACATACCTGGGGCTATGCCCCGGCGCTGAGGGAAAGGCCGATACAGACAGATAACTCCGGACCGTGATCCGGAGTTTCTTACATATCTCTTACAATCTATTACTCCTTTTGTCTGCATATTCCATTTCCCGATTTTTTGTGATAATGTTATTACAAGACAATGGCAGGGAAGTGTGACTATGAAAGATAAACGAATATGGATTGTGATTGGCTGCATTCTGGTCATAGGCACTGGTGTTACCCATTACACCAAATATTATGTGAAAAACCAGGCATCAGTAACAATGGAGGCAGCAGCATCGGCAGGTGATATCCCTGCAGGAGCACCCAACCCTGCGTCTGCTCCTGAAGTACAGGATAGGGCGGCGGAAGGAGGAGCGGCTCCAGGGGCGGCTGCGGGAGGAACGGCTGCAGAGAAAGCCGTTCCGTCTGAAAGGAGCTTAAGCTCGGCTGCATCGGCCCCCCCGGGACCCGGCGCAGCACCGGCGGCTGCGGCCGATGGAATGGAGGAGTCCCACGCAGATGAAACCATGGCTGCATCTGATGAGACAGGCGCTTCAACAGAGGCGGCAGAAGCAGAAGCTGCCCAGATATATTCAGATGATGATGTCCCGGTGGAGGCAGTACCCATATCGCCTCTTACAGGAGCCAAAAACGGGGAGATCAGGTCGTATCGGATGGTTGATTACAAGCAGCGCCTTATGGACCTGGATACCCAGATCCAGAAGATGCGGGAGCAGGAAACAGATTCCAATGTCTACTCTATCAAAACATCAGCCGAGACAGAACTGAAGATGTGGGAAAGCGAGATGAACACCATCTATAATTCACTTCTTGAGTCTCTGGGCGATGAGGAGGCTGCCAAACTGGCGGCAGAGCAGCAGGATTGGATGAAAAGCAGGGATGCCAAAGCGGCGGAGAGTTCAGGAAAGAACAGCGTATCAGTGGAGGGCATCGGATACGCGGCCACCCTGGTAAGTCTTACAAGGGACAGGGCATATGAGCTGGCCGGGCGGTATGAGGATGCAAACGGAGTGAAGACCGCTCCCAAGGAAGAAGCGTCCACCTCAGTGTCGGGCCAGTAGGCATAGGGAACGCAGATCCAACCAGATAGGATGAAGCTGGTAAACAGCGGGAAAATCAATGAAAATTCGTTGGTTTTCCCGCTTATTTTGTTAAGTGAGTCTTGATAAATATATGCCAATATGGTAAAATGACGGTTATGTAATTTATGATGTTATGATATGGAGGAAGATAAAGTGAAAGAACCACAGTACCGCGGCGTGAATGAGCTCCGCCGGATGTTCCTTGAATTCTTTGAGAGTAAGGGACATCTTGCAATGAAGAGCTTTTCCCTGGTCCCGCATAATGATAACAGTCTGCTTCTGATCAATTCAGGTATGGCCCCCTTAAAGCCATATTTTACCGGACAGGAGATTCCGCCCAGAAATCGGGTGACCACCTGCCAGAAGTGTATCCGTACCGGTGATATTGAGAATATTGGCAAGACGGCACGGCACGGCACCTTTTTTGAGATGCTGGGCAACTTTTCCTTTGGGGATTACTTTAAGCACGAGGCGATCCGGTGGACCTGGGAGTTCCTGACCGATGTGGTGGGACTGGATCCTGACAGGCTGTATCCCAGCGTGTATCTGGATGATGATGAAGCCTTTGAGATCTGGAACAAGGAGATTGGTATTCCTGCTGAGCGCATATTTAAATTCGGTAAGGAGGACAACTTTTGGGAGCATGGTTCAGGCCCCTGCGGTCCCTGTTCAGAGGTCTACTATGACAGGGGTGAGGCTTATGGATGCGGTAAGCCCGGATGTACGGTGGGCTGCGACTGCGACCGCTACATTGAAGTGTGGAATAATGTATTCACCCAGTTTGACAATGACGGACATGGGAATTATACGGAATTGGAGCATAAGAACATTGATACAGGCATGGGACTGGAGCGCCTGGCTGTTGTGGTCCAGGGCGTGGACTCCCTGTTTACAGTGGATACCAATAAGGCTCTGCTGGACCGCGTCTGCGAACTGGCTCATACACAGTACCAGAAGGACCATGAGACGGACGTATCCCTGCGTATTGTGGCAGATCATGTTAAATCCTGCACCTTTATGATTTCCGATGGTATCATGCCTTCCAACGAGGGCAGAGGTTATGTGCTGCGCCGCCTTCTGCGCCGTGCCGCACGCCATGGGAGAAAACTGGGGATTGAAGGAAAGTTCCTGGCGGACCTGTCCGGAACCGTAATAGAACTTTGCAAAGATGGATATCCTGAACTGGAGGAGAAGCAGGCCATGATCTTTAAGGTGCTCTCCGAGGAAGAGGACAAGTTCAATAAGACCATTGACCAGGGACTTATGATCCTGGGTGAGATGGAAGAGGAGATGCAAAGCGGCGGGGGAACAACCTTGTCCGGCGCCAACGCATTCAAATTATACGACACCTATGGCTTCCCGCTGGACCTGACAAAGGAGATCCTGGAGGAAAAGGGATACGGGGTGGATGAGGACGGATTTACTGCCTCTATGAAAGAGCAGAAGGATAAGGCCAGAAAAGCCCGCAAGACTACCAACTATATGGGAGCTGATGTGACTGTCTATCAGTCCATCGATCCGGCGATCACAACAGAGTTTATCGGCTATGACAGGCTGACTGCTGATTCCAGGATTTCGGTCCTGACCACGGAGGACGAGCTGGTCCAGGCCCTCACCGATGGACAGAAGGGGACCATTATTGTGGATCAGACTCCTTTCTACGGCACTATGGGCGGACAGCAGGGCGATGTGGGTGTGATCACCAGCCCGGACGGAGCGTTTAAGGTGGAGGATACCATTCATCTGCAGGGCGGCAAAGTGGGCCATGTGGGCGTTATGACAAAGGGAATGTTCCAGGTGGATGATGCAGTCACCCTGTCGGTCTGCAAAAAGAACCGCGCCCTTATCTGTAAGAACCACAGTGCGACCCACCTTCTCCAGAAGGCTTTGCGGATCGTTCTGGGAGGCCACGTGGAGCAGGCTGGTTCCTATGTGGATGCAGGCAGGCTCCGTTTCGACTTTACACATTTCTCAGCCATGACTGCTGAAGAGATCAAGAAAGTGGAAGACCTGGTCAATGAGGAGATCCAGGCTGCCCTCCCTGTCATGACCGAGATCATGACCCTGGAGGAAGCCAAAAAGACAGGCGCCATGGCCCTGTTCGGCGAGAAGTACGGTGACAGTGTGCGTGTAGTTGAGATGGGTGATTTCTCCACCGAACTTTGCGGCGGCACCCATGTTGCCAATACCAGCAACATTGCCTCGTTTAAGATCCTCTCAGAGACAGGCATTGCCGCTGGAGTAAGGCGTATTGAGGCCCTTACCTCAGAGGGGCTGATGAAGCATTATGAGGAGGTTGAGGCCGAGCTTCATGAGGCGGCCAGGACCGCTAAGACAACCCCCGCTTCTCTCACTACCAAGATAGAGGCCCTGCTGGATGAGATCAAGTCCCTTCACGCTGAGAACGAGAAGTTAAAGAGCAAACTGGCTAAGGACTCCCTGGGAGATGTAATGAGCCAGGTAAGGGAAGTAAACGGGGTTAAGGTTCTGGCTTCCAGAGTGGCGGGAGTGGATATGAACGGCCTGCGTGGCCTGGGCGACCAGTTAAAGGATAAATTAGGCGAGGGTGTGGTTGTAATTGCGTCTGAACAGGACGGCAAGGTGAACCTGATGGCAACCGCAACCGATGGTGCCCAGAAGCAGGGCGCCCATGCAGGAAACCTGATCAAGGCCATTGCCGGTCTTGTGGGCGGAGGTGGCGGCGGCCGTCCCAATATGGCTCAGGCAGGAGGAAAGAATCCTGCAGGCATTGAGGATGCCCTTAAGAAGGCCGTTGAAGTGGTTCAGGAACAGACAAAATAGCCCCGATCACCAAAAAAATGCAAAATAACTGTAAGAATTATAAATTTATTCTTGACGTATGGTATTTTTATGCTATAATCATAGCAGTGCGAAAAATACCCAAACAGTTGTATTATGCACAATTACACAACTGGAGGGAGGTTAGGTGTGAGCGATGTCAAACGTAATTGTTAAAGATAACGAGAGCTTAGACAGTGCTTTACGCAGATTCAAAAGAAACTGTGCAAAGGCTGGCATTCAGCAGGAAATTCGTAAGAGAGAGCATTACGAGAAGCCAAGCGTAAGACGTAAGAAAAAGTCTGAAGCTGCTCGTAAGCGTAAATACAACTAATCCGTAATCCGGATTAGCTTGTTAGGTGTAAGAGAAATCAGCTGGTTACCGTGATCCGTCACGGCGGCCAGCTGTTTTTTTCGCGTTTAAACGCACATAAGGGCGGAGTTCCGTTTTGTGGAATCATCCGCCCTCATTTTTATGATTCTATTTCCTTCAGGCTGCAGCCCGGCTCCGCCACCATGGAATAGTTGGTATGATATATAACAAAACCGGGAGCCGAACCGGCTACTTTTTTAATATTCTTCTTCTGGATATAGTCGATCTCCACCTTATCATTGTCCCGGCCTTTTGAATAGTAGGCGGCCAGGGAGCCGGCTTCCTCAAAGACACGGTCGGGAAGTTCCGACTTTCCCTCGGACCTGACGATCACATGGGAACCGGGAATGCCTTTGGCGTGGAACCACCAGTCGTTTCCGGTGGCCAGTTTAAAGGTCAGTTCCTCATTTTGGTAGTTGTTCTTCCCCACGTAGATGTGGTAGCCGTCTGATGAGAGATAATGGAAGGGTCTGCTGGTGACCTTGGGCTTTTTATCGCTGGGCCTGCGCTTCTTTACATAACCGTACTCCATCAGTTCTTCCTTGATCTGGACCAGATCGTCCTCCCCCCGCGCAATATCCAGGGAGGAGCTGATGGATTCCAGATGGTCGATCTCAGCTTTTGTCTCCAGGGTCAGGCCGGCGAGGGCTTCATAGGTCCGCTTCAGCTTGTTGTATTTGTCAAAATGCTTCTTTGCATTGTCCTTGGCTGAAAGCTGGGGATCCAGGGGGATGGTGATCTCTTCGTTGGTGTAATAGTTGAGGCAGCGAAATGACGTTTCGCCTCCCACAAGCTCATAACCATAGGTGTTGAGCAGTTCTCCGTAAATTCGGTATTTTTCCTTTTTTTCCGTGTCCTTCAGCTGCTTGAGCTGCAGGTCGTATTTCTTATAATTGCGCTCCAGCGCGGTCTGGACAATCCGGCGCAGATCTGAGGATTTCTGGCGGATCCTGGTGACCATGTCGCGGGAGGAATAGTAGTTCTCCAAAAGATTGCTGATGGAGGGGATGGTCTCCATGCGGTACTGTGCCCCCTCATAGCAGGTCAGGGGAAATGCCCCATACTCCACAGGTCCATCGGCATCATATATGATGGTCGGGGAAAAATGACCGTCACGTACATCCTCCATCACCAGGCTGAAGGTGCGGTGCAGGTGGATCATCTCAGTTTCGGTAAGCTCATTGGCGGATTGGTCTGAATCAATGGATGCCAGATGGCATATCTCCTCCGCCATGATGGGGCTGATGCCTGTAAGACGGTTGTAAAGGGCTTTTTGTACGGTCATGGGCGCGGCGCCGATGGCGCGGGCAAAATCCTGGGCAGAGATGGTGAGAGGGTCTTCCTTTGCCATGGTCTGGGGGATAAAGTAGGCCCTTCCGGGAAGGACTTCACGAACCGAACTTACCTGGGCGGACACATGCTTGATGCTGTCGATAATGGTTTGGTCTTCTTTGCAGAAAATAATGTTGCTGTGTTTTCCCATGATCTCTACGATCAGTTTTTTCCTGCAAAGGTCCCCCATCTCATCCAGGTGCTCCAGTTCAAACTGGATGATGCGTTCCAGGCCGGGCTGGCTGACCGTTACGATCCTTGCGCTGCCGATGTGCTTTCGCAGCAGCATGCAAAAGCCCGGGGCCGTCATGGGACTGGGTTTGTTCCCTGCCGTGAGATAGATCAGGGGAAGGCTTGCGCTGGCGGAAATCTGAAGCCTGTAATTCTCCTTGTTATTTTTAATGGCAATGAGCAGTTCGTCCTTTTCGGGCTGGGCGATCTTGGAGATGCGTCCTCCCTCCAGGGTGTTCTTAAACTCATGTACCAGGCTGGCTATGGTAATACCGTCAAATGCCATAAATACACACTCCTGTCAGGCCTGTTTTGGCAGGAAGGCCCGGTAAAAAAGAGCCTGTCCATTGCCATGGCCATTGATTATAAGGATATCATAAAATGGGGCATAAGAAAAGGGCAAGAATTTTTCTTACAATACACTGGTTGACTTGAATCCCCAGATGAATTATAATACTATCTAACTATGGATAAAAGCGAAAGAGAGGCACTCGTTATGTTAAAAAGCATGACTGGTTTCGGCAGGTGCGAGAATATAACCGATGAATATAAGATTTCTGTCGAAATGAAGGCCGTGAATCACAGATATCTGGATCTGAGTATTAAGATGCCAAAGAAGTTCAATTATTTTGAAGCTTCGATCAGGACCCTTCTTAAGAAATATATCCAGAGAGGAAAGGTTGACCTGTTCATCAATTACGAGGATTATACAGAGGGCAACCTGTGCCTTAAGTATAACCGGGCGCTGGCAGCTGAATATATGGACTATTTCAACAGGATGGCAGAAGAATTTGACATACAAAATGACGTCAAGGTCTCCACACTTGCCAAGTTTCCGGAGGTCTTCTCCATGGAGCAGGTTCCGGATGATGAGGAGCATCTTTGGGAGATCCTGTCCGTTGCCCTTGAGGAGGCGGCTGAAATGTTCGTCCGGTCCAGGGAAGCGGAGGGTGAGCATTTAAAGAAAGACCTGTTAGGAAAACTGGATTACATGACCGGTCTGGTGGACTACATTGAGGAGCGTTCGCCCCAGATACTTGGGGAGTACCGGGCCAAGCTGGAGTCAAAGGTGCAGGACCTGTTAAGCACAACGGCCATTGACGAGGGAAGGATTGCGGCTGAAGTTACAATCTTTGCGGATAAGATCTGCGTGGACGAGGAGACCGTTCGTCTCAGAAGTCATATTGAAAATACAAAGCAGGAACTCTTAAGCGGGGAAAGCATTGGCCGCAAGCTGGATTTCATCGCCCAGGAGATGAACCGGGAAGCCAATACCATCCTGTCTAAATCCACGGATCTCTCCATTTCGGACAAGGCAATTGCTCTGAAGACCGAGATTGAGAAAGTCAGGGAGCAGATACAGAATATTGAATAGGCTGATACCATCAGAACATTGAAAAGTCAGGGGAGTATACCATGAGCCATCAGGGAATATTAGTGGTTGTATCCGGGTTTTCCGGTGCAGGCAAGGGAACACTTATGAAGGAACTGCTGAAGCAGTATGACAACTATGCGCTGTCTGTATCAGCTACCACAAGACAGCCAAGGGAAGGCGAGAGGGATGGGGAGGATTATTTCTTTGTATCCAGGGAGCATTTCCAACAGATGATAGAGGAGAACAAACTGGTGGAGTATGCCCAGTATGTGAACCATTACTACGGGACTCCCAAGGAGTACGTTGACAAGAAGATGTCCGAGGGCAAGGACGTGATCCTGGAGATCGAGATCCAGGGCGCGCTGAAGGTGAAGAAACGCTTCCCTGACGCCCTGCTTTTGTTTGTGACACCGCCCAGCGCGGAGGAACTGCGCCGCCGCCTGGTAGGGAGAGGAACAGAGACCATAGAGGTGATCAATGCAAGGCTGCGCCGCGCGGCTGAGGAAGCGGCAGGCATGGAGGCATACGACTATCTGCTGATCAATGATGAGATCCAGCCCTGTGTGGAGCAGATGCATCAGCTGATCCAGCTTCAGCACAGCAAGACATCTTACCATCTGGATTTCCTCAGCAGGATGCGGGAGGATCTCTACCACCTGGATGACAGGTGATCAAATATAAAAACTGAAAGGGGAATGTAATATGTTACATCCATCATACACAGATTTAATTGACGTAGTAAACAGCGATATCGAGCCGGGAGAGCAGCCGGTTGTACAGAGCCGCTATTCCATCGTGATAGCAGCCTCCAGAAGGGCCAGACAGATCATCGGAGGGGAGGACCCCATGGTGGCCGGTGCGGCAGGGAAGAAGCCCTTATCCATTGCTATTGATGAACTGTATCATCAGAAGGTAAAGATCCTTCCTGAAGAGGAAGAAGTGTCAGAGGAAGATCAGGACCAGAACCAGAACGCATAAAATCATAAGCCGTCTCCTGTACAGTGCAGCAGACAGGGTCATGCCCGGTGCTGCGCTGGAGCCTGTTTGAACATCCGTTCCCCAAGTGTGACACACCTTTGGCGGAAAGAGGATTTCAGACATGCCCTAAGACAGGGATGGCTTAAATGTTTATTAGGAGTAAATTTTATATATGGAAAACATAAAATTATTTTGTGTATCCCTGGGATGCGACAAGAACCTTGTGGATACGGAGAAAATGCTGGGGCTGTTAAACGGCCTGGGCCTTACCTTTACAGATGATGAGACTGAGGCGGATGTGATCCTTGTCAATACATGCTGCTTTATCGGGGATGCCAAGGAGGAGAGCGTCAACACGATCCTGGAAATGGCCCGGTACAGGGAGGAGGGGCGGTGCAGGGCGCTGATCGTGGCGGGCTGCCTGGCTCAGAGATATAAGCAGGAGATCCTTGACGAGATACCGGAGGTGGACGCCATTTTGGGAACCACTTCCTATGAGGAGATAGCCAAAGTGCTGGAGCAGGTCCTGGAAGGGGAAGATAATACTCATATTGCCTGTTTCCATGGACTGGAGGAACTGCCTGACGCCAAGGCCAAGCGCGTGGTGACCACCGGAGGATATTATGCATTTTTAAAGATTTCTGAAGGATGTGATAAGCGCTGCACCTACTGCATCATCCCTTATCTCAGAGGACCTTACCGCAGCGTACCCATAGAAGAACTGGTGGAGGAGGCATCCCAGCTGGCCAGGGACGGGGTAAAGGAACTGATCCTGGTGGCCCAGGAGACAACTCTATACGGAAAGGATATCTATGGTGAGAAATCCCTTCCAAGGCTTCTCCATGAGCTTGGAAAGATCCCGGGCATCCAGTGGATCCGGATCCAGTACTGTTATCCGGAGGAAATTACGGACGAGCTGATCGAGGCCATACGGACCGAGGAAAAGGTGTGCCATTACCTGGATATCCCCATCCAGCATGCCAGCGACCGGATCTTAAAGCGCATGGGCCGCAAGACCAACCGGGCAGAACTGACCGAGCGGATAGGCAGCCTTCGCCGTGCCGTGCCGGATATCGCTCTCAGGACCACCCTGATCTCCGGGTTCCCGGGAGAGACGGAGAGCGACCATGAGGAACTGATGGACTTTGTCAATGAGATGGAGTTTGAGCGTTTGGGTGTATTTACCTACTCCGCAGAGGAGGATACGCCAGCCTATTCCTATCCGGACCAGGTGCCTCAGGAGCTGAAGGAGGAGCGCAGGGGCGAACTGATGGAACTGCAGCAGGACATTGCCTTTGAGCACTGTGAAAATATGGTGGGGCAGGTGCTGACGGTCCTGATCGAGGGCAAAGTGGTGGATGAGCCGGTCTATGTGGGAAGGACTTACATGGATGCACCTAATGTGGACGGAATGATATTTGTGAGTACAGATACGGTTTCCCGGTCCGGTCAGGCGGGAAACGGTGTGGAACTGATGTCCGGCGACTTTGTAAGGGTAAAGGTGACAGGAGCCGCTGAATATGATCTGATAGGAGAGGTGTATGATGAATCTGCCCAATAAACTGACGATTATAAGAGTGTGTATGATTCCTTTTTTTGTAGCCGCATTGCTGTTTGACCATGGCAATAACTATACCATGCGTATTGTAGCAAATGTCCTGTTTATTGTAGCCAGTCTTACGGACCTGTTTGACGGCAAGATTGCCAGGAAATACAATCTGGTGACTAATTTCGGCAAATTCATGGACCCTTTGGCAGATAAACTGCTGGTCTGTTCCGCCCTGATCTGCCTTATTGAGCTGGGACAGCTTCCGGCCTGGGTCGTGATCATTATCATCAGCCGTGAGTTCATTATCAGCGGGTTCCGTCTGGTGGCCGCGGATAACGGGGTGGTCATAGCTGCCAGCTACTGGGGGAAGTTTAAGACTACCTTTCAGATGATCGCTGTTATCCTGCTTATTTTTAATATCCCTGCCCTGGGCATGGTGACCAATATCACTGTGGTCATAGCCGTGGCCCTGACCATCATTTCACTGGTGGATTATGTGGCAAAGAATTATAAGATCCTTACAGAGGGGGGCATGTAGGATGACGGTAGAGTTGATTTCCGTGGGTACGGAACTGCTGATGGGCAATATTGTGAACAGTAATACCCAGTTTCTGGCAGAAAAATGTGCCATGCTTGGTCTGGACATGTATTACCAGGTGACGGTGGGAGATAATTACGGACGTATGAAGGAGGTTGTCAAGACAGCCCTGGGGCGTTCCGACATCATCATACTTACAGGCGGACTGGGCCCCACGGAGGATGATCTGACCAAGGAAGTGTGCGCAGATGTCATGGGCATGGAACTGGTGGAGGATCTTCATACCAGAAAACATCTTGAAGCATTTTTTGAACATAACATATACAGGGAAATACCGGATAACAACTGGAAGATGGCCACCGTGCCCTCCGGCGCCCTGGTGCTGGACAACGGCAACGGCATGGCGCCGGGACTGATACTGGAAAAGGACGGCAAGGCCGCCATCCTCCTTCCCGGACCGCCGGGAGAACTGTACCCCATGTTTGAACAGCAGGTATTTCCATGGCTGTCCGGGCGCCAGCAGTCTGTTCTGGTATCCAGGATGGTAAAAATATGCGGGTGCGGGGAGAGCCAGGTGGAGGAAAGGATTCTGGACCTGATCGACAGTCAGACGAATCCTACCATTGCAACTTATGCCAAGACGGCGGAGGTACACCTGCGCATCACTGCCAGGGGCGCCACGGAGGAAGAGGCCGGCCGGCTGATTGAGCCTGTGCTGGAGGAAGTCAAGGACAGGTTTAAAGAAAAGATCTACACCACGGATGAACACGTGAACCTGGAGACAGCGGTGGTGGAACTCCTTAAGAAACACCGCCTTACCATTTCCACGGCTGAATCATGCACAGGGGGAATGGTGGCTGCAAAGCTGGTAAACGTATCCGGAGTTTCCCAAGTATTTATGCAGGGAATGGTCACCTACTCCAATGAAGCCAAGATGGGACTGCTGGGAGTGAAGGAGGACACGCTGAGAACTTACGGAGCGGTCAGCGAAGAGACCGCAAAGGAGATGGCCTCAGGGGGCGCTGCCGCCAGCGGCACTGATGTGTGTGTTGCCATCACCGGCCTTGCAGGCCCTGAGGGAGGCACGGACAGGAAACCGGTGGGCCTGGTATATATGGCATGCTGCATACAGGGAAATGTGGCTGTGAGGGAATATCATTTTAAGGGCAACAGGGATAAGATACGGGAACAATCCATGATGAAAGCCCTGGACCTGGTGCGCCTGTGCATACTGGATCATGAGGCATCCAGATAATATAAATCACGGAGGCGTTTGAATTTTGGAATCAAGAAGAATCAAAAGACAGCTGTCAGCGGCCTGCAATTACTCCTATACGCGGCTGGCCCTGAATTATTATATGTACTACGAGACATCGCTTGAGGATTCGCTGTTAGGCGGCCGGCTGGCTCCTCTGGGGACTTGTTTTCATGCTCTTTTAAAGGGGTTCCTGGATGGAAACCATGATGTGGACCGCCTGGAGGAACTGAGAAACCGGGTGACCTGCGAGATGGAGGCGGCCACGGCATATACGGATGTATTCCAGGCATATGAATATGTGCTGAACCGTCTGGAAGGCCGTTATGCGCCCCAGCTTCTGGGAGCGGAGGCAGGGGCAGCCCATGAGGATGATATGACGCAGCGCATCATGGACTATATCACGGAAACGGATGAGGCCATGACCATCAATGAACGGATCCGCCTTGTTTTGGGCCAGCTTCCTGTGCGCATGACAAAGCATAAGTTTTTTTCCCTGGTGGAGGAAGGCATGTCCGTCTATAAAGGGGGAAGCAGGGAGGGCTTAAAGGATATGATCTATATCCTGCGCTCCGAGGCATTGTTAAATACCCCAAAGGACATGGTGACCGGGTATGAACAGCTCCACTCCATTTTGGAGGAATTTAAGGGGGCCGACTACAAGGGGATGGAGCCGGAACAGTTCCGCCATCTCACCCAGCAGATGACGGACGCGGGCAGAATCCTGATGGAGGACACTGCCCGGCTTATGCTGCTTATGGAATTGGTAAATGACCTGTATGTGCTTCTTATATCCAGGGACTGCGCCATGATGGAGGTATCCGAGGAGCAGCGCCTGAACGCCATACTTTCCACTGTTCTTTCTCTGTTTGAGGAGGGAAAGAACCAGCCGATCCCGGAAACCGTGACGGACAGCCTGCCACATCTTGAGGGAAAGCAGGAAACATATTTTGAGCAGTGGATGCAGGACGGACTTTGCGCCCGGGAACTGCAGGAGATGAAAAAGCAGGAAGGGGATGCAAAAAAACTGTACCAGGTGGAGCTGCTTTTGTCAGGCAGTTCCTTTATGTCCCTGAATCCCTCCGGGCCGGAGGCGGATCAAACCGTGGACAGCGCTGTGCTCAAAGGGGAATTGGATCTCCTTTTTGAGGAACTGGCACGTTCCTTTGAAGGCCAGCCTAAAGTGCTGGTCCGGGCCATTATGGCCAAGGTCCTTTCCTGCCTTCCTGTTTTCTTTGAATCTCTGGATGAGGTGCGGGAATATGTAAAAAACAGTCTTGTAAGCTGTACGGATGAAATGGAGAAAGCCGTTACCATGAAGCTGATCGGCGATATGATGGAAGAGTAAAAAACTGTGGTCTGATGGATGAAACGCAGTAAGGCAGGGAGTGGATTTATGCGCTGGTGGAAGCATTTGTATATGGGGGACAGGGCCATGAAAAACAGGCCTAATGTCCTTAGAGGGATCCGGGAGGGAAAGGTAATGCCGGACACTTATGTGATTACTCTTCCTGAGAGTGGGAATCATATACTTGACATACGTCCTGTGCTGCTTTTGAAAAAGGAGGAGCGGGAGGAGGATAAGTTTCTGGTCCTGGGGGTGGCCAGCGGATACGGTGAAGCGGCTGAGGTGGTGCGTACCATGGTGGACGATATGTTCCGTCTCACAGGGACCTTTGACTGGAATGCCTTTATGCGCTGCCTGGACGATGGGGACGGGAAGGCTGCGTCCGGGGAAAGTGCTCATTGCGAGGAGGCACAATGATTCATATTCTGCTTATGATATTGAAAATAATCGGAATCATCCTGCTGGTGATCCTGGGGCTCCTGCTCTTTGTCCTGCTGGTGGTTTTGTTTGTCCCGGTGCGCTATAAGCTGGAGGGCGCCTGGCATGGAAAGCCGGAGGGCGTGCTGAGAGCCGGCTGGTTTCTGCATATCCTGTCATTTCGGGCCCTTTACACAAGAGAGGGCGGTCTTAAGATGATCTTTAAGGTCTTTGGCTTTGACCTGCTGAAAGAGCGGAAACGCGGCGTGGCAGAAGCAGTGGAGCATGGCGCAGAGGATTTGATGGGGGACGAGGAACAGAGCCTGTATGACGAACTCCAGGAGGATGAGGCCAGATACAGGAAAGCGGCCCGGGAGAGGGCTTCCAAACCATCGGACAGTCCGGACGGAACAGAACTTGGGGATGGATCTTCTGGGGCTATCTCCAGTGGGGACGGTCATAAAGGGGATGACACGTCAGGGAATGACACGCCGGGGGATGATGTGACAAAAGACACACCGACCCGGGATCAGTCAGGCGGGATCTTTGGTAAACTCCGGTCATTGCAGGAGCGCATAGCAGCCGGGATAAAGGGCTTGTGGGAGAAACTTAAGTTTTCTTTTGCCGGATTTTGTGGTAAGCTAAAAGGGATACAGGCCTTTGTACAGGATAAAAAACAGTGGTTGGAGGATGAAAAGAACCAGGCATCCATCAAACTTCTTTTTAGGCAGACCAGACGTCTTATAGCCCATATATGGCCGGTAAAAGGAAAGGGAACCCTTACCTTTGGCTTCGATGACCCGTATACCACAGGCCAGGTGCTTCAGGCAGTGAGCCTGATCTACCCTTTTTACCATAAGCAGCTGACCGTGCGCCCTGTGTTTGATGAAAAAGTACTGGATGCAGAGGGAAGCTTCAGGGGACGGATACGGCTGGCCGTGGTTTTGTGGCTGGCGTTTCAGGTTTATCTGGATAAACATACCCGCAGGATGATCCGCGGTTTTATAAAATAAAAGAGAAGAGGACATACTATGGCAGAGAATCAGTTCACATCTACAATAGAGACATTATTCAAGGGCATGGACCAGTTTGTCACCACAAAGACCGTGGTGGGGGAACCTGTGCAGGTTGGAGAGACCATTATTGTCCCACTCATTGACGTAACCTGCGGAATGGCGGCCGGAGCATTTGCGGAAGGAAGCAAGCAGAAGCAAAAGGGCGGCGGCGGTATGAGCGCCAAGATGAGTCCAAGCGCCGTGCTGGTGATCCAGAACGGGGTCACTAAGCTGGTAAATGTAAAGAACCAGGATGCCATCACCAAGGTGATCGATATGGCTCCTGATTTTATCAATAAGTTTATGGGCGGCAAACCGGTTGTGTCGGAGGAGACTGTGCAGGCGGCTAAGGATACGGCTGCTGCCTATGACACCGGAAAGACCGAGCATGTGGATCTATAGGATGGGCGTAAACAGGCGCAGCGTGGCAGGTTAAGTGTCACGCTGTTTTTTGGTCTGCAGCCATGAGAGGGAGAAAAGTTGGTCAAAGTGGTCAAAGTTTGCAGACACCCTCTTGCCATTCGTTTACAATTAGGATAGATTGTGATATACTTATAACCCGATAACTCAGTCATAGTTGAATAATACAGGAAGGTTGGTATTATATGTCGTCCAATTCCGATGAAAAATCCTATAAGCCGGTGCAGTCCATTGAGAGGACTTTTAAAATATTGGAAGTGCTTGCAAAGAACCCGGAAGGGCTGTCCCTGCTTGCGCTTTCTGAGCAGACCGGCCTGCCCAGCAGTACGGTACACCGGCTTTTACATACACTGTTCGCATTGGGGTATACAGAGTGGAGGAGTTCCAACAGTTCACCCTATAAGCTGACGTTGCGTCTGTTTGAATATGGGTGCTATTCGGTGGAGAACCGTACGTTTATTCAGAAAGCACACCCCTTTATCAAGCGCCTTTCAGAAGAACTCAAGATGTCTGTGTCTGTCTTTTTGCCCAACAGGCATAATGTGGTTTGTGCGATGAAGTCCACAGAATCATCTGTTCCCGGCGGTCCCAGGCTGGGGGAGTGTATTCCTATGCATTGCTGCGCGGCCGGCAAATGTATCTTATCCCGATTTGATGAGAAAAAACTGGATCATTATATGAGTAATATAACGCCCACCATGTATACGCCAAAGACAAAGACAGCCCTTGAAACACTGACAGAGGATATCGATCAGATCAGGAGGCAGGGGTGGGCGCTGGTGGATGAGGAATACCGAATGGGGGAAGCCTGTATTGCGGTTCCCCTTTCTGACCGGTCCGGCGTTGTGATCGGCGCCATGGGTATTCAACTGTTGTCCGGACAATTTACTCAGGAGCAGACCCGGGAATGGGTGGAGTGTTTGAAACAATATGCCCAATTATTGATGCCGATCCAATAACGGGGCGGTGTGGAGTGAAAGAAAGTGAAAGCGGATCAATGTAAAAAGGCTTAAGCCCTGCAGATGTCAGGGCGTAGGCCTTATTTTTTTGCCTGCAGATGGTAAATCATGGTTGACAAATGTCTGTAAAGATTGTATATTAGTATCATAAATTTCACAATGTGGAAAAAGTAATCCATAAAACGGAATAATAATTCCGATAAGAGAGGGGGAATTAAACAGTGAATTATAATTTTTTAGGTAAAACAGGGCTGAGGGTGTCGAATATCTGTATGGGAACCATGACATTTGGATCCAAGATCTCAACTCAGCAGGAGGTGGACAGGGCTGTGGCCATGGCCTTGGAGGAGGGTATCAATTTTTTTGACACAGCGGATCAGTATGTGGATGGTATGAGCGAGGTAATGCTGGGAAAAGCACTGGGAAAAGCCCGGAAGGAGGCGGTGGTCGCAAGCAAGGTGGGGTATCCCTATAAGGGAAAAACGTTTTTCAGTCTTTCAAGATCCAGCATTTTGGACGGCATAGATGGAACTCTGAAAAGGCTGGGAACCGACTATGTGGATATCTACTATCTTCATGCTCCGGATTATCATACGTCCCTGGAGGAATCCCTGGAGGCAATGAACGATGTTGTACGTCAGGGAAAAGCGCGTTACATCGGAATGTCAAACTATGCTGCATGGCAGCTGTGTGAAGCCATGTATATCTGCCGTAGAAATCATTGGGCGATGCCGGTTGTATCAGAGACATGCTACAATGCATTGACCAGGGATGCGGAGCGGGAACTGGTTCCTTTTTTAATGGATAAGGAAATGGGAATGACGGTCTTTAATCCCCTGGCAGGCGGGCTGCTGACAGGAAAGTACCAGTTTGAGGTACCGGCATCGGGAACCAGGTTTGAGAATCCGGCCTATCAGAAACGATACTGGCGACAGGATAATTTCCATGCCGTGTCGCTGCTTAAGGAAGCAGCGGACCGTTTGGGGATCAGCCTGTTGGAATTAGCCTTTCAGTGGTGCCTGAACAGGGAGTGGGTCACGTCTGTCATCACAGGATTTTCCAGTGTTGCCCAGCTGGAGCATAATATAGCAGCATTAAGAGGAAAGGGGCTTCCCCAGGAAACAATGGATCAGGTCGATGCGGTTTGGAATGAAATAAGCGGAGGAAGAGTTCAGTACAACCGATAATATTTTAATTATACGTAGAAAAAATGGAGGGTATTTTGATGAAAAAACGTATTATTGCTGGTATACTGGGGTTAACATTAGCACTAACTTCTATTACGGGATGCTCTGGTTCGGGCAACTCAAACACATCATCAGGCGGCCAGGCACAGGCGGACGCAGGCGCAGCGGCTGATTATCCTGAAAAGAATATCACGATCATCCT
This sequence comes from Enterocloster citroniae, assembly GCF_040545455.1. Taxonomy (NCBI): domain Bacteria; kingdom Bacillati; phylum Bacillota; class Clostridia; order Lachnospirales; family Lachnospiraceae; genus Enterocloster; species Enterocloster citroniae. The sequence continues at coordinate 338,670 of NZ_JBEPLZ010000004.1, read as the reverse complement.
GCCCTATGGGGCCGGCAGTTCCCAGGAAGCCCTTCTGAGGGTGGCGTGTAAGTACGTAGAGAAAAACTACAATTTTAAGAAATCCTTTGTGATCAGCAACCAGGAAGGCGGATCGGGGGAGATGGGGCTGACCGCTGCTTTTAATGCGCCTCATGACGGATATACATTGGCCATGTTCCACTCTCCCCACATTGCCCTAAAGCTTGTAAGAGGGGATTCGTGTAAATTTTCCTATGAGGATTTCATGCCCATCACTAATTTCATGACAGACCCATGCTCATGGCTGATTAACAGCGAGAATGCAGGGAAGTATCCGGATTTCGGCGCCCTGGTAGAGGCGGCGAAAGCAGCTCCGGGTACCGTCTCCGTGGCATGTGGTGGTGTCAATACTTCGGAGGGGCGTCTGATCAAGCAGATCCAGAGAGCAACAGGTGCGGAATTTAAGATAGTACCCATTGATAACGATGCTGAGTTTGTCTCCATGCTTCGCGGCAATCACGTGGACGCATTGGTCACACAGGTAGGCGATGTGATGGCTCCTATTGAGGAAGGCGTGTTCATCCCCTTATGCGTGGGCACCAGTGAGAGAATCGAGACACTGGCAGATGTCCCAACCCTTAAGGAGCTGGGCTATGATATTGAGAGCTATTCCATGCGTTCACTGGCCGCTTTAAAGGGAACTCCAGATGATATTTACGAACTGTTGTGCAAGGCATTTGATGAAGCCATGCATTCGGAGGAGGTAACGAAAAAGGCAGAGGAGCTGGGGGTTACCATTGACTATAAGACTCCGGAGGAGGTCTATGCCATGTGGGGAGAGATCGACAAGGCAAACCGAAAAGAGTGGGAGGTAGACCCCTGGAATTAAGGATCCATTGCACCTGGCATCTGGATAACAGATGCCAGATGCCTGTGATGAGGAGGAAATGTGCAAATGCAGATTTATAATTTTGTTATGGCTGCTGTTATGTATGTTATCAGCGGGATTATGTTTTGGCAGATGAAGGGGATCGATGCGCCGGATTCACGTATTCTGCCCACGGTCGTGGCTGTTATACTGATCGTGCTGTCCACTGTGCTGGTGGTTGAGCAGCTCATAAAAATGAAAAAGAACCAGGCAGAAAACTACGATTTTAAAAATACATCCAGGGGTATGGCGGTGGTACTGATCCTTTTGGTATTCGCCATATGTGCGGAGTTATTCGGCTTTTTTGTATGTACGCCTTTCTTTATATTCTTCACCATGCTGTTTTTGGGACAGCGGAACAAAGCAGTGTTGATCCTGGTCCCTGTCATTGCCACAGCGGTTGTTGTGGTGGTGTTCCGGCTCATCTTTCAGGTTCCTTTGCCGGAAGGCACGGTTTTTAACATATTTAATTTATTCTGATAAGGGGGTGCGGATATGATAATCGAATATATTCAGGCGCTTTTAGTACCGGATGTTATATTGTGGATGCTTATCGGCTCTGTTGTAGGGGTGATCCTGGGCGCACTGCCGGGACTGGGGCCTGAGACTGGAATTGCCTTATTCCTTCCACTCACATTTTCACTTGAACCTGTTACAGCCCTTGCATGCCTGGGCGCTATCTATATTTCAGGTGTATTTGGAGGTAATATCACAGCAATTCTGTTAAATACACCGGGGACACCAGATTCTTTATTTCTGACATGGGACGGATATCCCATGACAAAGAGGGGAAAGGGGGAAAGGGCCCTGGCTGTCTCTACGATCGGAGCATTTGTAGGCGGGATCGTGGGCTCCCTAGCTCTTTTGTTCCTGGCATCAGTGGTGGCAAAGGCAGCGGTTGCCATGGGTCCTCTGGAAATGTTTCTGGTTACCCTGATCGGCATCTGTGTGATCGTAAGCCTTACACAGAAGTCCATGCTGAAAGGATTTATGAGTGCCGCCCTGGGATTTGCAGTATCATTCATAGGAACAGACAATTTTACCTCAGAGCAGCGTTTTACCTTTGGCCGTCTGGAACTGTTTGACGGAGTGCCTCTTTTGCCCGTGATACTAGGCATGTTCGCTATTTCACAGATGATCATGCTGGTGGTTTCGGGAAGAGATAAGATCACGGAGATCCAGCCCTCTAAAGAGCGGTCAAAGGAGGAGGCAAAAGAGGACAGGATCACATTTAAAGATATAAGAAAGCTTATGGGACCCATGCTCCGTTCTTCTGTCATAGGAACCTTGATCGGAATCGTGCCGGGAGCGGGAGGAACCACAGCTTCGGGATTGTGCTACGAAATTGAGAAAAAGATATCCAGGCATCCGGAAGAATTTGGGGATGGAAGCGAAGTGGGGATAGCGGCCATTTCATCTTCCATCAGCGCTGTGGTAGGGGGATCACTGATCCCGCTTATCACCCTTGCCATACCTGGATGTTCCACGGCGGCCTTGTTTCTCGGTGCATTGCTGACACAGGGGTTGGCTCCGGGTGAACGGCTTTTTACCACCAACGCAGGGATTGTATATCCATTTATGATCAGTATTGTACTGTCCCAGTTCCTGCTTTTGTTTTTCGGACTGTATGGCAGCCGGTATTTTGCAAAACTGACAACTGTCAAAAATTCCATATTGATTCCGGTCATACTTGTGTTTACGTTGGTTGGTGCCTATACCACCCGTAACATGACGTTTGATGTGATCCTTATGCTGGTTTTCGCAGTGATTGCATATTGTTGGGAAAAAATGGATATTCCTGCCTCGCCCTTTGTTCTGGCCTTTGTGCTGGGACCCAGCGCGGAAAGCCGTTTCAGGCGTGCCCTGCTTTTGCTGGAAAGCGACATGATATCCACGCTGTTTAAACCATTACCCCTGCTTCTGCTGACCGTTAACCTGCTTTTGGTGTTATGGCCCCTGTACAGCAAGTGGCAGGAGTACAGGAAACATAAAAGGAGAGTATAAAAGTAAAGGAGATTTATTATCATGCAGTTAATGACAAAAAGGGAAAGAGTTATGGCAGCGATCAGGGGTGAGGAGGTGGATAAGGTGCCCTTCAGCCTTTGGTATCATCTGCCTCATCTGGATCAGGACCCGATTGCTCTGGCGGAGGAACAGATTCATCTGGCAAAGCTGTATGATCTGGATTTTATTAAGATGATGCCTTTTGGAAATTATGTGGCGCAGGATTATGGGTTAAGCGTGGACTTTTTTTGTACCAGGACTCAGCCAGCCTTTGAGCGCAAATTCGGGATAGAATCGCCTGACGAATGGCTTCAGATCGAACCGTTGAGCGCTACGTACGGTACATATGGGAAGCAGCTGCAGCTGTCCCTTCAGATGAAGAAACGGCTGAAAGAAGATATACCATATGTACAAACCATATTCAGCCCTTTGACTGTTGCGAAAAAGCTGGCGGGAAGCCGTGTGTTTGAGGATATGCGCAATTATCCTGACTATCTCCACAAGGCGTTGGCTGCCATCACGGAGACAACCATTAATTTTGTAAAGGCAAATATTGATGCAGGGGTTTCCGGTTTCTTTTTTGCAACTCAGTGCGCCACCAGGGATTACCTGACCCTGGAGGAGCACAGTGGGTTTGGAGAGGCATATGACCGCCGTGTGATCGAGGCTTATGCGGACATTACTCCTTTTAACATTCTCCATATCCACGGTCCCAATACATATTTTAAGCAGCTGGCAGAATACCCGGTGAATTGTATCAACTGGCATGACCGCTGGGTGGAGCCTGATATGAAGACTGCCAGGACGATGTCGGATAAATGCTTTTTGGGCGGAATCAATGAAAAGTGGCTGGAACATGCAGAGTATGATGAGGTGGGGGAACACCTTAGGCAGGCGGTGGAGACAGCCGGGCGAAGGAGCCTTATGCTGACGCCGGGCTGCTGCATTGAACTGGATACCTCGGAAAAGAACCTGCTGGCAGCCTCTGTGGCAGCTCACGGTCTGTAAATACAACAAGTCAGGAAAAGGAGGATAAAATAATAATGCAGAGGATCGAAACCGTTACCATTATCGGACTGGGAAGAACCGCCAGGGCTGCTGCTGCCTATCTTATGGACAAAGGAGTACATGTCACCATGTGGGGGCGCAGCAGGGACCGTGTAAATGAAATCCGGGAGCATGGGATGGAAATCACAGGCTGCTGCATGGGACACTACTGCCCGGAAACAACAGATGACCTGGCGCAGGGGCTGGAGCATGCACAGCTGGTCCTTGTTATGACCCTGGCGTCAGGGCACCGTGACGTGGCCCGGCAGATGAAGGGATGCCTGCGGCCGGGACAGGACATATTGATATTTAACGGGAACTGGGGAGCCTACGAATTCTATCAGGAACTGGGAAATGTATGGAAATCCCATCAGATCACCATTGGGGAAACGGGCAGCATGCTTTTTCTGGCAGACTATGCTGAGGGGGCATGCTATGTTAAAAGCATCAAGAAAGAGATTGGTGCTGCCGCGGTCCCTGCATCTGAGACCTCTGCAATGTGCGGCAGGCTTAAGCAGCTGTTTCCCCAGCTTGTGCCAGAAGAAAATGTGATCAGCACGTCCATCAATTCTTCCAATCCGGTTATGCACGTTCCCGTCACCCTGTTTAATATCACAAGGATGGAAAATGGGGAGGACTATTCCTTTTACGGTGACGCTGCCACCAAAAGGGTTCTGGGGGTAGTGGAAAAGGCGGACAGGGAACGCTGTGATGTGGCCCGGGCAGCAGGAGTGAAACCCAAAAGCTGCCTGGAGATCATTAACAGCTTTTGGCCGAACAAGTACGATACACTGTTTGAGGCAATCAAGAATAACCAGGCATACGTATCAGGCAAAGGACCAAGGACCATAAAACACAGATACCTGGAAGAGGATATTCCTTTTGGGATTGCGCCCATTGCCCGTCTGGGGCGGATGTTTGGGGTGGCAACCCCATGTATTGATGTGCTGCTGGATGCTTTTGGGGTTTTGCTGGATGTGGATGCTGCCAAAGATGCGCCCTGCTTCTCGGCAGGAATTTTGCAGGAACTGTCAAAGGATTGATGGTAATGAATCCTGAAATTCTGCATATGATGAAGTATAGCTTGTTGCAGAATGGGGGATATGATTAGATATGAAAAGAATATGCGGACTTATGCTGTTCTGCTTCGGACTGGGGATGGCAGTTCTGCTCTTTATTCCGGAGACAATCTTTACCTTCCTGTTCGTTATCGGCTGTCTTGTATTGGGATATAATCTTTTTTGCTGTTGATAGAGCGAATCGAAGAGGAATAAAAAGAAGAACATGGAGCCATCAGGCTGCTGAAGGACAGCGGCCCGGTGGCTCTTTAGGATGTTTTGATTGAAATAAAATAAAACAAAAAAGAAGACATTGCCAAAGCTGTCATAAGCTTCGCAATGTCTTCATCCGTGACTTGAATTCTGTTTCATTAAGCTCTTTCTACAAGGCCGGAACGTAAGCAGGAAGTACATACGTACATTCTCTGGGTCCCACCGTTTACCTTGACTTTAACAGACTTAACGTTCGCTTTCCACATCTTGTTGGATCTTCTATGGGAATGGCTCACTTTGTTACCGAAATGAGCTGCCTTTTCACAGATTACACACTTAGCCATACTATTGCACCTCCTTAGCACGTTACTTGGATTCTTATGTTTTAGAAAAATCCACAACAAATGTATGATACCAGAATCTGATAAAATTTGCAAGTGAAAAAACAAAAATTTATTTCTTTTTTTCAGAAAATAGTGTATACTGTCTCTAGTAAAGGAATCTTCGCAATACAAATGCCTAAAAAACCGGCTGAGTATGGCGGGGTACTTTCGCATATAAACGTCCAAAGAACAGACGCTTATATGCTCAATGTAAAGATTGGAGGCATGTGTATGAAGGGAAGAATCAGCAATAAGATGGGTGAAATACAGATCAACCCGGACGTGATTGCTTTATATGCAGGAACCATCGCGGTAGAGTGTTTTGGCATTGTCGGTATGGCGGCAGTCAGCATGAAAGACGGGCTGGTCAAACTGTTGAAAAGAGAGAGCCTGACTCATGGTATAAATGTGGTTATTAATGATAACAGGATATCCTTTGATTTTCATGTAATCGTATCCTATGGGGTCAGCATATCCGCAGTATCTGACAACTTAATCGAAAGCGTGAAATATAGAGTAGAAGAATTCACCGGCATGGAGGTTGAGAAGATCAACATCTTTGTGGAAGGTGTGAGAGTGATTGATTAGGAGGAAGTAACTTGTGGGTATAAGTACGATTGATGCCGGAATGCTAAAGAACGCGTTCCTGGCAGGAGCAAAGGGCCTGGAGGCTAAGAAAGACTGGATCAATGAACTGAATGTATTCCCTGTCCCTGACGGGGATACGGGAACTAATATGACACTTACGATCATGGCGGCAGCCAGGGAAGTGGCGGAGCTTGATAATCCCACCATGGACCAGCTTGCAAAGGCTATTTCATCCGGATCACTGAGGGGGGCAAGAGGTAACTCAGGCGTTATCCTGTCTCAGCTCCTTAGAGGATTTACAAAGGAGATCAAATCAGTCACGGAGATAGATACCACCACCCTGGCCAATGCTATGGTGAGAGGCACGGAGACAGCGTATAAGGCTGTTATGAAGCCAAAAGAGGGTACGATCCTGACGGTTGCCAAAGGCATGTCGGATAAGGCCCTGGAGATGGCTTCCCAGACAGATGATATAGAAGAATTTGCAAGGGTGATCATCGAACACGGTGACTACGTACTGAGCCAGACTCCGGAGATGCTCCCTGTACTAAAGCAGGCGGGCGTGGTGGATTCCGGCGGCCAGGGCCTGATGCAGGTGGTAAAGGGTGCAGTGGACGGCCTTTTGGGAAAGACGGTGGACCTGTCGCTGAATACGGAACCGGAACAGAGAGAAGAACCCCCCCGGGCAGCAGCGTCCAGATCAGACATTGATACTGCTGATATCAAGTTTGGGTACTGCACGGAATTTATCATTAACCTGGAAAAGGAATACTCGGATCAGGATGAGACTGAATTGAAAGCATACCTGGAATCCATCGGGGATTCCCTGGTGGTGGTGTCGGATGACGAGATCGTAAAGGTTCATGTGCACACCAACCATCCGGGCCTTGCTTTTGAGAAGGCATTGACCTTTGGTTCCCTGTCCCGCATGAAGGTTGATAATATGAGGGAGGAGCACCAGGAACGGGTCATCAAGGATTCTGAGAGGATGGCCAGGGAGCAGGCTGCGCAGAATCTGGCAGACACACAGGCGGAGCCGGAAGAACGCAAAGAGTACGGTTTTATCGCAGTGTCCAGCGGTGACGGGCTCAGCGAGATCTTTAAGGGAATCGGGGCCGACTACCTGATTGAGGGCGGCCAGACCATGAATCCCAGCACCGAGGATATGCTCAATGCCATTGACAAGGTGAATGCTGAGAATATTTTTATCCTTCCAAATAATAAGAACATTATTATGGCGGCCCAGCAGGCCAGGGATCTGACAGAAGATAAGAACATCATTGTCATCCCTTCCAGGACCGTGCCACAGGGGATCACCGCACTGGTGAACTTTATGCCGGACCTGTCGGCAGAGGAAAACCTGAACAATATGACTGAGGAAATGCTCAATGTAAAAACAGCCCAGATCACCTATGCGGTGCGTACCACTAAGATAGACGGCATGGACATAGAAGAAGGGGACATCATGGCCATTGGGGACCAGGGTATGCTGGCGGCAGGAAAGTCGGTTGAGAGCGTTGCAATGGATGCGCTGGACGCCATGCTGGATCAGGATTCCGAACTGGTTACCGTGTATTACGGATGTGATGTGCCTCAAAACGCGGCAGAAAGCCTGATACACCGGGCGGCACAGCTGTATCCTGATAAGGAGATCGAACTCCAGTACGGAGGTCAGCCTATCTATTATTATATGATTTCTGCCGAGTAGGCAGGGGTCTGCAGACAAAAGAGATTGAGGGAGAACATAAGACATGGCGCGATGGGTTCGGGATGAGAGATTGGATCAGCCTCAGGAATTTGTCCAATTTCTGATGGAAGATTATTTGAATAAGAATGGTTTTAAAAAGAAGACCCATAAAGGTGAAGAGGTGTGGCAGGAGGGGGATGGATTCCTGCTCTCGGCCCGCTTTATACGATATGAGTATTCCGGCGGCAGCCTGCACCTGGAGGCATGGATCGGAAAGCACAGGGAGAACCCGCTTAAGGGCTTTATGGGAGCCCTGCCCAAAAAGATGTTCAGGGAAAGCCTGGAAGAACTCATAAGCCTTCTCCACCAGCCCCTTCCTCAGGGACAGGAGCAGCCGGGGGACCATGTGGTCACCGTAACGGTGGTGGACCACGGAAAATATGCAGTGCCATCCATGGTCCTGTCCATACTGGGAATCGTGATGGGGCTCTTGGTGCCTATTCTGGGGATTCTGTTTGGCGGCCTGGGCATTTCCTTTGGCCAGAAAGCCAGGAATTCTTCCAAGAATAACATTGCCAGGGCAGCTGTGATACTTGGCACTATTGCCATGGTAATAGCCCTTGTGGTCTATATCATTGGTTTGGTAATGGTATTATTCGCTTATGCAATTTAAAAATAAAGGAGAGATGACGTATGAATGAAGAAATGATGAACCGGTCTTATGAAGTACAGGTAGAAGGAGAATCCCTGGGACATTACACTGCTAAAACCTTTGGCTGGATGTTTGCGGGCCTTCTGATCACGTTTGTGGTAGCCGTGGGGGGATATATGACAAGGGCCATCGCTTATGTGTATGCGATCCCTTACTGGCATTATATCCTGCTGGCTGCAGAGCTGGGCGTAGTGATATTCCTTTCAGCCAGGATCGAGAAGATGTCCGTTGGCATGGCCAGAGCCCTGTTCTTCCTGTATGCGGCTCTTAACGGAATCGTATTCTGTGCGTACCTGATCGTATTTGACCTGACCATTCTGTGGACCGTGTTTGGTATCACATCTGTATTTTTCGGGATCATGGCATTGATCGGCTGGTTTGGCAATATCAACTTTGCAAAGATCCGTCCGTTTATGATGGGCGGTCTGATCTTCCTGGTGTTCTTCTGGCTGCTGGCCATGTTTATTGACCTCAGCGCCTTTGAGACAACGGTATCCATGATCGGGATTTTCCTGTTCCTGATCTTTACGGCATATGACACCAAGAAGATCCAGGCATACCATGCATATTACGGCCAGGTGCCGGAGATGGCTGCCAAAGCATCCATTTTCGCAGCGCTTCAGCTGTATTTGGATTTCATCAACCTGTTTATCTATCTGCTGCGCGTGTTGGGACGCAGAAAGAGCTGATGGTTCTTTGAAACGGACTCGGATCAGGAGATTCAGACAGGCGGTAAGAAAAGATCATACATGACATCACCGCGATGTAGGCAGCTGCTGTGCCCTTTAGAGGATACGGCAGCTGTCTTTTACTTGACGGAAATTGGTTTGCGGCCGTATGGATAAAAGACCATACTGATGGGAGATAACATGGAAAGCGATAACATGGAGAGAGACAACTATATACTGGGAATGGATATAGGCGGAACTAAATCAGCAGTCCTTCTGGCAAGGACTGGCAGAAAGAAAACGGATGGAATTGAGTTTTTGGAGCGGTGCGCGGTTCCCACAAAGGGAAGCTGGCAAGAGGTACTGGGTATCCTTGCCCTGCGTGGAGGGGAGATGGTGAAACGCCACGGCATCCTGCCGGACGATTGTGTGATCGGTATTTCCTGCGGCGGTCCGTTGGACAGCGGCAGTGGAGTGATACTTTCTCCGCCAAATCTTCCGGGCTGGGATGAGGTTCCCATCACGGAATACATGGAACAAAAACTGGGAATGCCGGCAAGGCTTAAGAATGATGCAGATGCGTGCGCACTGGCCGAGTGGAGATACGGGGCGGGACAGGGCTGCCGCCATATGATATTCCTGACCTTTGGAACAGGGCTGGGGGCTGGGCTGATCCTAAACGGCAGGCTGTACCAGGGGGCCTGCGGCATGGCTGGGGAAGCAGGGCATATCCGGCTGGATCAGGATGGACCGGTGGGGTATGGGAAAGCGGGAAGCTTTGAAGGGTTTTGCAGCGGCGGAGGAATCGCGCAGCTGGCGAGACGAATGGCTGCTGAAGCCCTTAAAGAGGGGAAAAACGTGTCTTATTCAGGGAAAAAGGGGCTGGATTTCATTACGGCAAAGGATGTGGCAGAGGCGGCGGAGTGCGGCATGGAGGATGCCCTTCAGGTCTATGGATGTTCAGGAAGATACTTTGGCCGCGGCCTTGCAGTCCTCATTGATATCCTTAACCCGGAGCGGATTGTGGTGGGGAGCATATTTGCCAGGTCAGGGAAGCTGATGAGAGAGGAGATGGAAAAGGAACTTAGAAAGGAAGCCTTACCTGAGTCCCTTGCCGCCTGTACCATTGTGCCCGCTGCGCTGGGGGATCGGATCGGGGATTATGGGGCAGTGGTGGCAGCATTGGAATGATAGTTCCAGCCAAGGGTGACACACAGCTGCCGGAAAGCAATTTTCAAACACACTCTAGTCAAAATCAGGAAAAGATTGTATAATGCAAGAATCGAGTATTGTTTATGAAAGGGGAGCACATATGTTAATTGGAGCATTGGAAGCAGGCGGAACAAAGATGGTGTGTGCCATTGGAACGGAAGACGGGACCATACTGGAGCAGATTTCCATTCCCACCACCACACCTGAGGAGACGATTCCAAAACTAATTGAATATTTTAAGGATAAAGAGATCGCAGCATTGGGCGTGGGCGCATTTGGACCAGTGGATGTGAATACAAAATCGGAAACCTTTGGTTATATTCTGGACACGCCCAAGCTGGCATGGCGCCATAAGGACCTGATCGGCGGCCTGAGGGATGCGCTGAAGGTACCGGTGGGGCTGGATACGGATGTGAATGGATCCTGCCTGGGAGAAGTGACCTATGGATGCGCCAAAGGGCTGGACAGCGTGATCTATATTACCATAGGAACCGGTGTTGGTGTGGGCGCCTGGGTAAACGGAGGCCTTCTCCACGGTATGCTGCACCCCGAGGGCGGACATGTTTTTCTGGTACGCCATCCTGAGGATCCGGAGGGAGGCATCTGCCCGTATCACAAGAACTGTCTGGAGGGCTTTGCAAGCGGTCCCTCCATTGAAAAAAGATGGGGCAAAAAGGCAGTGGACCTGGTGGACAATAAGGAGGCCTGGGAGCTGGAGAGTTACTATATTGCTCAGTCTCTGGTGGACTACATCCTTTTACTTTCACCCCAGAAGATCATATTGGGCGGAGGTGTCATGCATCAGATGCAGCTGTTCCCCATGATCCGGGAAAAGGTGCTGGAGCAGCTGAACGGTTATATTAACACAAAGGAACTGCAGGACATGGAGAATTATATTGTTCCGGCCAGCCTGAATGATGACCAGGGTATTATGGGATGCATCAAGCTGGGGCTGAATGCCCTGGAGGCTTCACGCTAAGGTTACTTCAGGAGGTTTATGGATTAAATGTTAAACTCACAGCCGATCCACTCATTAAAGGGGATTGGCGAAAAGACAGGAAAATTATTTGAAAAGCTGGGCATTTTCACCATTGATGATCTGTTTACCTACTACCCAAGGGCTTATGACGCCTATGAAGCGCCGGTCCCCATTGGCCAGCTGAAGGAACAGACCGTAATGGCGGTGGAATCGGTATTGGTCAAAAGCGCGGACCTGCTGCGCCTGAACCATATGCAGATCGTGTCGGTGCAGCTCAGGGACCTGACCGGCTCCCTGCAGGTGACCTGGTTTAATATGCCCTATATGCGGGCTAACCTGAAGTCCGGGGAAACATATGTATTCCGGGGCAGGGTGGTAAAGAAGCGGGGACGCCTGGTCATGGAACAGCCCGAGGTGTTTTCGCCTGAGGCATATGAGGCAGTGGTCCACTCCATGCAGCCGGTATACGGGCAGACCAGGGGACTGAGCAATAAAACCATTGTCAGGGCCGAGCAGCAGGCCCTTGAAGTAAGGAAGATGGAGCGGGAGTATATGCCTGCCGGGCTCAGAAGAAAATATGAGCTTGCGGAAATTAATTATGCCCTGGAGCATATCCATTTTCCTGCGGACCAGACAGAACTTTTATTTGCCAGGAAGCGCCTGGTGTTTGATGAATTCTTTATGTTCCTGGTGGGAGTCAGAAGACTGAAGGAACACAGGGAGGACAAGCGTTCCGCCTATACCATGGAGCGGGCAAGGGAGGTAAGTGGCCTGAAGGCCAAACTTCCCTACGCTCTGACCGGCGCTCAGGAGCGCGCCCTGGAGGAAGTGTATAGGGATATGGAGAGCGGCCTTGTCATGAACCGCCTGATTCAGGGGGATGTTGGTTCCGGTAAGACCATTATCGCCATTCTGGCCCTTTTGCAGGCTGCATATAATGGATACCAGGGCGCCCTTATGGTACCCACGGAAGTGCTGGCCAGGCAGCATCTGGAATCCATGACCGCGCTGTTTGAGGAACAGGGCATTTCTAAGGTTCCCGTGTTGGTAACAGGATCCATGACAGCAAAGGAAAAACGTCTGGCCTATGAAAAGATAGCAAACCATGAGGCGGATATTATCATCGGAACCCATGCGCTGATACAGGAAAAGGTGATCTATGACAATCTGGCCCTTGTGATCACGGATGAGCAGCACAGGTTTGGAGTGGGACAGCGGGAAATGCTAAGCGGCAAAGGAAATGAACCCCATGTGCTGGTTATGAGCGCCACACCGATCCCCAGAACCCTGGCTATTATCATCTACGGTGATCTGGACATATCTGTGATTGATGAACTTCCGGCCGGCCGCCAATCCATTAAAAACTGTGTGGTGGACGCAGGATACCGCCCCAAGGCATATTCCTTTATCCAGAAACAGGTGGAGGAGGGCCATCAGGCTTATGTGATCTGTCCCATGGTGGAGGCCAGCGAGATGATCGAGGCGGAGAATGTGCTGGACTATGCGAAGACTCTGAGAAAAGAACTGCCTCCTTCCATTGTGGTGGAGCATCTTCACGGCAAGATGAAGGCAAAGGAAAAAAATGCGGTCATGGAACGGTTTGCGGCAGGAGAGATCCATGTGCTGGTCTCCACCACCGTCATTGAGGTGGGGGTAAATGTTCCCAATGCAACGGTTATGATGATTGAAAATGCGGAACGCTTTGGTCTTGCCCAGCTTCATCAGCTGAGAGGCCGGGTGGGGCGCGGCAAGGCACAGTCCTACTGTATCATGGTGAACTGCTCCCATGATGAAAGCACCGGGGAGCGTCTGGATATATTGAACCGATCCAATGATGGGTTTTATATCGCATCGGAAGATTTAAAGCTTCGTGGACCGGGCGATATATTCGGCATGAGGCAGAGCGGTGATATGGAATTTAAGCTGGCGGATATTTTTACAGATGCCAATATACTGAAAAGGGTTTCGGAGGAAGTGAATGACCTGCTGGATGCAGATCCGCTCCTGGAACTGGATGAGCACAGGGAATTGAAACGGAAAATAGAGGATTACCTGGGCGCCAATTATGAAAAACTGAACCTTTAATATATATGCAAACGCTGTGAAAGGAGAGTTACAAAATGAATGAGACAATGAATACCATACTTACCAGGAGAAGCACAAGGAAATTCTTAAACAAACCCATTCCGGATGAAGACCTGCAGCAGGTGATCCAGGCAGCCCTGCATGCGCCCAGCGGCATGGGAAAGCAGACCTGGCAGTTCACGGTGGTCAAAAACAGGGAAAAGATCCAGGAACTGGCTTCAGTGATCAGGACAGTCCTTAACCGGGAAGGTTATGATATGTACCAGCCGGAAGTTCTTGTGATTCCGTCCAATGACAGGGAGAGCCCGTTTGGAAGGGAAGATAATGCGTGTGCGATGGAAAATATTTTCCTGGCAGCCCATTCCATGGGAATCGGTTCTGTATGGATCAACCAGCTGCAGGGAATCTGTGATGACCCCGCTGTACGCCAGGTGCTTTCATCCCTTGGCATTCCCCAGGGCCATGTGGTTTATGGAATGGCAGCTCTTGGATATGCGGATGATGAGAAGGCGGAGAAAGAGCGGATTGGCAGGGTTGTGATCGTAGAATAAAAGATTTTAGAAAATACAAAGTACAAGGTCCGAAAAGACCTCGCCAAGCCTGGCATGATTCGCACGTAAGCGGCCGGACTGCGGCCGCTTACGTGCTCGTATCAATGAAAATCCCCAGACCATGTGAAAACATAGCCTGGGGATCTTCTGCTGTTGTCAGCAATGAAGAGAACTTATTTCACAAACCCTTCAGTATCGGAGGATTTATTTACCTGCCAGCTGACGCTCGTAAGACTCGATCATCTTCTTAACCATATAGCCGCCTACGGAACCATTCTGTGCAGAAGTCAGGTTGCCGTTGTATCCGTTGGTTAACGGTACGCCGATTTCGTTAGCAACCTCCATCTTGAATTTGTCCATTGCTTCCTTTGCTTCTGGTACGTTTGTTCTGTTAGAATTGTTAGACATAATAAAACGCCTCCTTGTAATTTATTTGCCATGACTTTGTTTGAGTTGTTCATGGCTTGTTTTGTGCTACAATCCTATTATGTGATGATTCAGAAATAATACACTAGAAGGTTTTTCGTAATTTGTTAAAAAATGGGAGTCAATTAAAATTAAATATGAAGTCCTTCTTATTATGGTTGAAGGCTCATGTAAATATAAGACAGGTTCGGAAAGCAGCGCGGTAAATGTGCGTGGAAAGGAAAGCAGAGTACAAAACGAGTGAACAATGTTCATTGACAAGCGGTGGACAAAGTGTTATCCTTAGGGAGAAATGACAGGCGGAAATCCACAGCTATCTATATAGAAGAGAGGGAGTTTACAATGGAGAGAAAAACAGCCAGGGTATCGAAGGAACCGGAGGTGAGAAGGCAGGAGATATTGGATACGGCCATGAAGGTTTTTATGGAAAAAGGGTATGAGGCAGCTACCATGAGAGATATTGCGGCGGCTATGAATGTGGTGCCGGGATTGTGCTACCGGTATTTTGAGTCCAAACAAGTTTTATATGACACGGTGGTCGAGCAGTATGTAAAAGAGATCACTCTGCCCATGATCCGTGCGCTGGAAGAGGACCAAGGCAAAACGGAAGAATCCCTGGAGCAGTTCCTGGACAGCTTGGAGCAGTTATTCCTTGGCATGGACGGCAGGGAACGGTATCATCATTTTTTTCATAAAAAGGAAAACCGCCACCTTCAGATGCTGCTGTCCGTCCGGCTGTGCGAGGCCATATGCCCATATCTGGAAAGCAGGCTTGGGAGAATGAGGGACAAAGGAATGGTGAAAGTGGAGAATTTATCCCTGACCGCGTCCTATCTGCTGTTCGGTGCAGCACCGGTTATTGAAAACGATGGGTTTTCATCCCGGGAAAAAGTGGCTTGTATTAGGCGAATATATGCAAAAGTCCTGAACCCATAAGAGAGAGTCTTGTGGAGTCATAGTTTTTATTGTCACAGACCCCGCCAAGGCGGGATTTCTTTCAAATAATGAATGAACAAAGTTCATTCATTAACGATCCATACAAGGAGGTACTATTATGGAACAATATGCACTGATCACAGGAGCGACCAGCGGCCTGGGGCTGGCCTATGCAAAATGGTTTGCAGGGGAAGGGTATCACTTAATAATCACGGGAAGAAGGAAGGAGGTCATTGAAAGGAGAGCAGATGAAATAAGAAATACATATGGATGCAAGGTGATCGTCATACTGGCGGATCTGGCAGAGGAGACAGGGGTCAGTGAGCTGTTAAATCAATTGGAGGGAAAGGCGATTGATGTACTGGTGAATAATGCGGGATTTGGCCTGTGCACGGAATTTGCCGACACGGATGCGGCGGATATTAAACGGCTGATCTATTTGCAGACCACTGCGGTTGCCAGGATCACCCATCATGTCCTGGGGGGGATGAAAAGAGAAGGGAGGGGGAGGATCATTAATGTTTCATCGGACGGGGCATTTGCAGTGGTGCCTAAAAATGTGGTCTATGCGGCCACAAAACGCTTTATCGTCACATTGACTGAAGGGCTTCACATGGAACTGGCTGGATATGGTATCCATGTCCAGGCAGTGTGTCCGGGTTTTATTGACTCGGATTTCCATGAGAGCGCGGGTATGAAGGTGGATAAGAGCAGAAAGGGGATGTTTGCTTTTCGCAGGCCGGAAGACGTGGTGAGGGAAGCCATGGAAAGCTTTGCAAAAGGAAAAGTCGTCTGTATACCTGACAGGACGGGGAAATTCATAAAGGCATTGGCGGACTTACTTCCTAAAAAAACATACTACCGGATGGCAGGCGGATTTGCGGCCAGGAGCCTGCAAAAGGGAGGAAAGAGTCTGCAATAGGAACAATAGTAGGCGGTGTGTGGGGCCTGGCACGGAGTTTGGGCGTGTTATCTTGCAACCGGGAAACATGTGTGGTAGAATAAACAATCATAAAGCAGCAGTGGATCATAGTGTTTCCGGTACCACAGCGGGACCGGCCGGGCAGCGAGTCGCTGTCATGGACATGTCATAGCAGGGCCACAAGACCGCAATCTGCTCCGAGGTACAACCGCACATTTCATGTGCACACGCCTGGGGCTTGTACATCTGCGCATCTTACGGTATCCTTTTTCGTATGATCCCTGCTGTTTTATGCTGCATAAAATGAACTGCCGCAGATGATACCGGCGATCAATATAATTGCCGCGGATGATACGAGGTTTCAATATGTATGATACAGATTTATGGAAACACTGTACCCCCAGGCACTGCCGGGAAATGATCCTGTCTTTTTCTCTGCTGGAGGGGGAGGAGTGGACCGATGAACGGATCATCTCCTGTCTGTACGCTGTCAGCAATCACACAGAACAGCATTACACCTGTCTTAAGATTCCCAAAAAGGGAGGCGGGGTGCGGCGGGTCATGGCGCCGGACCCTTTGTTGAAAACCATTCAAAGGAATATCCTTCACCATATCCTGGAAGGCTATGAGATCCCCTGCTGTGCAACCGCTTACCACAAGGGCGCCTCCATTCGAGGGAATGCAATGGTCCATTTGGGTCATGAGGTGGTGTTAAAGCTGGATATCAAAGACTTTTTTGGAAGTATTACATTTCCCATGGTGGGGCAAAGGGCATTTGGAAGACAGTATTTCCCCGAGCCCGTGGGGGTTCTTTTGACTTCCCTTTGCTGTTATAACGACCGGCTTCCCCAGGGTTCGCCGGCTTCGGCGGCTGTCTCAAACCTTGTGATGAGACCCTTTGACAGATACATGGCTGCCTGGTGCGGGCAGCGGGAAGTCATATACAGCCGTTACTGTGATGACATGACATTTTCAGGGGATTTTGATGTATCCGAGGTTATGAACAAGGCAAACGGTTTTTTGGGCGCCATGGGGTTTGAATTGAACCGGTCCAAGACAAAGGTCCTTACCAGGCAGGAGCGGCAGACAGTGACCGGGATCGTGGTCAATGAAAAGCTCCAGGTTCCCTCCTCCTACCGCAGGGAACTCAGGCGGGACGTCCATTATTGCCTGAAATATGGGGTACAGGAACATTTAAAGCGCAGGAATGAAAGAACATACCTGGACATGGGAAAGGACGGGGAGACCAGATATCTGATGTCCCTGTCAGGCAAGATCCGTTTTGTACTGTCCGTCAATCCCCAGGACAGATGGTTCAGGGAAGCCGATGACAGAGTGAAACGATTATTAAGATATATGTAAAGAAATCCTCAATCACTTGTGCTATACTGAAATACGATCACAAAGGAGGATGAGAGATGGACTACAGGATTTTGGGAGAGACATTGCCTGCAGTGGAGGTAAGGCTGCAGACAGGGGAAGCAATGTATACACAATCCGGAGGCATGGCATGGATGAGCGATGGACTGGCATTGGATTCCAACATAAAAGGCGGACTGATGAAAGGAATTGGAAGGATGTTTACAGGGGAATCCCTGTTTATGGCAACCTACACAGCCAGCAGGCCGGACTGCTTCATTGCATTTGCATCCACGGTGCCGGGAAAAATACTGCCTGTTGACATGGGAAAAACCAGCCTGATCTGCCAGAAGGGGGCATTTCTCTGCGCACAGCCCACAGTGGAGGTGAGCACGGTGCTTACCAAAAAGCTTTCAGCCGGATTTTTTGGCGGGGAGGGTTTTATCCTTCAGCAGCTTAAGGGCAGCGGCATGGCGTTTTTGGAAGTGGACGGGGATGTGATCGAGCGGACACTGGCGCCGGGCGAGGTGATCAAGGTGGACACAGGTAATGTGTTTGCTTTTGAACCAACGGTATCCTACGAGATAGAGACCATCAAGGGAGTCAAGAATATCCTGTTCGGGGGAGAGGGACTGTTCCTTACCAAGCTTACAGGCCCGGGAAAGATTTACATGCAGACCATGAATATTGCTGAATTTACCGGCAGGATCGCCAAGGGACTTCCCAGCTCTAATTAAGGAAAAAATGTTAAAAAATGCCTAAAACCCCTTGTGTATCTCTGATTTTCATATTATACTTGTTTGGTATGAAATTTGCTGTGACTGGAAAGCAGCAGTTAATGGGAGTTATGAATGAGAGTGATCGCAGGCAGCGCCAGAAGGCTGCTTTTAAAAACAGTGGAGGGAATGGATACAAGACCTACCACTGATAGAACGAAAGAAACATTGTTCAACATGCTGCAGCCCCAGATAGGGGACTGTAAGTTCCTGGACCTCTTTTCCGGCAGCGGCGCCATAGGGATAGAGGCTTTAAGCCGTGGAGCAGCCATGGCGGTGATGATTGAGAATAATCCAAAGGCCATAGAGTGTATCAGGGAGAACCTTGAGAGAACCAAGCTGGAAGACAGGGCATTGGTCATGAATTGTGACGTGCTGGCAGGCCTTAAGAAGCTGGAAGGGCGAAATTACAAATTTGACATGGTGTTTATGGATCCGCCCTACGGCCATGGACATGAACGTCTGGTGCTGGAATACCTGGCCCATTCCGCCATGGTTACGGAGGATACGGTTTTTATAATAGAAGCATCCAGGGAAACGGAGTTTGACTGGCTTAAGGATTATGGCTACCATATGATAAAAAGCAAAGAGTACAAAACCAACAAGCATGTGTTTGCAGGCAGGGGAGAGTAGATGAAGACAGCGGTATATCCGGGCAGCTTTGACCCGGTCACATTGGGACATTATGATATCATTGAACGCACGGCAAAAATGTTTGACAAGTTGATCATCGGGGTATTGAACAATAAGGCAAAATCCCCGTTGTTTTCTGACACGGAACGTGTTAATATGTTAAAGGAAGTGACTGCGTCCCTGCCGAATGTGGAGATACAGTCTTTTGAAGGATTATTGATTGATTTTGTACGCCAGAGCGGCGCAGGCATTGTGGTAAGGGGACTGCGCGCCATTACGGATTTTGAATATGAACTTCAGATGGCACAGACCAACCGGGTGATAGCGCCTGAGATTGATACTATATTTTTGACCACGAACTTAAAGTATTCCTATTTGAGTTCCAGTATTGTAAAAGAGATTGCAGAATATGACGGAGAGATCAGTGAATTCCTCCATCCGGTCATTGCTGACAGGGTAAGGGAGAAGCTGGAGGAAAGACGCCGGGCATAGCCGGGCGGATATTGCCTTTATCAGGATAAGGAGAAGAGTAATATGATGAGTAGAATTGAGCAGTTGATCAGCGAGATTGAAGAATATATTGACAGTTGTAAATTCCAGGCATTATCCAACAGCAAGATCATTGTGAATAAGGAAGAGCTGGAGGAACTGCTGGTAGAACTGCGTCTTAGGATCCCGGATGAGATCAAAAAGTACCAGAAGATCATCAGCCAGCAGGATACCATTTTGGGCGAAGCCCAGGCCCAGGCGGACGCCATGCTGGAGGATGCCAAGAAGCAGGCGGATTCCATGGTGGCCCAGGCCAGCGAACAGACATCGGAGATGATCAATGAGCACGAGATCATGCAGCGGGCATATGCCCATGCGGATGAAGTGGTGCAGCAGGCTAATTACCAGGCTCAGGCCATTGTGGATGCGGCGGTGAATGACGCCAACGGCATCCGTCAGAGCTCCATCCAATACACGGACGACATGCTGCGCAGTCTTCAGACCATCATCAACCACAGTATGGAGGGTGCAAAGGGGCGTTTTGATGCGTTCATGGCGTCCATGCAGTCCAGTTATGATATCGTATCCTCCAACCGCAATGAACTTTCAGGCGGGATCGTCCGTCAGGAAGAACAGGAGATCCAGCAGCCGGAGCAGGAACAGAACCAGATGTAGCCGGATCAGCGCATGACCAGTACATAGAACAGAATACAGGATAATCCGCTGTGCATCAGTTTCCACAGCATATAGTGCCGGATGGAAAGTCCGGCATTTTTTAATACGCTCTTTGTCTGGAAAATACCGGAGCAGCCTCCAAAGGCGGCGGAGCCGATGATGAGCAGAGCGCCGGTCATGCCGGGGACGGACTGGGCAATGGCCTGTATGCCGGTGGTGATCTCCACGGCTCCCAAAAGGGCGGGCCGGACCAGCGGCGGTGTCTGAAAGGGAAATACGGTCAGGTAAAGGGCAAGGATGGAGAAAAGCATGATATAACCGCCTATCTTTGTCATGGTCTCAAAGCAGCCCATCATGTGTTCGTCAAAGGAAAAGGGATACTCCCCGGAATCCTTCTTATCTGATACAGGGTAATCTTTCCTCTTGTAATGATAGCAGTTTCTGGCTAATATGGATATGGGGATGACCGGCAGATACAGGGCCGCTGCCACTGCCCAAAGGGGACAGCCCTGAGAGATACCCGGAATCACCCGGATCTGTGCGATCACATATCCCAGCACAAACATGGGGCTGGGATGATTGCTGATCGCCAGAAGATATTTTCCTTCCTCCGGTGTGATACGGCCGCTGTCCAGGAAGTCGCTGGTGGTCTTGGCCCCCATGGGATAGCCGCATAAGAGGCCGCTCATGAGCACATAGCTCCCCTGCCCGGACAGCTTCAGTATGCCGGACAGGATGGGCCTGAACGGGCCTGTCAGTATATGGATGGCATCCATGGCAACAATGACGCCGGAGCATATCATAAAAGGCAGCAGAGTGGGAAGGACCACGTTTCCCCAAAGCATGATACCCTGCCTGGCACCTTCCAGTGCAAGTCCGGGATTAAACAGCAGCATGAGCAGGCACAGAACGGACAGTATGCCCTTTATGGATTTTTTCATAAGCACCTGAATACAATGATTTATACAATATATTGTAAAGGGTGGCGGGCTATGCCTTTGATTCTTATTTTGATCCTGGCCGTGTTCCAGTGTTCCATTACCAATTATCTGATTATGAATCCGGATTACTACCAGTTGGGGCCCTATACCTGGGAAAGCGATGATTTCAGGTCCATGAAGCTGGGAAATGTAATGGCTGGTCAGAAAACCATTGATTACGATACCCTTACCACGCTCATGATCGAACACGACTATGACCTGACCAGGGTGGAGGACACATCCTGCAGTAACCGTCTCCTTCTGGCCGCAAGGCCAGCGGATTACAGGAAAATGAAACATGCATATGAAACCGTATTGGGGGATCTGAAGTATTTTCCGATTCCCAAAGCTTTAAATGAACAGACGCCGGACGTGGTTTTTGAGGATGGCTGGATGCAGGGGCGCAGCTACGGGACAGATGGGGAGAGCCGGAACCAGAGACATCACGAGGGTTGTGATATCATGGGTTCCAAGATGCCAAGAGGATATTATCCGGTGGTGAGTATGAGCGATGGGGTGGTGGAGCGGATCGGATGGCTGGAAATGGGCGGATGGCGCATTGGAATAAGATGTCCGGGAGGGGCGTATCTGTACTACGCCCATCTCTATGATTACGCAAGGGATTTTCAGGAGGGGGACCAGGTCAAAGCAGGTGAACTGTTAGGTTATATGGGAGACACGGGATACGGAAAGACGGAAGGGACCACCGGGAATTTTGACGTCCATCTGCATCTGGGGATCTATATAAAGACGGACCACAATGAAGAAATGAGTGTGAATCCATTTTGGATCTTAAAATACCTGGAAAAGCGCAGACTGATTTTTACATACTAGAGCGTGTTTGAAAATTCATTCCCGCCATCTGCACGCCCCATTTCGCGGGTTATTTGGGCCAAATTCAGTTAGCGTAGCCCACTACGCCGCCTTCATTTGGCCCGAATCCCCCACAAACTGTGACGCGCAGATGTCAGAAAGCAATTTTCAAACACACTCTAGGCTTATTGGGCAGGTTCCGCAGGGATACGGTGGCGCAAACAGGGGAACTGTGGTACAATGTCACACAAAGACGGAAGAAGCAATGGATGAGGAAGGGAAGATGACAGATATAAGCAAGCTCCCGGAGAGGTTCCTGGCAGAAATGAAGGAACTCTTGGGAGATGAATACAATGATTACGTGAAAAGCTTTGAGGAGAACTGGAAACCCGGACTTAGGGCCAATACCCTGAAGATCAGCCCGGAGGAACTGAAGGCCATGGTGCCCTGGCCAATGGAACCCGTGCCCTGGACAGGCAAAGGGTTTTACTATGGCCAGGAGGATGAGACAAAGGAAAGCGTCAGGCCTTCCAAGCATCCGGCCTATTACTGCGGGCTTTATTATCTCCAGGAGCCAAGTGCCATGACCCCGGCAGCCATGCTTCCTGTGGAGCCGGGAGACAGGGTGCTGGATCTGTGTGCGGCGCCGGGCGGTAAAAGCACGGAGCTGGGGGCCAGGCTTATGGGCCAGGGACTTCTGGTGTCCAATGATATCAGTTATTCCAGGGCCAGGGCCCTTCTTAAGAACCTGGAACTGGCCGGAATCCCTAATATTTGTGTGACCAGCGAGAGCCCGGAAAAACTGGCCCTGGTATGGAGGGGATTTTTTGATAAGATTCTGGTGGATGCCCCCTGCTCCGGGGAGGGAATGTTCCGCAGGGAGGAAGACATGGTAAAGGACTGGACCGTCCATGGCCCATCCTACTATGCACCGCTGCAGCGTCAGATCGCCTGTCAGGCGGTGGATATGTTAAAGCCTGGAGGAATGCTTCTCTACTCCACCTGCACTTTTTCCAGAACCGAGGATGAGGAGAACATTGAGTATATCCTGGACCAATATCCGCAGATGGAACTGTGCGCCCTGGATCTGTCCCGGGTTCCGGGAGCTGTCAATGGAATAGGGCTGGATGGGTGTATGAGGCTGTTTCCCCACCGCGTAAAGGGAGAGGGACATTTTCTGGCATTGCTGCGAAAGAAGGACGGGGAAACGGCTTCACCCCGCCGGACAAGGGAAATCCCCGGCATGTTAAAGCATCAGGAGGAACTGATGGATTTTCTGGAATCCATTTCCGTAACCTTTGACCACAGCCGGATCAGGATACATCAGGACAGTGTTTACTACCTTCCCAAAGGGCTGGAGTGGAACCTGCCTCTTAGGTTTTTGCGCACCGGCCTGCTGCTGGGGGAAGTGAAAAAAGGGAGATTTGAGCCTTCACAGGCCCTGGCCATGGCTCTCAGGGCGGGCCAGTTTAAAACCACAATCCGCCTGGAACCGGAAGATGACAGGGTACTGCGCTATCTGAAAGGGGAGACCCTTACCCTGACCCGGGAGGAAGGGCCGCTAAAGGGATGGTGCCTTGTCTCCATGGGGGATCATCCCATGGGCTGGGCCAAAGGCACGGGTATGAGCCTGAAGAATAAATATTATCCCGGCTGGCGCTGGCAGTAAGGATTTTGGAGCGCTGCAAGGCGGAAGCAGGAGGAATGGTGAAATAGATGGCAGATAAAAACAGACAGAAATCCGGTGTGATGCGCCTGGACAAGTTTCTGGGAGAGATGGGCCATGGTACCCGCAGCCAGATCAAGGACATGGCAAAAAGGGGGCGTATCCAGGTAAACGGACAGGTGGCAAAGGCCACGGACTTAAAGATATGCCCGGACGCGGATCAGGTGACAGTGGACGGAGCATTGGTGGGATATGCAAAAATGGAATATTATATGTTAAATAAACCCCAGGGGGTGGTGTCCGCCAGGACGGACAACCATTACGAGACAGTGGTTGGGCTGATCGGGGATGCTTTGAGGCAGGATCTTTTTCCAGTGGGACGATTGGATGTGGATACGGAGGGGCTTCTCCTGATCACCAATGACGGAGAGATGGCCCATAATCTGCTCTCCCCCAAAAAGCATGTGGACAAGGTCTATATGGCCCGCTTATCGGGAACCCTTCCAAAGGACGCGGCTAAACGCCTGGAGGAGGGGATTTTGTTGGAAGATGGGACCAGGACCTTGCCCGCGAAGTTTGAATACGCGGGGGAAGACAAGGGCCAGGAGGTCCTTCTCACAATCCGGGAGGGAAAATTCCATCAGGTAAAGCGGATGTTTGAAGCTCTGGGATGTCAGGTGGTTTATTTGAAACGCCTATCCATGGGGCCCTTGAGCCTGGATCCGGATCTGGAGCCGGGGGAGTACCGGCCGCTGAGCGAGGAGGAGATACGGAGCCTTAAGGATTGCAGGAACCAGAAAAAGTCTGATTAGTTAAAGAGGAAATGGAAAAAATGAAGTTAAACCAGAAAAAAGCAGTGATATTTGATCTGGACGGCACACTGGTGGATTCCATGTGGATGTGGAAAGCCATTGATGTGGAGTATCTTGCAAGATTCGATCTGGAGTGCCCGGAGGATCTGCAGAAGGAGATTGAGGGCATGAGCTTTTCCGAGACAGCGGCTTATTTTAAAAAGCGCTTCAGTCTGGAGGACTCCCTGGAACAGATCAAGGAAGCGTGGGTACAGATGTCCATTGAAAAATACAAGAATGAGGTGCCTTTAAAACCGGGGGCAAGGGCATTCTTAGATTATATAAGCATGAATGGGATCGTGGCCGGCATTGCCACCAGCAATGGCAGGGCCATGGTGGACGCGGTCTTGGATTCATTGGATATACGCAGGTATTTTAAGGTGGTGACCACGGCCTGCGAGGTGGCGGCAGGCAAACCGGCCCCGGATATCTATCTGAGTGTGGCGGACCGGCTCCATGTGAAGCCCTCAGACTGTGTGGTATTTGAGGATGTGCCTGCGGGAATCCAGGCGGGCAAGAACGCGGGAATGACCGTGTTTGCAGTGGAAGATGCATTTTCCCAGGATATGAGGGAAGAAAAACGGCAGCTGGCGGATTACTATATTAAGGATTATTACGAATTATTGGATGGAGCGGCAGGATGAAAAATGATTATTTACCTATGAACCGGCATGACATGAGCATCCGGGGATGGAAGCAATGTGATTTTGTGTATGTATCAGGTGACGCCTACGTGGATCACCCGTCCTTTGGCACAGCTATCATATCCAGGATGCTGGAAGCCCATGGATATAAGGTGGGGATCATTGCCCAGCCGGACTGGAAGGATAAAAAGAGCATTGAGATACTGGGACGTCCCAGACTGGGATTCCTGGTATCGGCAGGGAACATGGATTCCATGGTGAACCATTATTCCGTGTCCAAGAAGCGCAGGAAAGAGGATTCCTATACCCCGGGCGGCATTATGGGAAAGAGGCCGGACTATGCGGTGGTGGTTTACTGTAACCTGATCCGGTCCGTGTACAAGGATGCGCCGATCATCATTGGAGGGATTGAAGCCAGCCTGCGCCGCCTGGCCCATTATGATTACTGGTCGGGCAAACTGAAACGCTCCGTGCTTCTGGATTCCCAGGCGGACATCATTTCCTACGGAATGGGGGAGCGCTCCATTGTGGAGATCGCAGATGCCCTGGACAGCGGGATCGATGTAAAAGATATCACCTTTATTGACGGCACGGTCTATAAGACAAAGAGCCTGGAGTCAGTGTACGACTATAAACTGCTGCCGGATTACACCCAGCTGTTATTGGATAAAAAGGAATATGCCAAAAGCTTTTATGTGCAGTACAGCAATACGGACCCATTTTCCGGAAAACGTCTGGTGGAACCATATGAGGGAAAGGTGTATGTGGTCCAGAATCCGCCGGCCAAGCCATTGAGCCGGGAAGAGATGGATGATGTCTACAATCTTCCCTATATGAGGAATTATCATCCATCCTATGAGGAGCTGGGAGGCGTGCCCGCTATACGGGAGATCAAATTCAGCCTGATCAGCAACAGGGGCTGCTTTGGCGCCTGCAGCTTCTGCGCCCTGACCTTTCACCAGGGAAGGATCATCCAGGCCAGAAGCCATGAATCCCTTCTGGATGAGGCAAAGCTTCTCATAGAGGAGCCTGATTTTAAAGGGTATATCCATGATGTGGGCGGCCCCACTGCGGATTTCCGTTTTCCGGCCTGTGACAAGCAGATGACGGCAGGCGCATGCCCCAACCGGCAGTGCCTGTTCCCGGAGCCCTGTAAAAACCTGAAAGCGGACCACACGGATTATATTTCCCTTCTCAGGAAGCTGCGGGCCCTGCCAAAGGTGAAAAAGGTGTTTATCCGCTCCGGCATCCGGTTTGACTATGTGCTGGCTGATCCCAGCAGGAAGTTCCTCCGGGAACTCTGTGAGTTCCATGTCAGCGGCCAGTTAAAAGTGGCGCCTGAACATGTGGCAGACAGGGTGCTTAAGATGATGGGAAAGCCAAAGAATGATGTGTACCGGCAGTTTGCACGGGAATACAAGGAGATGAACGGAAGGCTGGGCAAGGAGCAGTACCTGGTTCCCTATCTCATGTCATCCCATCCCGGTTCTTCCATGAAGGAGGCGGTGCAGCTGGCAGAGTATCTCAGGGATTTGGGTTACATGCCGGAACAGGTGCAGGATTTTTATCCCACGCCCTCCACCATTTCCACCTGCATGTATTATACGGGCTACGACTGCAGGACCATGGAGCCGGTATATGTGCCGGTGAATCCCCATGAAAAGGCCATGCAGCGCGCACTGATCCAGTACCGCAATCCCAAGAATTAC
The DNA here is from genome assembly GCF_040545455.1 of Enterocloster citroniae. Classification (NCBI taxonomy): domain Bacteria; kingdom Bacillati; phylum Bacillota; class Clostridia; order Lachnospirales; family Lachnospiraceae; genus Enterocloster; species Enterocloster citroniae. The sequence continues at coordinate 311,697 of NZ_JBEPLZ010000004.1, read as the reverse complement.
GACCTGGTGGCGGAAGCACTGCGCAGCGCGGGAAGGACAGACCTGATCGGGTTTGACAAAAAATGCCTAATAAGGCCAAGGAACGCACAGCCCCTAAGGGACAGAAACGGACAACCTGTTAAAGCCTCTGCCGGTCAGGGGAGCCGTCAGGGCGTGAAACGGCCAAAGAAAGCCATTCGTAACGTTCATAAAAAGAAAGGATCCTGATAAAATGAAAATTGCTGTAATAACCGGGGCATCCTCCGGAATGGGCAGGGAAATGATTATTCAGCTATGGGAGCATTTCAACGGGTTTGATGAGATCTGGATCATTGCCAGGAGAATGGAGCGCCTGGAGGAATTGGACCGTCAGGTGGGAGCGCCTTTGCGCAAATTTGCCCTGGACCTTACAAAGGACAGGGACCTGGGCATACTGGAACGCACCCTTGAGGAGAAAATGCCCCAGGTGAAATTCCTGGTAAATGCCGCCGGGTTTGGAAAGATCGGCGCGGTGGATGAATTGAGCCTCACAGACGAACGTGATATGGTGCGCCTGAATTGTGAGGCCCTGTGCGCGGTGACGCGGATGGTCCTGCCCTATATGACCTGCAACAGCAGGATCATCCAGTTTGCGTCCTCGGCAGCTTTTCTTCCACAGCCCGGTTTTGCCATTTATGCGGCGACCAAATCCTTTGTGCTCAGCTACAGCAGGGCCCTGCACCAGGAACTGAAATCCAGGAATATTTATGTGACGGCAGTATGCCCCGGCCCGGTAAAGACCGAATTCTTTGATATCGCTGAGACGACAGGCGAGATACCTCTGTACAAGCGCCTGGTCATGGCTAATCCCAGACGGGTGGTGGCCAAGGCGATCCGGGACAGCGTGGCGGGGAGGGACATTTCCGTATATGGATTGACCATGAAGGCATTTGATCTGCTTTGCAAGGTCTTTCCCCACCGGTTTATCCTGATGCTGATGGATGTGATCAATTCCAAAGTAAAGGACTGCAAAAGATAAAGGAGACATCACATATGCAGACACTGACAGTGACACCCAATGAAGCCGGACAGCGCATGGATAAGCTTCTTGCCAAATACCTGGATCAGGCCGGAAAAGGTTTTCTCTATAAAATGATGCGCAAAAAGAACATTACTTTAAACGGAAAGAAATGTGACGGCTCCGAACATCTGGCAGAGGGGGATGAGATACAGCTGTTCCTCTCGGATGAGACCATAAGCAAGTTTCAGGGCTCGGCCCTGTCCGGTCCTTTGTTTGGAACCCCGGGCCGAGCCTTACCGGATACTAAAAAAAACAGTTCCGGGAACCTGGATATTGTCTATGAAGACAGCCATATCCTGGTGGTGAACAAGCCTTCGGGTATGCTTTCCCAAAAGGCAAAGGAAGGGGATATGTCCCTGAATGAATATATCCTGAATTACCTGATCGATTCAGGGGGTCTGCCCATAAGCCAGCTGCGGACCTTTAAGCCTTCCATCTGCAACCGCCTGGACCGCAATACCAGCGGCCTGGTGGTGGCGGGAAAATCCCTGGCAGGGCTTCAGATCATGAATGAGGTGTTTAAGGACAGGAGCATACACAAATATTACCAGTGCCTTGTGTCCGGAAAGGTGGAGGGCAAGCAGCTGATCGCCGGGTTCCTGAAAAAGAATGAGGAGACCAATACCGTATCCATCTACCCTCTGGAGGTGGAGGACAGTGTGCCGATCATGACGGAGTATCTTCCCCTGGCCGGAAACGACAGGTTTACCCTGTTGAGGGTGACATTGATCACCGGGCGCAGCCATCAGATACGCGCCCATCTGTCATCAATGGGACATCCTATTGCAGGTGACTACAAGTATGGAAGCAGACAGGTAAATGATGACATGAAAAAGAAATACAAAGTCCGGTCCCAGCTGCTTCACTCCTGGAGGCTGGAACTTCCAAAGGAACTTCCGGCGCCACTTGACTATCTTGGGGGAAGGGAATTCATCGCACCTCTTCCCGGTCAGTTTGCCAGGGTTTTAAAGGGGGAAGGGATTGCCGTCACACCAACAGGGAAGCTTTAAAAAGGCAGAAAAAGGATCATTTGGTGATTCTTGACAGGAGCTCCTGTTCGGGTTATGATAATACAAGCGACAAAATGTGTGCGTACCAAAAAGAATGGAATGAGAGGATTTTTGGAATGGGAAAAATTATACTTACAGGCGACCGCCCCACAGGACGGCTTCACGTAGGACATTATGTGGGTTCACTGAAGCGCAGGGTGGAGCTTCAGAACTCGGGAGAGTTTGATGAGATTTATATTATGATAGCCGATGCGCAGGCTTTGACAGATAATGCGGACAACCCTGAAAAGGTGCGTCAGAACATCATAGAAGTGGCCCTGGATTATCTGGCATGCGGACTGGACCCGTCCAAGTCCGTGCTGTTTATCCAGTCCCAGATACCGGAATTGTGTGAGATGACCTTCTATTACATGGATCTGGTGACCGTATCCCGCCTTCAGCGCAATCCCACGGTTAAGTCTGAGATCCAGATGCGTAATTTTGAGGCCAGCATCCCGGTGGGATTTTTCACCTATCCCATCAGCCAGGCAGCCGACATCACTGCCTTCAAGGCAACTACGGTTCCGGTGGGCGAGGACCAGGCTCCAATGATTGAGCAGACCAGGGAGATCGTGCACAAGTTTAATACTGTTTACGGAGGTAATCTGGTGGAGCCGGATATCCTGCTTCCTGACAACAAGGCATGTCTGCGCCTTCCGGGCACTGACGGCAAGGCCAAGATGAGCAAATCCCTGGGCAACTGCATTTACCTGGCTGATTCCGAGGCGGATGTGAAGAAGAAGATCATGTCCATGTTCACCGACCCCAACCATCTGCGCGTGGAGGATCCGGGCCAGGTGGAAGGAAATCCTGTGTTTGTTTACCTGGATGCGTTCTGCCGCGATGAGCATTTCGCAGAGTATCTTCCGGATTACAAGAACCTGGATGAGCTGAAGGCCCATTATATGAGAGGCGGTCTTGGGGATGTAAAGGTCAAGAAGTTTTTAAACAACGTGCTTCAGGACGAGCTGCGCCCCATCCGTGAACGCCGTAAGGAGTTTGCAAAGGATATTCCTGCCGTATACCGTATCCTGGAAGAGGGGAGCAGGAAAGCCCAGGCAAAGGCAGCCGGGACACTGGCGGAGATGAAGAGGGCCATGAAGATCAACTATTTTGAGGATAAGGACCTGATCGCAGAGCAGGCTCTCAGATTCCAGTCCGAGGAATAAGCGTAAAAACAACAGAAATCATTAGGATTTTCGCGGAAAGCGGAAGTCCTTTTTCTGTTATGTGGTATAATATTGCGGTGTTCTGCTTTGACAAGGGTGCATTCTGAAGCTGACGTTTATGGATTAAAAAAACCTCTTGACCCTGCCCTTAGGGATGGGATTATACTTGGTTCAGATCCGGATCAGATGAATAAAAACAGATGGAGGAACAGGGAAATGCTGACCATAGGACAGATGTCAAAGATATGCGGGGTAAGTGTAAAAACGCTGCGCCATTATGAAAAGATCGGTCTTTTAAGGCCAAGGAAAACAGATGAGGCCAATGGATACCGGTATTATGAGGACAGTCAGATCAGTACCATGCTTTTGATCGGACGGCTGAAGCGGTACGGATTTTCCCTTACCGACATTCAGGGCTTGCTGGACACAAAGGATGCCGGGAGTCTTTTGGGGCAGCTGAGGAAACAGAAATTCCGGCTGGAGCAGCAGATGAACTATCTTTCCGTTACGGTCAGGGAAATGGGAATCCATCTGGAAGAGTTTGAAAGGACAGGTGACATTATGAGCTATCAGAATAACTATGAAATCCAGGTCAAAGAAACAGAGGAACAGGTGCTGGTAACCAGCAGGCAGAATATGTCGGTGGAGGAATTCGGAAACTATTACGGGAAACTGTATGAAAAGATCGCCAGGGAACATCTCACCGCCAACGGCATAACAATGGCAATCTACCATGACCAGGAGTTTGATCCGGCCTACAGCGATATAGAGCTTGCCGTGGGTATCACGGAAAGGGATAAGGCGGACTGCATCATGCCAAAGCGTTTCTGTGCCGCCACCGTTCACAAAGGAGCATATTCAGGGCTTCCCGATGCTTACGGCGCCATTGTATCATGGATCAACGCCAACGGATACCGGCCGGATGGAATGCCCTACGAGATCTATGTCAAAAATCATTTCCATAACCTGCCGCCTGAGGAGTGGGAGACGGAGATATTCTTTCCTGTTAAGAAGTGATCATAAGTATATCCAGAGGAGCCGGCTTCCAAACGGAAGCCGGCTCCTGGTTTATAGCAGATCGTTTGTGTGCAATATTTTCAATTTTCTGAATATATCCTTAATTTGCCAGATCTTCCATTGACTTGAAACCTGGGTCACAATATACTGAAGCCATATGAGGAGGATTTTGGTATGAAACGTTTATTGGTTTTTGTGAAAATGCATACCCTGTTAAGCATTGTCCTGGCTCCTGTGGTGGTGCTTCTCATCATGATGGTACTGGGATGCCCATTACTGTTTATAAGAGGGCCGTTTGGGCCCAACCGGCTGACGGAAGGATATATGGCGTTGTTTATGGTTCTGATCCTGCTGGTTTCCTTAGTCTACCCCCTGCTGTTAACCGTGTGCAATCTATATTTTATGGTCAAAAAGACTCTGAGTCCCTTTCAGCGGTCCATCAGTGCATTGACGGAAATTGCCACCATATTGGCCGGTTTTCTGCTAAGCTGGCTGTATATCTCGGAAGTTACGGAGATCGTATTTGCGGACTGGCCTGAGGTGCTGTACAATGGCCAGTTCCATACACCCATTGCCACCTGGACATTTCCAACCATAGCAGTGCTGTCCGGAGTGGGGATCCTTGGATATATGATCCTTCGCATGATCCCGTTAAAGGAACTGCCTCCCCTTGTGACCGTACTTTCCATGTCAGCCATGTACATCGGATGCCTGATGTGTGTGATGTGGACCATACAGACCTGCGTGGCGGGCAGGGGAGGGATCTACCTGTACCTGTTTCCTGTAAACTGTGTCCTCATTGCCGTAAAAGTGATCCGGCGTTTGCTGCTGCAGTGGCAGGAACTGAATCCGGGCCGTACGGAGGGGAGAGGAGAGAAGGGAAAAGGGGAAGAGATGGCAGGAAAGCCGAATAATGGAACGGCAGGAAGTCCGGAAGTCGCGGGACGCTTTGAGGCCGTGCTGCAGAATTCCGGAAACTGGCCATGGCTGGCCCTGCTTTTTATGCTGCCCCTGCTGGGGATCCTGATCATGCTCCTCACTTTATTCGGACAAAAGCCGGACAGCGTCATTCAGGCGTGGACACAGACCAGCCAGTGGAATCTGTCCCAGAAGGTCTCCCCTCCCAATGTGATGTATGACGAACACTATCTGTGCACGGTGGCGGCAGGAGGCCATCCAAAGGTGGTCCATCCCGTCCGCATGGGCGTCCGTCATGGCCATCGTGTTATTGTCAACAGACAGCTCTGTATTGCAAATGCCTTTGAGCAGATCATAATGGAACGTGCGCCCGGGTTCCACGGCGCGGTCCGGCATGTCTATGACAGATACGGATTTCCCCTGGCCCGCCATATCAGGACATCCTTTGGAGCTGACTGTGTTTATATACTTATGAAGCCGCTGGAGTGGCTGTTCCTGGCCGTCATCTATTTGTGTGACGTCCATCCGGAAAACAGGATCGCCATGCAGTATATCACTCCTATTGGGCAGGATTGGCCGGATGCGGGGTGACTCGTATTACAGGGGCAGGCAGTGTGTCGGCTGTGTCAATGGAAGAGGCCCATGACGGAGAATACCCATTAAGACGGTATGTAAGGATCGTGGATGTAAAAGGGCAGTAGGGGGAGAGATCGTATGGGGAGAGACAGGATGGAACAAAAGAATGGCAGCCATAGCACATGGGCAGGGAAAGGGGCCGGATACCTGCGGTCTATTCTCTGCGTGGCAGTGGTCCTGTCGGTGTGCGGCGGTATTTTTTATTATGGGGTGATGAACGGATGGTTTCTCCTCAACCGCCCCGGGGCCGGAACTTATTCGGTACGCGGAGTTGATGTGTCCCACTACCAGGGGGATATTGACTGGTCCGTGCTCAGCGCCCAGGACATTTCCTTTGCGTATATAAAGGCCACGGAGGGGAGCCGCCATAGGGATCCGCGCTTTGAGGAAAACTGGGAGGAGTCGGCCGGGACAGGTCTGTATACAGGCGCTTACCATTTTTTCAGTTTTGACAGCCCGGCAGAGAGTCAGGCACAGAATTTTATCCAGACCGTGGGAAAGCGGGAAGGAATGCTTCCGCCTGTGGTGGATTTTGAGTTTTACGGGGATAAGAGATCCAATCCTCCCCCTGTCAGCCAGGCGGCAGAACAGTTGGAACTCATGCTGGAGATGTTGGGGGAGCATTATGGAGTGACTCCGGTCATCTACGCTACGGAGGAAACCTATGAAATGTACCTGGAAGGCGGATTTGAAGCGTATCCCCTCTGGATCCGCAATGTGGTCCGCAGACCTAAGACCGACAGAGAGTGGACGTTCTGGCAGTACGCAAATAGGGGAAGGCTTAAGGGATATTCCGGTCAGGAGAAATTTATTGATCTGAACGTGTTTGCGGGAAGTAAAGAGCAGTGGGAACAGTTTGTGCAGACGGGTAAGCCTGTAACAAAGGCTGGGAGTTAAGGTGAAAGAAAACTATATGGTGCCGGACTTGTGAAAAAACAGATGTTCTGATATACTTGTTCCAGAAACAGACGGAAAGGAACATGCAGCATGGGAACATGGAATACAAGGGGATTGAGGGGGTCTACCCTGGAGGATCTGATCAATCATACCAATGACAGCTACAGGGAAAAGCATCTGGCGCTGATCCAGAAGATACCCACTCCCATTACCCCCATTGAGATAGACAAGGCGAGCAGGCACATTACCCTGGCGTACTTTGACCAAAAGAGTACGGTGGACTATATCGGCACCGTGCAGGGGATCCCGGTGTGTTTTGACGCCAAGGAATGCGCGGCAAAGACATTTCCCCTTCAGAACATACACCCCCACCAGATCCAGTTCATGAAGGAGTTTGAGGAACAGGGAGGGATCTCCTTCATCATCCTGTACTACACGGGAATGAATGAGATGTATTATCTTCCCTTTGACCAGGTGCTTGCTTTCTGGGAACGGATGGAGGCGGGAGGGCGAAAAAGCTTTACATATGATGAAGTGGACAAACAGTGGCGGATACGTACCTACAGGGATATGCTGGTGCACTATTTGGAGGAGATCCAAAAAGACCTGGACCGGAGAAACTGATGTTCCCGGACCGGGTCTTTGCCATGTTTAATGGATCAGATCAGCTTTTCAAAGGCGATCTTATCACTGTTGTCAAAGGTGACCACGCCGCAGTATTCATATCCGTTCTTTTCCAGCAGATGTCTCATGGCGCCATTGTCCTGGTCCGTGTCGATCTTGATGCTGTGGATTTCCCTGGACCTGCACAGCTCTTCCGCCCGGTGCAGCATAAGGGATCCCAGGCCCTTTCCCTTGTGTGAATTGCCAATGGCCAGCCTGTGGATGACACCGTAGGGCTGAATGCTTTTCCAGGTTCCTCTCAGGGTCTCATAACATTCTTCCTTGTCAAAGGAAATACATGCGTAACCTATGATACGGCCGTTCTCCGTTATGACATATCCGTTTCCTTTCATCACATCCCCGGCCACCGAATTCCTGTCGGGATATTCGTTCTGCCACTGGTCGATCCCCTGATCCTTCAGGTATTGACGCGCTTCCTGTATGATCTCCCAGCACCTATCGATCTCCGTACTTTGGGAACATCTGAATTCCATCTGTTTTTCCTCCTGTCCATTTGGTGTACGCTTGGAGTCTCACCTGCACCCATCTCTGCGGCTGACAGAAAATCATCTCGCAAATCTGAGTACCAGGAGATTTTGAACATACATTTTACATAATGATTGACCTGAATTGGAAATAAAAGTATACTATAATAAGACATACCGTCCAATATATTGGAATCTACTATATTGTACTATTAGTCCAACATAATGTCAAGCAAAAAGACTGTTTGGAGGAGTTTATGGATATTAATATTAATCTGGAAGTAGGCCGGAACATCAAGCGCCTGAGGGAGGAGAAAAAGCTGACCCTGGACGGGGCTGCCGGGGTTACCGGAGTGTCCAGAAGCATGCTGGCCCAAATTGAGAAGGGGGATGTAAATCCTACCATTTCCGTGCTTTGGAAAATTGCCAATGGCTATAAGGTTTCATTTTCCTCCCTCATTGAAACCAGTATGGAGGAGATGACCGTGGTGCGGGAACAGGACATCCTCCCCATCCGGGAAGACGGGGGAGGGTATGTGAATTATCCCATATTCCCCTTTGATGACAGGAAAATGTTTGAGACGTACAGGATCGTCATAGAGCCGGAGGGGAAGCTCTGTGCCCAGCCCCATCTGGCGGGAACGGAAGAATTTATCACAGTGTTCCGGGGAAATGTGGGGATTGAGGCCAATGGTCGGCGCTGGGAGCTGTCTGAGGGGGATTCCATACGGTTTAAGGCGGATGTGCCCCATGGCTACTGGAACATGGGAGATTCCCAGGCACAGCTGAGCATGATCATATTCTACGGAAGACAAAAATGAAATATTGACAATCACTCCATTATCCCCTATAATGGAACAATCACGTTACCGAATTAGCACTTTACTACATAGAAGTAAAAACACAATATCAATAAAAAAGGATGAATCATTATGGCAGGAAATAACCGTTTGATCCACACACCGGAGGGTGTGAGGGACAGCTACAATGCGGAATGCAGAAAGAAGCTGGCAGTACAGGATAAGATATTGAATACATTCTATCTCTATGGATATGAGCATATCCAGACCCCGAGTTTTGAATATTTTGACATATTCAGCAAGGACAGGGGAAGTGTTTCCGACCGTGAGATGTTTAAGTTTTTTGACCGGGACAACAGTACCCTGGTGCTGCGGCCGGATATGACTCCGGCAGTGGCAAGGTGTGTGGCCAAATATTTTATGGATGATACCATGCCCCTGCGGCTCTGTTATCTGGAACGGACCTTTAAGAACAACAGCAGCTACCAGGGACGGCTGAAAGAGCGGGCGGAGACCGGGGTGGAGCTGATCGGAGATGACTCCGCGGACGGAGATGCGGAGATGATCGCCATGGTCATAGACAGCCTGAAAGCGGCCGGATTAAAGGAGTTTCAGGTGGAGCTGGGCCAGGTGGCATTCTACAGAAGCCTTCTGGAGGAAGCCGGGTTAAACGGGGATGTGGAGGAGGAGCTGAATCAGCTCATTGAAAACAAGAACGATTTTGGGGTGGAGGAGCTGTTAAAGAACCAGGGGATCGACCCGGGATTAAAGCAGGTGTTCTTAAAACTCCCGGAATTGTTTGGCTCCCTGGAGCAGATCATGGAGGCAAAGAAACTGACAGCCAACCCATGCGCCCTGGCCGCCATTGAACGGCTGGAGCAGGTGCACCACATTCTGGAAAGCTATGGGCTGGCCGGTTATGTGACGTATGACCTGGGTATGCTCAGCAAATACCATTACTACACGGGGATCATTTTCAAAGCATATACATATGGGACAGGTGATTATATCGTCACAGGCGGGCGCTATGACAAACTGCTGGTGCAGTTTGGAAAGGATACCCCGGCCGTGGGATTTGTCATTGTGGTGGACCAGCTTATGGCAGCCCTGTCCAGACAGCAGATCGACACCCCGGTGACGCTGGTGAATACCGTGATCCTCTACGAGGCGTCCGCCAGGGACAATGCCATACGGCTGGGCAGGTACTTTAAGGACAAGGGTCTGGCTGTCCAGTCCATGAAGCGGCGCCCGGACAAGGAGATCGAGGATTATAAGGCCATGGCAGCACAGCGGCATATGAGAAACCTCCTGTATTTAAAGGGGGAGGGCCTGGTGGTCACGGCCATGGACATGGTGAACCACAGCGCGGATGAGATTCCTGTTTCCGCGTATGAGTGACACGGGATTGATGAATGTAAGGACTGGTGAGAACAGATGAGATATTTAACGGTAGCGTTAGCAAAAGGCAGACTGGCCAGGAAGGCCATGGAATTATTTGAGGAGATCGGCATTTCCTGTGATGAGATGAAGGATAAGGATTCCAGGAAGCTGATATTTGTAAATGAAGAGCTGGGGATCCGGTTTTTCCTGGCCAAGGCCAGTGACGTGCCCACCTATGTGGAGTACGGAGCCGCCGATATCGGCATTGTGGGAAAGGACACCATACTGGAGGAGGGCCGCAAGCTCTACGAGGTCATGGACCTGGGAGTGGGGAAATGCAGGATGTGCGTATGCGGTCCCGAGTCGGCCAGGGAGAGCCTGAAGCACCACGAGCTGATCCGGGTTGCCACCAAGTACCCTAATATAGCAAAGGATTATTTCTACAACCAGAAGTATCAGACCGTGGAGATCATCAAGCTGGGGGGCTCCATTGAACTGGCCCCCATTGTAGGGCTGTCCGAGGTGATCGTGGACATTGTGGAGACCGGCTCAACCCTGCGTGAAAACGGCCTGGCAGTGTTGGAGGAAGTGTGCAGCCTGTCCGCCCGCATGGTGGTGAACCAGGTGAGCATGAAGACGGAGAATGAGCGCATTACAAGGATAATCAAGGATTTCCAGGCCATACTGAAGGATTCATGCGCTCATAAGGAGGAGAAAGCAGAATGAGAATCATAACCTTAGATGATCGATCCATGGAAAATATCCTGGCGGATATGTTAAAAAGGGATCCCAACAATTATGACAGCTATACCCAAACCGTGGAAGCCATTGTTAATGATGTGAGAAACCGCAGGGACGAAGCCGTGTTTGAGTACACGGCAAAGTTTGACCATGCTTATCTGGACGCTTCCGGTATCCGGGTGACGGAGGCGGAGATACAGGAAGCCATGGAGCAGGTGGATGCAGGGCTGTTGGACGTGATGAAACAGTCCATGGAGAATATCCGCAGTTATCATGAAAAGCAGAAAAGGAACAGCTGGTTTGACGCAAAGCCTGACGGGACCATCCTGGGCCAGAAGGTGACCGCCCTGGAAAGCGTGGGCGTATATGTGCCTGGCGGAAAAGCCGCCTATCCGTCTTCCGTGCTGATGAACATCATTCCTGCGGAAGTGGCGGGAGTGAAACAGATCGTTATGGTGACACCTCCGGGTAAGGATGGAAAGGTGAACCCTGTGACCCTGACAGCCGCCCATCTGGCCGGTGCCACCCAGGTGTACAAGGTGGGAGGCGCCCAGGCAGTTGCAGCTCTGGCCTTCGGGACCCAGTCCATCCCAAGGGTGAATAAGATCGTTGGACCGGGCAATATCTTCGTTGCCCTGGCCAAAAAGGCGGTATACGGCCATGTGAGCATTGACAGCATTGCGGGACCCAGCGAGATCCTGGTGATCGCGGACGACAGCGCCAACCCGCGGTTTGTTGCAGCGGACCTATTAAGCCAGGCAGAACACGATGAACTGGCCAGCGCTATCCTGGTGACCACCAGCATGGATCTGGCCAAGAAGGTGTCCCTGGAGGTGGAGGGATTCTTAAAGGTGCTTCCCAGAAGTGAGATCATCAGCAAGTCCCTGGACAATTACGGATATATTTTGGTGGCGGAATCCATGGAAAAGGCAGTGGAGGCATCCAACAGTATTGCGCCGGAGCACCTGGAGATCGTGACCAGGAATCCGTTTGAGGTCATGACAAAGATTCAGAATGCAGGCGCCATCTTTATCGGTGAATACAGTTCCGAGCCGCTGGGGGATTATTTTGCAGGTCCCAACCACATCCTGCCCACCAATGGTACGGCCAAGTTCTTTTCACCCCTGGGAGTGGATGATTTTATCAAGAAATCCAGCATCATCTACTATTCCAGGGAAGCCCTGGAAAAAGCACATAAGGAGATTGAACTTTTTGCAGAGGCCGAACATCTGACGGCCCATGCCAACTCCGTACGGGTGCGTTTTGAGTGACCATACCCTCAGCGGACAAGGGGCGTGTGTCCCCCCTTGTCCGCTGAGGGCAAATATCCTTAAGAGGAGACAGAAGACATGGATAGGATAGCTGAGATCGTAAGGAATACAAATGAGACAAAGATCCATATGACCCTGAACCTGGACGGAAGCGGAACAGGGGACATTCACACAGGGATCGGGTTTTTTGACCATATGTTAAACAGTTTTGCGCGGCACGGGTTCTTTGACCTGTCCGTGACCGTGGAGGGGGATCTGGAGGTGGACACCCACCACACCGTAGAGGATACCGGAATCGTGCTGGGCCAGGCCATCCGGCAGGCGGTGGGGGACAAAAAAGGAATTGTGCGCTACGGTTACCAGATCCTTCCCATGGATGAATCCCTGGTGCTGTGCGCCCTGGACCTGTGTAAAAGACCTTATCTGGTCTATGACCTGAACCTGGACAGGGAAAAGGTGGGGGACCTGGAGACAGAGATGGTGCGGGAATTTTTTTATGCGGTGTCCTATGCGGCTGAGATGAACCTGCATGTTAAGCAGCTGTCGGGGATGAACAACCACCATATCATTGAAGCGGCCTTTAAGGCTTTTGCAAAGGCCCTGGACGGGGCGGTTGCGGCGGAACCCAGACTGACAGGCGTGCTGTCCACCAAGGGCAGCTTGTAGGAGGGACCGGGCGTTTGCCCGCACCAGAGTACCGTTTGCTTACATATGAGTACCGTCCGCATGCATATGAGTACTGCTTGGATGGGCTTTGGGGGAGGGATGGAATTGGGAAAACAGGGAACGGGGATACCTTCCCTATCCAGGAAAATGAATCATCTGAGATACAGGGATATAAGACTTTTGGCTGGCGCAGTGCTCCTCATCCTGGGATTGTCTTCTGCCCTGGCCTGCCTTCTTTTGGATGGGGATCTAAGGGAGAGGTACAGGGAAGAGTTAAACCAGCCGGTACCCTTTCAATCTGACCAACCGGCGGGATACAGCTATGTAAAACTCCAGTACCTGACAGACAGCTTTGCGGAACATGTGAAGAAGGCGGATGACTATTATTTCGGCTTTGATTTTATGTTCCGCCCCTACATCATTTCCGTAAGGGGAGAACTTCCAAAAGAACTGATGGCCCTTATGGAGTATACATATGGGGACGCCGGGGCCAAGCAGCCCCCGGCCGTGGACGTGTACGGATATGGGGAGCCTGTGGTGCCGGAACTTCTGGGATATGCCAGGGAATCCTACAGCCGGCTGTGGTCGGAATCACAGATTCCCATTACAATGGAGGACCTGTCGGAAATTGTGGGCGGATATTACCTGGACACGGTTCCAAGAACGTATTTGGAGCAGTATCCCCGTGCAATCCTGTTTTATGTATTGCCGTTTCTTATGGCCGCTGCCGGGGGCATTTACATGATCTTGTATTTCAGGCGTCTGGGCGCCCAGAGAAGGCGGCTTTCAGGAAGGGGCGGTGAACTTCTGGCAGCGGACCGGGAACTGGCCTGCACAGAGGAATATGCAAAGGGAGCAGGCATTTACCTGACGGAGCATTTTGTCATAACTGCGGCTTATGCATTTGATGTGATCCCTTACACCAGGATCAGCAGGGTGGAGAATACAGGAGGGCTTGTGATTATTGTCACAGAGGATGACTACGCCCATATTGCGGCCGGCGGCAGAAGGACTGGGCAATATTTGGAAAAGTTGAATCAGGATCTTAAGATCCGTTTAAAAGAAGAGGAAAGAGGAGATTCATATGCAGCTATATCCGGCAATTGACATGAAGGACGGACAGTGTGTACGCTTAAGGCAGGGCGGGTTTAAGGATATTACCGTGTATTCCGATGCGCCATGGAAGGTGGCCGCCTGGTGGCAGGCTCAGGGAGGCACCTTTTTGCATCTGGTGGACCTGGACGGAGCGCTGGCAGGGCACTCGGTCAATGCAAAGGCCATTCAGAAGATCGTGGACAGCGTAACCATCCCTATTGAAATCGGAGGAGGCATCCGTTCGGAGGAGGCGGTGCGCAGTATGCTGGACCTGGGGGTAAGGCGCGTAATCATTGGAACCAAGGCGGCTACCCATCCGGAATTCCTAAAGGACATGGTGGAAAAGTTCGGGGAGGATGCCATTGTGGCTGGCGTGGATGCCAGGGACGGCATGGTGGCGGTGGAGGGCTGGGAAAAGGTCAGCGCCGTAACCGCCCGGGATCTCTGCATAAAGATGAAGGAATTTGGAGTCCGGCATATTGTATATACGGATATATCCAGGGACGGTATGCTGTCAGGTCCCAATGTGGAGGCAACCAGGCAGCTGACAGAGGATACGGGACTTGACATCATAGCCTCCGGCGGGGTATCCTGTATGAAGGACCTTCAGGATCTGCATGAGGCAGGGATCAGGGGAGCCATTATTGGAAAAGCTCTTTACGAAAACAGAATCGACCTGAAGGAAGCAGTCAGACTCTACGAAAACTAGGAGATACTCAAATGACAGATTATAAGAAGCTGATATTGGGATTTGGCATAAAGGAAGGAAAGGCTTATTCCTGGAACGGACAGGCGGAATATGGGAAACCCCTTACGGACCTGGCAAGGACCGGCTGTGACAACGGGGCCGACCAGGTGCTGCTCTATGATCATTCTGAGAATGATGAGGATCACGAGGCGGTGATCGGTCTGATAAAGGAGACTGCCAGAACCGTGGATGAACCGATCCTGGCAGGAGGCCGTGTGAGAAGGCTGGAGGACGTAAAGAAGTATCTCTACGCCGGAGCCAGCGCCGTATTCCTGGATGTGAGCCGGGAGGACAATGTGGACATGATGAAGGAGGCTGCGGACCGTTTCGGCAGCGAGAAGATCTATGCATACCTTCCGGATATTACATATATTCCCCAGGCGGAGGAATATGCGCAGCTGGGCGCCTCGGTGATGATCCTTAAAACCTCGGCCCAGGTACCTTCCCTTCAGGAGTTGGGGGAGATTGGGGAGAGCGGGCATGAAGCCCTGATCTTTTGCGGAGGCCACCAGTCTGTCCAGGACATGGCGGGGGAACTTAAGATCCATTTTGGCTGCCCTCTGGTCAAGGGGGCCATCCTCACCCTGGAAGAGGAATCCATGGATACCTGCATGGAGATGAAGCAGATGCTCAAGGGAGCCGGTATTGAGACAGATACCTTTGAGAGCACGGTGGCGTGGAAGGATTTTAAGCTGAACAGCGATGGGCTGGTTCCTGTGATCGTGCAGGATCATAAAAGCTCGGAAGTGCTGATGATGGCGTATATGAACGAGGAATCCTATGAGGCCACCCTTGCCACGGGAAAGATGACATATTTCAGCAGAAGCCGGCAGAAACTGTGGCTGAAGGGAGAGACCAGCGGACATTTCCAGTATGTGAAATCCCTGAAGCTGGACTGTGACAATGACACGATCCTGGCCACGGTCAAGCAGATCGGCGGCGCCTGCCACACGGGAAGCAGGACCTGTTTCTTTACCACCCTGGCTGAAAAGGAATACAAGGAGACAAACCCCTTAAAGGTGTTTGAGGATGTGTACGGTGTGATCCTGGACCGGAAGGAACATCCGAAGGAGGGATCCTACACCAATTATCTCTTTGACAAAGGTATTGACAAGATCCTCAAAAAACTGGGGGAGGAGGCCACTGAGATCATCATAGCGGCCAAGAATCCCAACCCTGAGGAGATCAAGTATGAGATATCGGATTTTCTCTACCATATGATGGTGCTTATGGCTGACAGGGGAATCTCCTGGGAGGAGATAACGGAGGAGCTGGCTAACCGGTAGAATAAAAAACAGAATGGCTCCATCCATCTTTTAATCAGTGCCTGCCCGGAGTTTTCTTCCCGGGCAGGCACTTTTTACAGATAGGCATTGTCCCTGATCGGAAACAAAAGGAATCATTGAGTTTTTCAGCCTGCTATGATAGAATAAATAGTATATTTGCCAGTATTTTCATCCTAAAGAAGAGGAGTAAAGCTATGTTTTCACGAAAAAAGATTTTGGTTGTGGAAGACAATATGCTCAACCGAAGCCTGTTGTGCCAGATTCTGTCCGAAGATTATGATGTTGTGGAGGCGGAAAACGGCCAGGAGGCCCTTGATATATTAAAACAGTACGGAGAAGGGATTTCCCTTATTTTATTGGATATTATCATGCCGGTTATGGATGGCTACACCTTTCTCTCAATCATGAAAGCAGATCCCGCTTATTCCTCCATTCCCGTTATTGTAACAACACAAAATGACGCCGAGTCGGATGAGGTTGCCGCTTTGTCCCATGGGGCAACGGATTTTGTGGCTAAACCTTATAAGCCTCAGATCATCCTGCACCGCGTGGCAGGTATTATCCGGCTGCGGGAAACAGCCGCCATGATCAACCTGATGCAGTATGACCGGCTGACCGGACTGTACAGCAAGGAGTTTTTCTATGAGCAGGTGAGAAACGTCCTGCTGCGAAACCCTGATACCCACTATGACATTGTTTGTTCCGATATTGAGAATTTCAAGCTGATTAATGATGTGTTTGGAGTGAAGACAGGCGACCGCCTGCTGTGCGGGATTGGAAAGGCATACGAGGAGAATCTGGGTGGCAGGGGAATCTGCGGCCGCCTGAATTCAGACCAGTTTGCCTGCATGATAGAGCACAAATGGGAGTATACCAACGATATGTTCATGGAAGCCAATATCCAGACCAATGAGCTGCTGGAGGTCCACAACATTGTGATGAAATGGGGCATCTACTATGTGGAGGACCGCATGGTTTCCGTGGAGCAGATGTGCGACAGGGCCCTTCTGGCTGCCAGGAGCGTCAAAGGCCAGTACGGCAAGTTTTTTGCGATCTATGACGATACCCTGCGCAACCAGCTGCTGAGGGAACAGGCCATTACGGACAGCATGGAGACGGCCCTGGCCCGGAACCAATTCCTGGTCTATCTCCAGCCAAAGTACAGGATCAGGGATGAGAACCTTATAGGAGCGGAGGCGCTGGTCCGGTGGATCCACCCGGAGTGGGGCTTTTTATCCCCGGCAGAGTTTATCCCTCTGTTTGAGAAGAATGGTTTTATCACAAAACTGGACCAGTTTGTGTGGGATAAGGCCTGTGCCGCCATCCGTTCCTGGGATGACCGGGGATATTATCCCATATCCGTGTCTGTGAATGTTTCCAGGGCGGATATTTACAATGAGGACCTTGTGTCCACCCTGATCCAGATCGTTGAACGATACGGACTTTCCCCTTCCCGCCTTCATCTGGAGATCACAGAGAGCGCTTATACGGAAAACCCAAAGCAGATCATCGATACAGTGACCCTTTTGCGCGAACAGGGCTTTGTTATTGAGATGGATGATTTCGGAAGCGGATACTCCTCCCTGAATATGCTCAATGACATGCCCATCGATATCCTGAAGCTGGACATCAAATTTATCCATAACGAGATGGCCAAGCCCAAGAGCCAGGGAATCCTTCAGTTTATCATCAACCTGGCGCGCTGGATGGACCTGGGAGTGGTGGCGGAAGGCGTGGAGACCAAGGAACAGCTGCTCAGGCTCAGTGAGCTGGGATGTGATTTTGTACAGGGATATTACTTTGCAAGGCCCATGCCCTGCAAGGATTTTGAGGCCCTTCTGGCCGCTCATAAGGAAAGCGGGCTTCAGATACCGGAGGAGGAGACTTGCTCCGGGGAGGAACTGCCCGTGCTGCTGGTGGCGGACGAGGACCCGGTTTATCGGGAGTCTGTGCAACAGGCATTCAAGGGGCATTACCAGGTGGTGGGGACCGCCACCTGTGATGATACCCTGGAATACATAAAGAACCACAGGGGGATAGCGGCAATTGTTTTAAGCATAACACTTCCGGATACAGATGGTTTTCAGGTGCTGAAAACCATCCAGCGGGACAAGGAATTGTGGAACCTTCCCATCATAACCACGGCCCTGTCCAACCCGGAACTGGAAAACATGGCATTGGAACTGGGGGCGGATGATTTTATATGCAAACCCCACCTGATGCAGAGCCTGTCCAAACGGATACAGCGCAGCGTATTGTTTTATGCATCTGCCGGCGTGGCGCTGACACAGCCCGGCACGCGGCTGCAGGAACAGTCAAAACGCAGGAAACCGGAAGCTTCTGAGAAAAATACAAACAAGGAGAGCTGCGGCTTGTGGAAAGAGGAAACAGTATGAGTAATCCGAACAGTGGGAATCAGACGATCCGGCAGTTCTGCCGCTGCTGGTTTGAACTGAGGGATGCGGGGCTGGCCGAGGAGTTCCTGGCAGATGACATACACTTTGTGGGAACCGGCGAACAGGAGTATGCGGATGGCAGGGAGGATATGGCCCGATACCTGAGGGAGGATATAAGGGAGATACCGGAACCCTTCCAGGTGGATTTTTCGGTTCTTAATGAGCAGCAGCTGGGGGAAAACGTATATGTCATGTCAGCAGCCTTCAGCCTGAAGAACTCCGTATATGCCTGGCATCTGCGCTGCTTTTTTGTGTTAAAACAGCAAAAGGGCCGGTGGCTGGTCTGTGATCTGAACTTTTCAGAACCCAGCAGCAGCCAGGGAAAAGGGGAACACTATCCCCAGACCCTGGTGATGGAAAATATTGCCAGACAGCGGCAGGAACTTCTTAACGAGGCATTTGCAGGCGGTATGCTGGGGTATTATGTGGGGGACGGGTTCCCCTTTTATTTCATTAACCGCAGGATGCTGGAATATCTGGGATACGGGGATGAGAAGGAATTTACGGACGCGATCCGCGGACAGTTTGCAAACTGTATCCATCCTGAGGACCGGGCCATGGTGGAGCAGCTGATGGCAGAGCAGCTGGACATAGGGGAAGAGTATGCGGTGGAATACAGGATGTGCAAAAAGGACGGATCCTATATCTGGGTCCATGATGTAGGGCATAAGACTGTTTCAGAGGACGACCGGCCTGCCATCACATCGGTATGCAGCGATATTACAGCCCAGAAGCAGGCACAGAAGGAGATACTCCACATCTATAATAATATTCCGGGAGCCGTATTCCGCTGCCGGTTTGATGCTGATTTTTCCGTCATTGATGCCAATGATGGATTGTTTGACTTTATAGGATACACCCGTCAGGAATTTGCAGCCATGGGAAACCGCATGTCTGCGGTCATCTGGCCGGAGGATCTGGCGGTGATGGAGGGAAAGCTGCGCTCCCAGCTGGAGCACGGGAATACCATCCGCAACGAAAACCGCCTGGTGTGCAAGGACGGCGGTGTAAAATGGATATCGATCAAAGCGCAGCTGTTCACCGGGGAAGACGGAGAACAGTATTTTTACTGTGTGTTTGTGGACATCACGGATGAGAAGCAGGTGCAGGAGCGGGTCAGGGAACTGTATGAGAATGAACTGACTTATTTTGCGGAGCTGTCCACAGAGGGTGGACTGATCCAGGGAAGGATCAATATTACCAGGAATTATCTGGAGAGTTATCTGTCCACAGCCGAGGCATCCATTGCCAAGGTGGGGGATACCTATGAACAGACCATTGAGAATCTGTCGGCCTCCGCTGTGGATGCCAAGTACGGACAGGATATCCTGCGCGCCATGCGCAGAGAAAAGGTGCTGTCGGATTTTGCTTCGGGCAAAACAGATTATCATTTTGATTTCCTGCGCAGAGGCAGGGATGGCGGGGCCTTTTGGAGCAATACCAGCTTCAGGGTATGCCTGAATCCTGGAACAGGGGATATCATTGCATTTTTCTACACCTTTGATATCACTGAGAAAAAACTTCAGGAGCAGCTCCTCTATAAGATTGCGGAGCTGGATTATGATATCATAACTGAGATCGATATCCATAAAGGCACACACCACCCCATATCCTTTTGCGGCAGCCAGAAGGCAACCGTGGCGAGGCAGGGATATTTCCAGGAGGAGATCCGCAATGTGGCCAGCCGGTATATGGACCAGGAGGCCGGGAACGAATACCTGGAAAAGATGGATTTCGGTTATATGCAAAGGCAGCTGGCTCTTCATGATATGTACAATTTTATTGTGGAGATGAGGGATGAACACGGAGTCCAGAGGATCAAGCGGTTTAAGGTGTTTTATATTAACCAGGACTTAGGGCGGGTTGGGGTAGTGCGCACAGATGTGACGGACGTGGTCCGCAAGGAGCAGCGGCAGAAGGAGGACCTGGCAGCGGCGCTGGTTGCCGCGGAACAGGCCAATGCAGCTAAATCTGATTTCCTGTCCAGGATGAGCCATGAGATAAGGACGCCTATGAACGCCATTATCGGCATGAGTACCATAGCGGCCAGGTCCATTGGGGATGATGAACAGGTGGAGGACTGCATCTCCAAGATCGGAATATCTTCCAGATTCCTGCTTTCCCTGATCAATGATATCCTGGATATGAGCCGGATCGAGAGCGGGAAAATGCTGTTAAAGAGCGAGAAGATCCCCACGGATGAATTCCTTAACGGCATCAATTCCATCTGCTATGCCCAGGCCGCTGCCAGGGGAGTGGACTATGAATGCATCCTGGACCCGGTGCTGGATGATTACTATATTGGTGATGCCATGAAGCTGCAGCAGGTGCTGATTAATATCCTGAGCAACGCCATTAAGTTTACCAATGAAGGCGGAAAGGTTACGCTGTCTGCCGCGCTGCACAGAAGAACGAAAAATGACGCTGTTTTGCGGTTCATTGTAAACGACACAGGAGTGGGTATGAGTGAGGAGTTCCTTCCCCATATCTTCGAGCCTTTTTCACAGGAATCCACAGGCACCACGGCGCCGTACGGAGGTACCGGGCTGGGGCTGGCTATCTCTAAAAACATTGTGGATATGATGGACGGAAAGATCACTGTGCGCTCCATCAAAGGAATCGGCACTGAGTTTACGGTGGATGTGAAACTGGGCATTACGGAGGAAGAAAAGCTGCGCCACAATAAAAAGAAGACCACCTATAACTTCTCCCATCTGAAAACCCTGGTGGTGGATGATGACGTGGCTGTGTGTGAGAGCGCCATTGTAACCCTGGAGGAGATGGGGGTCAAGGCGGAGTGGGTGGACAGCGGGCGCAAGGCGGTGAAACGTGTAAGTGATCTGTGGACCGATGGGAAATATTTTGACATGATTCTCATAGACTGGAAAATGCCGGAGATGGATGGGATTGAGACGGCACGCCGCATACGGGGTATTGTGGGACCGGATGTGACCATTATCATCATGACAGCTTATGACTGGGTCACCATTGAACACGAGGCAAAGCTGGCAGGAGTGAACCTGCTGATGAGCAAGCCCATGTTCAAGTCATCGCTGATATCAGCCTTTACCAGGGCCCTGGGGGAAAAGGAAGAACAGGACCGCCAGCCTGAGTCATCGGAGTACGACTTTACAGGCAAACGCGTGCTGCTGGCAGAGGACAATATGATCAACACGGAAGTGGCCGTGATGCTGCTGGAGGATAAGGGATTTAAGGTGGATACGGCTGAGAACGGATTGCGGGCCCTGGAGCTGTTCAGCAAGTCGCCGGAAGGGTATTATGATGCCATACTGATGGATATCAGAATGCCGCTGATGGATGGACTGACCACGGCCAGGAACATACGCCATCTGAGCAACGGGGATGCCGGGGAGATCCCCATTATTGCCATGACAGCCAATGCGTTTGATGATGATATAGAGAAGAGTAAGGCGGCGGGCATGGATGCCCATCTGGCAAAACCCATTGAGCCGGATCGGCTGTTCCAGACTCTGTACGACTTTATTTTTGGAAAGGAGGCATGACAATGGGGGGATTCAGGGAAATGTTTGAGGCCTACGGGGCGGATTACCACTCCACCATGGCAAGGTTTATGGGAAATGAGGCCATGTATATAAAGTTCCTGGACATGCTGTTTAAGGATGATAACCTTGAGAAGCTGGGGGAAGCCCTTGAGAAGCAGGACTATGAGGAGGCTTTTTCCGCTGCCCATACGCTGAAAGGGGTTGTGGGAAACATGGGGCTGACACCTCTTTTTCACGCGGTCTGCGCTGTTGTGGAGCCTCTGCGTGCGGGAACAGCGTCTGTGGATTATGGGGCACTGTATCAGATCGTTCAAACAGAGTTTTTTCGGGTGGACGAGCTTAGGGCAAGATTAAAAGAAGGGCGGTAATGACAATGGAGGGCACCTCTTTTTGTGAAGGCTATATGGGAACTGCGTTTGACAGCTTTCCCTGCGGTCTTTGTATCTGTCAGATCAAGGAGGGGCAGATACTGCCCGGATACTGCAACCCTGCTTTTTATGAGATCCTGGGCTGCTCCGGCAAAAAACGTCCGGATTCGGGACGGATGCTGGACTGGGACAGGGTCCATCCTGAGGATGCCGGCCTCCTGAAGGAAAAGCTGGCCAAGCTGATCCAAAGCAAAGGCAGGTTTACCCATACTTTCCGTCTGTTCCATCACAGGGAAAATGATTACCAGTGGATCCGGCTGGAGGGTTCCGCAAAACAGAAGGACAGCGGGGAACTTATGCTCTACGGGGTGTTAAACGATGTGAGCAGCCAGGTGAGGATGGAAAAGGAACTGGCCGGCGCCAAGGCGAAGATGGAGGATATCATCAACGCGATTCCTGGCGGTGTAGCTATTTACCGGGTGTCGGATATCTTTGATACGGTCTATTTTTCAGATGGTGTTCCGGCACTAACCGGTTATACGGTGGAAGAATACCAGGGAATGATCAGGCAGGATGCGGCTGAGATGACCTATAAAGAGGATACGGCCATGGTGGTATCCAGGGCTTTGCAGGTGGTCCAAAGCAAAGGCGTGGATGAATTTGAGTTCCGCAAACAGCATCGGGACGGGCATATTGTATGGGTGCGGGTACAGATCAAATGGATCGGCGAAGACCAGGGATGCCCTTTGCTGCACTGCGTGTTCCACAACATTTCCGACCTTAAAAACACACAGATGGAAATGAACCATCTGATCAACTCCATTCCCGGAGGCATTGCCATATTCCGGAAAGAAAAGGATGTCTATGAAGCATCCTTTCTTTCCGATGGGGTCATTGCCCTGGCCGGCTATACACGGGATGAGTATGAAACCCTGATCCGGAGAGATGCCCTGGATGTTGTCTATGAGGCGGACCAGAAGAGGGTCCGAAACGCTGTGGATCACACGATCAGTAACGGCATGGTGCTGGATGTGTTTTACCGCATCCTCCACAAGGACGGGCGGCTGGTCTGGATCCATATGAGCGGAAGGCGTATGGGACCGTTGGATGAAGACCCAAGGATCTATCTTGTGATCACGGGTATGTCCGCGGAGACACGGCTGTTCCAGACAATTGCCAATGAGATGGCGGATTCCATCTATGTGATCGACAGGGAGAATTATGATCTTCTGTATGTGAATGAAAATGAAGTCCTTTTTACGGATTCAAAAAACTGTGTGGGCCAGAAATGTTATGCGGCCCTTCATGGAAAGGACAGTCCCTGCAGGTTCTGCACCTTAGGATCAGATATGGAGGACGGCCGGGAACACGAGATGCGGGTGGAGGGCTCAGACCGTTTTTACGTGACCCGTTTTAAGGAGAGCGACTGGAATGGGATCCCGGCGTATATAAAGTATGTGCGGGATGTGACCCAGGAGGTGAAAACACGCAGGGAGAAGGAGCGGCTGGAAGAGTATTTCCAGACCGTGATCAAGAACCTGCCCGGCGGGATTGCCGTTGTAAGGTGTGAGAAGGACGGCAAAATGATTCCTGAATATATGTCGGACGGATTTGCCGCTCTGACCTGTATGTCTCTGGAGCAGGCCTGGGCGCTCTACAGCCAGGATGCCCTGTCGGGTGTCCATCCCGATGACAGGGAACAGGTGGGTGACGATATAGCAGGGTTTATTAAACAGGGTGAAAGCAACTTTGAGATGGTATACCGTCTCCTGCGGGGGGACGGCACCTATGTCTGGGTCAAAAACACACTCAGCATGCTCCGCAGTGAGGGCGGTGAAAACCGGTTCTATGCGGTTTACCATGATGTGACAAAGGAGCGTGAAGAGCAGGAGCAGCTGCGCACGCAGTTTAAGGAACGGCTGATGCAGCATTACGGGACCACGGATCCCAATGCACTGGTCATGGGCCACTGCAATATTACCCGTAACAGGATCATTGAGATCAGTGACCATACGGACTCCCATCTTCTGGAATCCTTCGGATATGACCGTGAGACCTTCTTCACCGGCCTTGCCGGTCTGGTGGAAGATGAAGCAGACCGCCGTCTCTTTCTGGATACTTATCTGAATGCGCCCGCCATGAAAGCCTTCCAGGAGAATGATACGGAGAAGATACTCCGGTGTTTTATCAGGCTGCCCAATGAAACCACCGGCCGGTACGTACAGTTTAAGGTGAATCTGGTAGATGCGCCTGACACGGGCGATGTGACGGGAATCCTGACAGTGACGGACATTACGGAACAGGTGATCAATGACAGGATCCTGCACCAGCTTTCCGTGACCAGCTACGATTTTGTCATAGACCTGGACCTGGAGCAGGACACCTATAAGGTTCTGACCTGTAATGAGAACTCCAGCTGTCTTCCGAGCCGGTCAGGATGCCATTCAGGGCATCTCAGCTATATGCTGGGGCAGGTGATCGTGCCCAAGGACAGGGAACAGTTTTTTAATTCCCTGGATCCGGGTGAGATCCGCAGGCGCCTGGAAAAAGATGGGCCGTATACATTTTCATATTCCATCATGGATGAGAAACGGGATATCCGTACCAAGAATATGACAGTATCGGAGATAGACCTTCGCCTGGGCAGAGTCTGCCTTGTGCGCACGGATATAACGGATTCGGTGCGGGAGCAGCAGGGATTCCTGAACATTATGGCATACACCTTTGAACTGGTGGGGATCATCGATGTGTACACCGGCCGACTGACCATGCATACACGCCAGACCGTGTTGGAGAACCTTCCGCCTTTTAAAATTGACGATTACGACAAGGCGACAGAGAAATTTGTAAGGCAGTATGATCCTGGTGAGGATAGGGATCATGCATTGAACCAGTTTAACCTGGAATATATTCTGCAGACGCTCGCATTAAAACCGGGTGGGTATGATTTTGTGTTTCCATACCATGGGGAGGACGGGATCCGCTATAAGCAGATCAATGTGCTGTGGGGGGATGAGAACCACCGCACCGTGTGCCTTGTCAGGGCGGATGTGACGGATATGCTGGCAGAGGAGCGCAGAAGGAAGAACGCCCTTGAGGAGGCTCTGTCCGTTGCCAGGGAGGCAAGCCAGGCTAAAAGTGATTTCCTCTCCACCATGAGCCACGATATCCGTACCCCTATGAATGCCATCATGGGCATGACGATGCTGGCCAAGGCCCATCTGGATGAGCGGGAGAGGGTGGAGGACTGCCTTCAGAAAATATCAGTCTCATCCAGCCATCTTTTGAGCCTGATCAACGACATCCTTGACATGAGCAAGATCGAGCAGTCTAAGATCAGCCTGAACCATATGAAGATATCCATGTCCGGTCTGCTGGAAAAGCTGTCCGCCATCATGGAACCTCAGGCAAAGGCGGCGGGACTTACATTTACCATCCAAAGCAGGGGGATTGAGCACGCTTATTATTACGGTGACAGCTTGCGTATGAACCAGATACTCATAAACCTTCTCAGCAATGCGGTCAAGTTTACTCCGGAGGGGGGTAGGGTGGATTTCCTGGCAGAGGAAGTAACACCGGTCAGGCCCCAGGGGTATGCCCGCTACCGTTTTACGGTGTCGGACACGGGGATCGGTATGAAGGAAGAGTTTTTATCCCATATTTTTGAACCCTTTACACGCAATACGGCGAGGGTGGAAGGTACAGGACTGGGACTTAGCATTACCAAGGGACTGGTAGATCTCATGGGAGGGGATATTTCCGTTGAGAGCAAGGTCCATATGGGCACTACATTCAGGGTTGAACTGGAATGTGAGTATGGGGACGGGGATGAAGCCGGCACGGAATCCTCAGGAGCGGGCCATGATGTGGCTGCACCGGACCAGATATTTGCAGGCCGCAGGTTCCTGATCGCTGAAGACAATGATATCAATGCCGAGATACTTTGCGAACTGCTTAAGATGCAGGGGGCGCATTCGGATGTGACGGAGAACGGGGCTTTGGCATTAAATGCCTTCATGGACGCGGCCCCTGGCACCTATGACGCTGTCCTGATGGACATACGTATGCCCAAGATGAACGGATATGAGGCCGCCCAGGCCATCCGCAGGATGAAACGGGAGGACGCCGGGCAGATACCCATTATTGCCATGACAGCCAATGCATTTTCCGAGGATGTGCAGGAATCGCTGGATGCGGGGATGAATGCGCATATCGCAAAACCCATTGACATGGAGATACTAAAAACAGTCCTCAGCCGTGCGTTAAAGGGGATTGTATAAATATCCGAACATTATCTTCGATTTTACTCTTTTAAATATTGACTTTTAATTAACAAAATGAGATAATGAGAAGGATTTCGATAAAATGAAAGAGAGGATAATGAAAGATGGCAAATGTTGATTTGAGTCAGTATGGAATTACCGGAACTACAGAAATTGTTTACAATCCTTCTTTTGAAATGTTGTTTGAAGAAGAGACAAAACCCGAACTGGAGGGCTATGAGAAGGGACAGGTAAGTGAACTCGGTGCCGTTAACGTTATGACCGGTATTTACACAGGACGTTCACCTAAGGACAAGTTCATTGTCATGGACGAGAATTCCAAGGACACCGTATGGTGGACATCTGATGAATATAAGAATGATAACCATCCGGCCAGCCAGGAAGCCTGGGATACGGTAAAAAAGATCGCTCTGGAAGAACTTTCCAACAAAAGACTGTTTGTTGTAGACGCATTCTGCGGAGCAAACAAGGACACCCGTATGGCAATCCGTTTTATTGTTGAGGTTGCATGGCAGGCTCATTTCGTTAAGAATATGTTTATCCAGCCAACCGCTGAGGAGCTGGAGAACTTTAAGCCGGATTTCGTTGTTTACAATGCTTCCAAGGCAAAAGTAGAGAACTACAAGGAGCTGGGCCTGAATTCAGAGACAGCCGCCATGTTCAATATCACCAGCCGCGAGCAGGTTATTGTCAACACATGGTACGGCGGTGAGATGAAGAAGGGCATGTTCTCCATGATGAACTACTTCCTGCCGTTAAAGGGCATTGCTTCCATGCACTGTTCTGCCAATACCGACTTAAACGGCGAGAATACCGCTATTTTCTTCGGACTTTCCGGAACAGGCAAGACCACTCTTTCAACAGATCCCAAGCGTCTTCTCATCGGAGATGATGAGCACGGCTGGGATGACAACGGCGTGTTTAACTTTGAGGGCGGATGCTATGCCAAGGTTATCAATCTTGACAAAGATTCTGAGCCCGATATCTACAATGCGATCAAGCGCAATGCTCTTTTAGAGAACGTTACCCTTGATGCTGACGGAAAGATCGACTTTGATGATAAGAGCGTGACAGAGAACACACGTGTATCTTACCCGATCGACCATATTGAGAAGATCGTACGTCCGGTTTCCGCTGCTCCTGCTGCAAAGGATGTTATCTTCCTGTCAGCAGATGCATTCGGCGTGCTTCCTCCAGTATCCATCCTGACACCGGAGCAGACACAGTATTACTTCCTGTCCGGCTTTACAGCAAAGCTTGCCGGTACAGAGCGTGGGATCACAGAGCCGACTCCTACCTTCTCAGCTTGTTTCGGACAGGCATTCCTGGAACTGCATCCAACCAAGTATGCAGAGGAGCTTGTTAAGAGAATGGAGAAGAGCGGCGCAAAGGCATACCTTGTGAACACCGGCTGGAACGGCACCGGAAAGCGTATCTCCATCCGCGACACCCGCGGCATCATTGATGCGATCCTGGACGGCTCCATTGCCAAGGCACCTACAAAGCAGCTTCCATACTTTAACTTTGAGATTCCTACCGAGCTTCCAGGCGTAGATCCTGCAATCCTTGATCCACGCGATACCTACAGCGAAGTTTCCCAGTGGGAGACCAAGGCTCAGGATCTGGCACAGCGTTTTGTGAAGAACTTTGCTAAGTACGAGGGCAATGCAGCAGGAAAAGCATTAGTATCCGCAGGTCCTCAGTTATAATCAGTTATAAATTTCAGCTATCATATTGACATTAGACTCTTTGTCGACAGTTGGGGCAGGATTTGAGAAAATCCTGCCCCTATTTGTATGATGAGAGCCTTTTTTATAATTTTCACAATCCTGTATTGACCTGTGTTCCGGGGGGCCGGAGCGCATTATTGTAGCCATCTATTATAAGACCAACAATATCTATTCCCTTTTTCCCGCAAAGGGATATCTGATAAAAACAGACACTATGCCCCCTTCCCGGAGGCCTATAGCAGGGCCTTGGGAAACAACGGGTATCAAGGCCCGGACCTTGCTCAAGAACATACTAATTGCACAAACTGCATAAATCACTTCCAAAATCGGTTTGTTCATTATTGACAAATATACTAAAATAAAATCACACAAATTGATTGGGAGGTACAAGAAATGCAGAAAAGATGGGGCGGAAATTTGTTAAAGCGTGTAATGGCAGTGACATTGGCGGCATCCATGGCAGTTTCTCTGGCAGCCTGTGGCGGCGGGGGAGCCGCGGCGAAGACGTCAGAGGCGGGAAGTGCTCCAGAAGATAACAAGGAGCAGGCGGCCGCGGCTTCGTCCGAAGCCCCCACGGCGGAAGCGGGGCGGAGGACAACGGCTGACTCGGACGGGCGCTACGAAAAGGTGACGGTTGCGCTTTCCAGTGATCCTCAGGACCTTGCGCCGTATACATGGGCCGGGGATCACAGCAAACAGTATATTTACTACAATATTTACGAGGCGCTCTTTGATTTCAGGGGAGGCGAGTATGTTCCGATCATGGCAAAGGAGTATGAGAACGTGGATGAGACTCACACCAGGGTGACGCTGTATGACAACATCTACGATGCAGCCGGCAACCAGATCAAGGCCCAGGACGTGGTTTTTTCCGTTGGGCTGATCGTGGATTCGGGAAATGCAGTAAAATATGATATCTTTGACAGTGTAAAGGCAGTCGATGACTATACTGTGGAGTATACATGGACAGGTCCTGTTAAGCAGGTGGGAGCTTTGGAGTGGCCGTGGTGCCGCACCATGATCGTTTCGCAGAAATCCTACGAGGAGATCGGAGGCTTTGCGGACAAGCCTGTCGGCACTGGTCCGTACACGGTCAGCGAGTATGTATCCGGTTCCCATCTGACCCTGGTGGCTAATGACAAATACTGGCAGTCTGAAGAACTTAGAGACGCGAACCACAAGGCAAATGTACAGACCATTGAGTATGATATTATTGCCGAGGCGTCCCAGCATGTCATTGCTCTCAGTACGGACCAGATCCAGTATTCACAGGCAGTTCCTGCAGAGAACCTGGCCGACTTTGCAGAGGGAGGGCAGTATGCGGACCGTTACGGTGTGTTTGTAACCCAGGGATCTGAGATGTACGTACTGATTCCCAACTGTACGGAAGGCGGTCTTATGAGCGATGTCAACCTGAGAAAGGCCATTTTCTATGCACTGGACAACAATGCGATCGCGGCAGCTACCGGCACATGTATTGCGGCCAAGGCGTTCGGAACCCCGTTCTTTGACGATTACGATCCGGCATGGGAGAACACGGAGACATACATGAATACATATGACCTGGAGAAGGCCAAGGAATATCTGGGCAAGTCCGGCTATAACGGGGAAACCATCTCCCTGGAAGGATTTAACCGGGAAGACTTAAAGAGCATCATGACCATGATCCAGGCCCTGCTTTTACAGGCCGGAATCAATGTGGAGATCAATTCCAAGGAAAGCGCGCTGGTGCAGTCCGATGTGAATAATCCAAAAGCCTGGGATCTGCTGCTGTGGAATCCCGGCGGCGGCACACAGGTGGGAGAGTGGAACCGGCCCATCAATTACAATGAGTTCGGAACCGGTTTCAATATGGCATTTTTACATGATGATACACTGCAGGAGCTGTTTGAGACAGCCAACACGGCAGAGGGACACAACAAGGAAAACATGGCCAAGGTCCATGATTACATTGTGGAGAACGCGTATTATCATGCGCTGTGCATGCCGAAGATGAACGCGGTGTACAGCAAAGAGTTTGCAAACCTGGTGTACCGCGAGAGTGAATTCCTTCTTCCGGGAGCATGCGACTATTATTTGGATTAACCTGTAAAAATCGGAGTGAATCATATGGGAAAATATATATTAAAGAGACTGCTCTGGATGATCGTAATTGTGCTTGGAACGGCATTTATCATATTTACTATCCTGTATTTTACCCCCGGCGACCCTGCTGTTGTGATCGCCGGAGGAAATGCCTCCGCGTCCGATATCGCTCTCATGCGGACAAAGATGGGGATCGACCGGCCGTATCCGGCACAGTTGGGAAGCTATTTCTACAATACATTTATCCGGATGGATTTCGGGAATTCCTGGGTTTACGACAAACCTGTTTACCAGGAAATGCTGGTGCGCCTGCCGCGTACCATCCTGATCGGCGTCAGCGCCATGGTGCTGAACCTGGGACTGGGCCTGTATCTTGGGATCTTTGCGGCGACCCACGAGGGCAGATGGCAGGATTCCCTGACCATGGCCATTGCCATGATTTTCATCTCCTGCCCGGATTTCTGGGTGGCTCTGATGATGATCCTTCTGTTCTCGGCAAAGCTGGGCTGGCTTCCCTCCTACGGAATCGGAGGCCCCCAGTATTATGTAATGCCTATCATATGCAGCGCCCTGGGCGGCATCGCGGTCAATGCGCGCCAGACCAGGGCCAGTATGCTGGGGGTATTCCGCGAGGATTACATTACCACGGCAAGGGCCAAGGGCCAGCATGAGAAAATGGTCGTTTTAAAGCACATGCTTCCCAATGCGCTGATGCCCATCATCACATCCATCGGCGCCGGGTTTGCAAGAATCGTGGCCGGGTCCGCTGTGATAGAAAGCGTGTTTTCCGTTCCCGGCGTGGGACTTTATATGCTGAATGCGATCAACATGCGGGATTATCCGGTAGTCAGGGCCTGCGTACTGTTCTTTGCGGTCTTCACAGCCCTGGTTATGCTGGCGGTGGACCTGATTTATGCACTCATTGACCCGAGAATCAAGGCTCAGTATTCGGGCGTGAAAAAGAGAAAGGCGGTCAAGGCATGAAAATGAATCAAACAGGCGAATCATCACTTTTTGCAGAGACATTTACAAGAATCTGGAAAAATAAGGGTTCCAGGGTGGGAATGGTCCTGCTGGCCCTCATTGTCCTGTCATGTGCAGCCGCATCCATGATCGCGCCTTACGGCGTAAATGAAATGGATCTGGCGGGTATGTTTGGGACGCCGTCCCTTAAGCATATATTCGGGACAGACGCAATGGGACGCGACCTGTTCAGCCGCCTTCTCTACGGGGGAAGGTATTCCCTGGCCCTGGGAATCTGCGCCGCAGTGTTCAGCGCGGTGCTGGGATGCCTGATCGGCTGTATCGCCGGATATTTCGGCGGCAGGACGGAGACTCTGATCATGCGTTTTCTGGACATCTGGTCCAGCCTTCCGAGTATGCTGTTGTGCATCCTCATTTCAGCTGTGCTGGGCGCGGGATTCTTCCATACGGTGCTGGCCCTGGCCATTGGAAATGTGCCCATTGACGTGCGCCTGATCCGGGGGCAGATTCTCTCGGAGCGCTCCAAGGATTACCTGGAGGCGGCCCAGTCCATCAACTGTTCCCATCTAAGCATTATGTTCCGCCACATCCTGCCAAACGTGGTATCCCCGGTGATCGTGGACGCCACCATGAATATCGGCATGAACATCACCATGGCGGCGGCCCTGTCCTACATCGGCCTGGGAGTCCAGCCGCCCACGCCGGAATGGGGCGCCATGCTGGCGGATGCCAGAACCCATATACTGAATTACCCGCATTTGATCATGTTCCCCGGAATTGTCATTGCGCTGACCGTGCTGGCTATCAATCTGATCGGTGACGGACTGCGCGATGCCATGGACCCGAAGCTTCGCAGTTGAAAGGAGTGTTTAAGAAAATGGATGAAACTACACAGAAATTTCTTTCGGTGCGGGACCTGGAGGTGATCTACACATCCGGCAGGAAGACGGTCCATGCGGTTAACGGCATTTCCTTTGATATGGATAAGGGGGAGACGCTGGCCCTGGTGGGTGAGACGGGAGCCGGCAAGACGACCATTGCCAAGGCGATCCTTGGAATCCTGCCCAATCCGCCGGCCAGGCTGAAGCAGGGGCGGATTATTCTGGAAGGCGAGGACCTGCTCAAAAAGCCGGCGGAGGAAATGCTGAAAATCCGCGGCGGGAAGATCGCCATGATCTTCCAGGACCCCATGACGGCTCTCAACCCCATTATGACGGTGGGGGAGCAGATCGTGGAGGGACTGCTGCTGCACAACGACTATACCAGGAGGGAAGCGGAGGAGGAGGCCGGGAAAATGCTGGAGCTGGTGGGGATTCCGGCGGAGCGGTTTGCCGAATACCCCTTTGAGTTCTCCGGCGGTATGAAACAGCGTGTGGTGATTGCCATGGCTCTGGCCTGCAGCCCGGACCTGCTGCTTGCGGATGAACCGACCACGGCCCTGGACGTGACCATCCAGGCCCAGGTGCTGGACCTCATCAAGGACTTAAAGGTTAAATACAACACCTCCATGCTGCTGATCACCCATGACCTGGGCGTGGTGGCCGAGACCAGCGACCGGGTGGCCGTGATCTATGCAGGGGAGATACTGGAATACGGCAGCAGGGAAGACATTTTCCTGCATCCGTCCCACCCGTACACCGTTGGCCTGTTTCACTCCCTGCCCGGCATGAACAGCCAGGCCAGGCGGCTAAAGCCCATTACCGGTTCGCCGCCTGACCCCACCGACCTGCCGGAGGGCTGTGCGTTTGCACCGCGCTGTCCCCATGCAAAGGGCGGATGCAGCAAGGGGAAAATCGAATTCAGAGAAATTGCACCCGGCCATTTTTGCAGATGCGGTCTCAAACAAAAGGAGGATTAGTATATGCCGTCCCTGATCGAAGTGAAACATTTGAAAAAATACTTCAAAGTGCCTGCGGGAATCAATCACGCGGTGGATGACGTGTCATTTTCAATTGAAAAAGGAGAGACCCTGGGCGTGGTGGGAGAGTCGGGGTGTGGGAAATCCACCCTTGGACGCACCCTCATCCGTCTGCAGGAGGCCACGGAAGGTGAGATTCTGTTAAACGGAACGGACATCACCCATGTCCGGGGAGGGGAACTGAGAACGGTACGGGAACAGATGCAGATCGTGTTCCAGGACCCGTACTCAAGCCTGAACCCGCGGATGCGGATCGAATCCACCATCATGGAGCCGCTGAAACGCTCGGGAAGGTTCCGTTCCAGGTCGGAGCTGCGGGATGAGGCCAGCCGCCTGATGGACCTGGTGGGGGTGGATGAGCGCCTGCGCCGTTCCTATCCCCATGAGCTGGACGGAGGACGCCGCCAGAGGGTGGGAATCGCCCGGGCCCTGGCGCTGAATCCCGAATTTATCGTCTGTGACGAGCCGGTCAGCGCCCTGGACGTATCCATCCAGGCACAGGTGCTGAACCTGCTGATGGACCTTCAGGAGAAAAGCGGCGCTGCCTATATGTTTGTCACACACGACCTGTCCGTGGTACGCCATATTTCGGACAATATCTGCGTGATGTACCTGGGACAGCTGGTGGAGAAGGCGCCCAGCGCTGAATTGTTTGCACATACCCTGCATCCATATACAAAAGCGCTGCTGTCCGCCATTCCGTCCACCGATATCCTGCATCCCATGAAGCGGCTTCCGCTAAAAGGGGAGATCACCTCGCCCATTAACCCCAAGCCGGGCTGCCGGTTCTATTCCAGATGCCCCTATGCGGCCGAGGCGTGCAGACAGCCCCAGGAGCTGACCGAGGTATCGGGCCGCCATTTTGTGTCCTGCTGCCGCGTGTCGGAGATCAATGGGTAAAGAGAAAAGAAGTAAAGAGAGGAATTATTATGTCGGATAATTATAAAATCGCATTTGTACCGCTTCCGGACCGGGTGCCGGGCCTGCTCTATGAGCCGGATCTTCTGGGCAGGAAAAGCAAGATCGGTATCGTGCTGATGCACTCGGATGAGAGCTATCTGGGATTTCTGCCCGCGCCGGAGCTGGCAAAGAGGGGATACCGTGTTCTGACCGCGGTGGTTGCGGATGACAAATCCACGCTGGACGACAAGATGCTGGACGTAAAGCGGGCGGTGGATTTCCTGAAGTCGTATCCGGGCATTGAGAAGGTGCTGCTGTTGGGACACAGCGGGGGCGCTACCCTGATGAGCGCTTACCAGTGCGTGGCGGAGAATGGGGCAAAGGTCTTTCAGGGACCGGAAAAGCTGATTCCCTGCGGCCTGGCTGAGGAGCTGACCGCGGCGGACGGCGTCATGTTCCTGGATTCCAATTTTGGAAACGGAGCAATGACCCTGTTCAGCCTGGATCCTGCAATCGAGGAAGAATTCAATGGAACCAGGCGCAATCCAAAGCTGGATCTTTTTAACATGGATCATGGGTTTCATCCGGACGGTTCCAATTACAGCGAGACATTCAAGCGGGAATTCTACCGCGCCCAAGGCGCCAGGGGCAACCGGCTGATCGGCCATGCGCTGCTCCGTCTTAAGGAGATCGGGGAGGGCCGGGGAAACTATCTGGATGATGAACCCATGGTGATTCCGGGGGCCAACCAGATTGCGCCCAATAACAAGCTGTTTCCCCAGGATTTGAGTCTGCTGTCCCACACAAAGAAGGAATGGCCTCTGCTGCACGGGGACGGAAGTATCACCCTTCAGGTGGTGCCAAGCGTCCGGGTATCGCGTCCCGGACAGCAGAATACGGGTTCCCTGCGAAGCGGAGCCGTTATGACCACGGTGAAAACATTTCTCCGGTCCCAGGCGGTCAGGACCACAGAGGAATTCCATGTGGGTGAGGACGGAGTGTACGGAGTTGACTGGGATTCGTCCTACTGCTGCCCTCCGGGCAATGTGACGGGAATCCATGTTCCCATGCTTGCCGTGGGCATGACCGGCAGCTATGAATACCTTGCATCCGAGGTGATCTATGAGCGGGCCGGGAGCACGGATAAGACCCTGGGCTTTATGGAAGGCGCCGGGCATAATTTTACGCCGGCTTACGAGGCGGAGAGCTATCCGGGACAGTTCGGCGATACGGTGAAGGTGCTGTTTGATTTTGTGGACTCGTGGATTGACCAGAACGGGCGGTTTATCTAAAGCTTTATTAAATATGCTTCGGAACGCCGGACAGATGGAGAGGAATATGTATACATTAAAAGGACGTACGGCAGTGATTGCCGGGGCCACGGGCCATGTGGGGGCCGGGGCCGTGCACATGCTGACAGAGGCAGGAATGAACGTGGTCATGGTGACCCACAACATGGAGGATGCCAGGCGGCTGATCGCCGAGGTAGAACATCATCCGGGAACCTGTATTGCCCTGAGCAATGAAAATGGGGACGGAGCGGTCTACGGGGAGGTGTGCCAAAGATTCGGTTCCGTGGATGTGATTATCCCCAACCAGGGCGCGCCGGCCCGCTTAAAAGGGCTTTCCGATATCACGGAGCAGGAGCTGGACCAGAAGCTTCACCACCAGATTACAGGCAGCTTTACCATGGTGCAGAAAGCACTCCCCTATCTGGCAAAGAGCCGGGCGGGCCGCATCATCCTGATGGCTGGCATCAGCGCGGAGAACGGGATGCAGGAGGAAGGGCTGCCCGACTGTGCGGCCAGAGGCGGAGTAATTTCCATGACGCGGTATCTCGCCCAGGCCCTGGCCGGGCAGGGGATTACGGTCAACTGTATTGCGAAGGGCGGCATGGAAAACGACCACCCCGTGGAGTGGGAGGATGAGCTGGACAATAAAACGCTGATTCCAAGGATTCCCGCAGGGCGCAACGGAACGCCCCGGGACTTTGGAGCGGCCGTGTGTTATCTGGCCAGCGAGGAGGCCGGGTTTATGACCGGGCAGGTGCTGCGGTTAAACGGCGGGATGTATATGGGGTGAAAGGCCAAAAGGATTCAATGGAAAAGAGCCTGCACATCACAGGCTCTCAAAAATTTTAACCAGCTGCTGCTGGGGAGCGGTCAGCTTTTTGCCGGGCAGGTAGGCCAGGCTGATGGTGGTGGTAATGGCAGGCAGGATGTCCACCACTGCAATCTCCGAATGGTTGGCGGACATGACGGGCCGTTTGGTGAGAAGGCCCACGCCCATGCCCTTGCTGACCAGGCCGATGATGTTGTCCACCCGGTTGCTGGTAAATGCTATGTGGGGTTCAAATCCCGCGCTGCGGCACTCGCGGACACAGAGGGAATACATGAAAGTGTCCCGGCCCAGGAGCAGGAAAGAGTCGCGGTAAAGCTGCTTTAATTCAATGTGGTCCTTTACTGCCAGGGGATGGCCGGCCGGCATCAGGGCCGCCAGCGTATCCTGGGTGATGGGGATTTTGCAAAACGCGCTGGATGCATCATCGGATTCACGGATCACTGCAAAATCAATCTCCTCATCGCGCAGCATCTGGATCAGCTTCAGGGAATCCGCTTCCTGGATATCCAGCATAAAATTCCGGTTCTCCTGCTGGAACCGCGCCAGGATATCCGTGATCTGGTACTGGGCCATCACAGGTATGGCTCCGATCCGGATCGTGCCGCGTTCCCGGTTCAGTTCATTGCAGAATGTGGTGGAATATTCCTTCTGAAGCTGAGAGATCTGCCGGGCATAGGGCATGAACAGATTCCCGTATTTATTAAGCTCAATGTGTCTGGTGGAGCGGTCAAACAGGAGGACGCCCAGGTCGGCTTCCAGCTTCTGGATATGCCTGGTAAGGGATGACTGCGTAAGAAAAAGCTTATCGGCGGCTTCCATATAATTGCCGGTATCGGCCAGAACAACAAATTCGTGAATGTAATCAATTTCCATTAATATTCTCCCCTGATGTAATAATACCTTCCAGAAGTATTATAAGGTTTTCTGCGGGAAACCGCAAGTACTCCCGGCGGAACACGCTCTAAAATTAAGTATGAAGAAAAAGAGGTATCGGACATGGTAATAGATGCAAACGTATATTGGTTCCCGGAGCAGGTTTTCAAAGATGACAAACTGCTTTCCCTGTTCCTGGCGGACATTCCCCGGGCTTACGGGACCGCGGGCCGGGTTCTTGACAGGGACAAAAGAAAAGAGATTGTCATCGAACGCCCGGCAGGCTGTCCCGGAGTGAATTATGCAGAGGGAGATTATGAGCTGGAAAAGCAGCTGCATGACATGGACCTGGCGGGAATCGACAAAGGGGTTATGAAGGTGCCATGCTGCCATGAATGGCTGGGACTTTCTATGGCAAAGCTTTTTAACGATGGGATGGCGGATTATGCCCGCCGCAGCAACGGACGCCTCATTCCGCTGGCAGTCATACCTCCGTTCGGCGGGCAGGCGGCTTTTGCGGAGCTGGAACGCTGCCACAGAGAGCTGGGGATGAGGGGGGTACAGATGAGCGCCCACTACGGGAACCTGTATCTGGATGACGAGGCGTTTGCCCCTCTGTTTGAAAAGCTGGAAGAGTACCGGATGACCGTCTACGTGCACCACACCCCGGTGCCGGTGGACCATGGTTCCCTGCTCGCCTACAACAACCTGCGCAGGTCCTATGGACGCTGTGTGGATCAGATGACGGCTGTGTGCAGGGAAATGATGAGCGGCATGTTTGAGCGCTATCCCCATGTCAGGATGGTACATTCCATGCTGGGCGGCGGCTTCTTTGCATTCAAGGAAATGATGGTTCCCACAAGGTCTGCGGGAGCGGACCAGGTCAAACGGTTTGACGATAACGGGGAGCAGCTGGCCCGGTATCTTTCCGAAAATATATTTTTCGAGACCAGCCACGCCCAGCCGTGGGGCAGGGAATCGCTGGAATGTGCGGTCCGGGTGCTGGGCTCCGACCATATCATCTACGGTTCCTCCTATCCCGTGCGGACGGAATGGCTGACAGAGGGAGCCGGTTTCGTGAGAGGGATGGATCTTTCAGGGGATGATAAGGAAAATATTCTATGGAGAAATGCATCGCGCTTGTATGGGATTGAGGTTTCTTAGAGCGTGTTTATGGGATAGGGAATGGATAGGCGGCAGTGCTGCAGGAGCGGAAAAGTCCGGTTTTGCGGTGCTGTTGTTTTTTGTGTGAAAAGAGATGCCGGATATGCTTGCCGACTGCCTGAACGTTTTCCCTATGAAAAAATGATGCAGGAATCTTTTATTCTCTTGTTTGCCGGTCCATCTAATGATAAAATGTTTTTTAGGTGATAAATTGTCATTCCATAAAGATGAATAGCGGTCCCGGAAAGCCCAGAGAGGAGAAAGCGTATGAAAACCAAACGAGGAAAGGACAGATTCATTGCGCTTGCTCTCAGCAATATTGCAATCGCTGTTTTTGTATTGATCCTTTGCGTGGGCTATTCCCAAAATGTACGAAGTGATAAAGAAAGGGCGGCTCGGGATGCGTTTACTGCTGCCGTGGAATCCACCGCCCAACTATCTTATGGGTATATGAGCAGCCTGCAGAATGAATGTGACAGCTGGGCTGCCTACATAGAGAACCATGGGTATTCGGCGGAAGAAGCCGTTGAATATCTGAAGGAAGTTAATATAAATAGTGATGTTTCTGTACACATATTATATTATGATACATTGTCCGGTTTATCTACCGGTTCCGGAAACAATGGGAACAAGGTTGATTACTCCCAGGTGGCAGAGTCATTTACATACATACTTCCTTTAATGATAAACGGAACCAGGGGAGAGGGAACTGTCTACATATCCTCCGCGTATATTAATCCGGTGGATGGGATCAATAGTATTGGATTTTGCAGCTTGCTGACTGTCAGAGATGACAGAGGAGGAGATGCAAAAGCCATACTTGTAAAAACGATTCCTGTCAATGTGCTCCATTCCCAGTGGCTTTTCCCAGGTGCCTACCGCGAGGCGGAGGTTTCCCTGATAGACATAAATGGACGGTATATCATTCAGTCCGGTTCCATGAGCGGTGATACCTTCTGGACATTTATTAAACAAAACAATGGTCTTTCCTATGTGGATATAGGCCGATTCCAAAGCTCCTTCCAGAAAGAAGACAAGTGCCTGGTGGAACTGAAGGATCAGGCCGGTGAAGATGCGTATTATGTCAGCAGCCAGATAGAGAACACACTAAACTGCACGTTTGTAGGTTATATCCAGTCCAAAGCGCTGGTTGACATAGGGTTTGACTGGCATATGCTTTTTTATGTAACCATCGGCTTTCTCCTTCTCCTGCTGCTGGATGGAAGCCATATCATGTCCATTAACAGGCAGCTTAAAAAGAGCGTGGAGGAGACGCAGAATGCCAACATGGCAAAAACCAGGTTTCTCTCCTCCATGTCCCATGATATCCGTACGCCGATGAATGCCATCATTGGGATGACCGCGATTGCAAGAAAAAATATTGATGATCCCCCGCAGGTACTGGGATGCCTTGAAAAGATCACGTTGGCCAGCAACCATTTACTTACTCTGGTCAATGACGTGTTGGATATTTCAATCGTTGAATCAGGAAAAATGACCCTCCACCCGGTAGTGTTTTCCCTTGCTGAATCGGGTACAAATCTTGTGAACATCGTAAGGCCCCAGATCAAGGAAAAGGGATTGATGTTTGAGGTCCGCCTGCACCATATAACATATGAATACCTGTATGCGGATGAACTTCGGATCAACCAGATATTCATCAACCTTTTGTCCAACGCGGTAAAGTATACAGATCCAGGGGGAAAAGTCGTCTTAACACTTGCGCAGACACGTTTGCCTGAAGACAGCGGCAAAGTGATCCTGACCTATACGGTTCAGGATACCGGGATCGGCATGACCCGGGAATTTATGAGTGATATGTACCGGAACTTTACCCGCGCGGTGGATACCCGTATTGATAAGGTACAGGGTTCCGGCCTCGGACTTGCCATTACCAAGCAGCTGACTGATCTTATGGGCGGCACCATTGACTGTGAAAGTGAGATTGGAAAAGGAACTAAATTCACTGTCACTCTGACACTTCCAATTGCTGAAACCACCACGGATGATTTAGTATTGCCGCCCCTTAAGCTGCTGCTTGTGGATGATGATGAAGTGTTCCTTGAAACCGCGGAGGATACCCTGGTATCTATGGGGGTAACGGTTGATAAGGCAGACAATGGGCGGACGGCAGTTGAAATGGCCGCAGCAAGGCATGAAGCCGGCCAGGGATATAGGGTTGTGCTTGTTGACTTTAAGATGCCGGATATGGGCGGTATTGAGACTGCGGCAGCCATTCGGGCCAAGGTTGGAGATGAAGCTCTGATCATTATCATCAGTGCATATGACTGGACGGAGATAGAAGATGCAGCTAAGGCGGCAGGGGTTCATGCTTTTATCAATAAACCGATGTTTAAGTCTGTGATCTATGATAAAATGAACGAGTTCCTGCATTTTTCTAAGGTTGAAACCGCATCCGCGGATGAAGACGCAGGCGGACTGCAGGGGCTGAGGCTTCTGGTTGCAGAGGACAATGACTTAAACTGGGAGATTATAGAGGAAATGCTGAAATACTACGATATCAGTACCGTCAGGGCAGAGAATGGACAGATCTGTGTAGAACTTTTATGTGATGCCGAAGCAGATACGTATGACGCGGTTCTGATGGATATCCAGATGCCTGTTATGAACGGCCGTGATGCCTCCAGGGCCATTCGGGCTCTCCCTGATAAGGTAAAACGAAATATTCCCATCATTGCCATGACTGCGGATGCTTTTGCTGAGGATATACAGGCTTGTCTGGAAGCAGGAATGAATGGCCATGCTGCAAAGCCAATTGATATGAAAAAGCTTTTCGGAGAACTTAAAGACGCAGGGCTTGCCAATAAAAGGAGAGGTGAAGTCGGATGAAAAGAGGATTATCCGTTCTGATGGGGTCAGTACTTGCTGCTTCCCTGGTTACTGTTTCTCTGCTTACTGTCTCCCTGCTTACCGGATGCCGGGAGAGCAGGGAGAAGGGCAGTGAGGACACGGATGTACTGTATCATTCTTATTATTCAGAACCATATGTGACATTAGATCCAAGTACGGAGCAGTCTAACGGTGTGAAAATACTTCACAATGTATATGAAACCCTGACCCGCTACAATGACCGGACCGATGAGGTTGAACCATTGCTTGCCACCAATTGGATATCCAATGAAGATGGCACCCAGTGGGTTTTCCGCCTGAGAGAGGATGTCACCTTTCATGATGGAGAAAAAATGAATGCAGAAGCAGTCAAAAAATCCATTGACAGGACCATTAATCTTGGCAAGGGGGCCGCTTACATCTGGAACAGCGTGGATTCCATTGAAGTAACCGGAGAGTACGAAGTAACATTCCATCTCAGCTACAGTGCGTCAATCCCCCTCATTGCGTCAGCAGGCTATGCTGCCTATATCATGAGCCCCAATGTTCTTGATAAAGATGTGGAATGGTTTAATGATGGGAATGACGGTGGAAGCGGTCCTTATACCATTTCCACAGCTTCGGCAAGGGCAGTCACTCTGGCAGCCTATGAAGGCTATCGCGGCGGCTGGGAGGACAACCAGTATCAATACGTTTATATACAGGAGGTTCCTGATTCCGGTACCCGCCGAGAACTGCTTGAAAAAGGTGAATCCCAGCTTGCCTCAGATTTTTCAATTGAAGATTTAAAGGCATTGGGGGAGGATGATAAGTTTTCCGTTCTCCATGCCAATACATTTACCAATGTGATCCTGATGTTAAACACAAAGAGCGCTCCCTGTAACAACAAAGATTTTCGGAAAGCATTGGCATATGCGTTTCCATATGAAGAAACAGTGGATGAGGTTTTGGCAGGATACGGCGCGCGGTCTCATGGTATGATTCCTGCCGGCCTTTGGGGACATAGCGATGATCTGATGCGCTATGATTGTGACCTGGAAAAGGCAGGAGAATACGTTAAAAGGTCCGGCCTCACAGATGTTACGGTGACGGTTTCTTACATGAGGAGCAATACGTCTTACAGTAAGATGCTGGAGATCTACAAGGATAATCTTGCACGCATAGGAGTGACGCTGAAGCTTCTTGGCATGGACTGGGATGCCCAGAGGGCGCTGGCAGGGAGCGCGGACCCGGATGACTGCCAGGATATCATGTTAATGCAGTGGTGGCCTGATTATGCGGATCCTGCCAGCTGGTTTTCAGCGCTGCTTGTAAATGCCAGGGATTCTGTTGGCTACAATTTCTGCTATTTGGATGACGGGATATTTGAGTCTGTGAATAAAGAAGCGGTGGAGCTGACAGCAACGGACAGGGATGCCGCGAAAAGGCTGTATATACAGATGCAGGAA
Organism: Enterocloster citroniae; assembly: GCF_040545455.1. NCBI lineage: Bacteria > Bacillati > Bacillota > Clostridia > Lachnospirales > Lachnospiraceae > Enterocloster > Enterocloster citroniae. Next base: position 269,133 of record NZ_JBEPLZ010000004.1, on the reverse strand, counting down.
ACCATAATGGACGAATGCTATATGATCTTTGCATATGATATGATGCAGAATTATGTTATAAGCAATAGGATCAGCGGCGTTTATGAGAATCCGGCGTATCAGACTTGTGTGTATTACTATGATATTTCAAAGAACTAATAAAATATGGGTTTGAACGGGCCGGCATCCGGGAAATATGCAAGGACGCCCATGTGACCAATGGAGCCTTCTATCATCATTTTGATGATAAGGAGGCGTTGTTCGGCGCTTTGGCAGAACCAGTGGTGGCGGCTGTTTCCGAAATCTACTCTGAATCTGTAAAAAGGCATTTTGAAAAGGCAAGAACTGATGAGCTGAAGCAGAAATGATCTGGAGGAAGACGAATGGCAGGCAAACCGTTTTTGGGATTTAATCCCTATTTTTTTAAATAATGGTTAGCAAATACTAACCAAATGCATGAATTAAAAGTAACAGTTCGGGATGGCGGGAAAATAGCTGTAAATGCAGGCGTTAAGCATGCTTATAAGTCCGTTTTTGCACCAATTTTCACATCGGATATCCTGAACAGTTACAATCCCAGACCGGTCTGAGTGAAAAAGTCCGGGTTTAAACTTCTGATATGATTTCCCAACTGCAGACGCAGCGCTGGATCGGCCAAGTAACCAGCAACAATGTACTGGTTCCAAAGGACGAGGCAGAAATGATTTTCTGTGAAGGACTCAACGCATTTCTCACCGAAAGCCTTACGCAGGAATTGCTAAAAAAGGCGGCTTCTTAAAGAGGTTCTTAAAGAGCTTACGTGAAATGTATTGCTTAATACCGATTTATCATCTATAATTATGCATGGTGTTGAATTGTTTTGTTTTGTCCGAAAATTTAAAGTTGTCGTAAAAGGGACAAAAACCTCTTGAAAAGCCGGTGTTTTCAGCCGAAATGGGAGCATAAAAAGTGGAATTTTTAGTTTTTTTCAATGCCTGAAACAGAAAAAAACAAGCACAAGATTTTGTGCAATACTACCAAAATAAGGACGATATTTTATGAGAAAATTAGCGTTACCTGATGAAATATTACTAAGTATCCAGCAACCTGCCCGATACATTGGCGGGGAGGTAAACATGACAAATAAGGACGCATCCAAGGTGGACATCCGCTTTGCCATGTGCTTCCCCGATGTCTACGAGATCGGAATGTCCCATCTGGGCATCCAGATCCTATACTCCATGTTTAACAAACGGGATGATATTTACTGTGAGCGTGTCTATTCGCCCTGGATGGATCTGGACCCTGTGCTCAGGGAAAAGCACATTCCGCTTTTTACCCTGGAGACCCAGGAGCCGGTGAAAAATTTTGATTTTCTGGGCATTACCCTGCAGTATGAGATGTGTTACACCAATGTGCTGCAAATACTGGACCTGTCCGGGATCCCTCTTCACGCATGTGACAGAACTGAGGAAGATCCCATTGTTGTGGGAGGAGGCCCCTGTGCTTATAATCCGGAACCGCTGGCGGACTTCTTCGATATCTTTTATATAGGAGAAGGCGAGACGGTCTATTTTGATCTGATGGACCGGTATAAGGAGAACAAAAAGGCCGGCGGCGGCAGACGCAGGTTCTTGGAGCTGGCGGCAGAGATACCCGGTATCTATGTGCCGGCATTTTATGATGTTACGTACAAAGAGGATGGGACCATTGAAAGCTTTCTTCCCAACAACAGCCATGCCATGCCCGTGATCACAAAGCAGGTGGTCAGGAACATGGATGACGTGGGATATATTGAAACACCCCTTGTTCCCTTTATGAAGGTGACCCAGGACCGGGTGGTGCTGGAAATCCAGCGGGGATGTATCCGGGGCTGCCGTTTCTGCCAGGCCGGTGATGTGTACAGGCCCCTGAGGGAGCACAGCCTGGAATACCTGAAAAAGTATGCGCGGGACATGCTAAAGAGCACGGGTAATGATGAGATTTCCCTGAGTTCTTTAAGCTCCAGTGATTACAGCCAGCTGGAAGGGCTGGTGAATTTCCTTATTGATGAGTTCAAGGGCAAGGGGGTCAACATTTCCCTGCCGTCCCTGAGGATTGATGCATTTTCACTGGATGTTATGAGCAAGGTCCAGGATATTAAAAAGAGCAGCCTGACCTTTGCGCCGGAAGCCGGTTCCCAGCGCTTAAGGGATGTGATCAACAAGGGCCTGACAGAGGAAACCATCTTAAAAGGCGCAAAGGACGCCTTTGAGGCCGGATGGAACCGGGTGAAGCTGTACTTTATGCTGGGGCTTCCCACAGAAACCGTGGAGGACATGGAGGGGATCGCTCTTCTCTCAGAAAAAATAGCGGAAGAATACTATGAGATACCCAAGGATCAAAGAAACGGAAAGGTACAGATCGTGGCAAGCTCCTCCTTCTTTGTTCCAAAGCCCTTCACACCGTTCCAGTGGGCCAGGATGTGCACCAAAGAGGAGTTTATCCAGCGGGCCAATATTGTACGCGGCAAGTTCAGGGAAATGAGAAATTATAAGAGCCTGAAATATAACTGGCATGAGGCGGAGCTGACCGTTTTGGAAGGTGTGCTGGCCAGAGGCGACCGCCGTGTGGGCGCGGTGATCGAGGAGGCTTACAGGACCGGTGCGATCTATGATTCCTGGTCCGAGTATTTTAACAATGACATCTGGATGAAAGCGTTTGAGACCTGCAACGTGGATATTGGATTTTACACCACCAGGGAGCGCAGCCTGGAGGAGGTGTTCCCTTGGGATTTCATCAATGCGGGAGTGACCAAAGAGTTCCTGATCCGCGAGTGGAATACGGCTGTGAAGGAACAGGTAACGCCAAACTGCCGCCAAACATGTTCTGGCTGCGGTGCCAGGTATTTTGGCACCGGTGTGTGCTATGAAACGGTAAAGGAATAGAGTATATGAAAATTCGGATAAAATTCAAAAAATATGGAACCATGAAATTCATTGGTCATCTGGATGTGATGCGGTATTTCCAAAAAGCGATCCGCCGTTCAGATGTGGAAATCTGTTACAGCGGGGGATTCAGTCCTCACCAGATCATGTCTTTTGCAGCACCCCTGGGAGTTGGAATCACAAGCAATGGGGAGTATGTGGATATAGAAGTGTCCGGCACAGAGGATTCCAGGACCATGATCAACCGGCTGAACCAGGTGATGTCGGAAGGGTTTGAGATCATCAGCTTCAGGGAACTTCCGGACACGGCCGGCAATGCCATGTCCATAGTGGCTGCCGCCGATTACACCGTAGCCTTCAGGCCCGGATACGAGCCAAAGGATATGAGCGTGGAGGAGTGGTTTGGCGGACTGCTGGCTTTTTATGAGCAGCCGGAAGTGGTGGTAACGAAAAAGACCAAACGGGGACAGGCGGAACTGGATATCAAACCCCTGATCTATGACCTGAGACTGACCCGGGGAGAGGATGGGAACACGGCGCTGTTTATGAAGATCTCAACGGGCAGTTCATCTAACTTAAAGCCTGAACTGGTATTGGATGCGTATTACGGCCATCTCGGTCAGGAGCGGACCGCATTTGCTTTCCTGGTACAGAGGGAAGAGGTCTATGCGGACCTTGGGGATACGGACCAAAAGGAAAAAGGAAACCACACATTTATACCGCTGGAAGAGCTGGGACAGGAAATATTGTAATGGATAAACTGATCGTAACACAGTGGAGGGGAAAGGTCTGTACGGCTGTTTCCTCAAAGAGCGGGATCACCCAGATCATGATGGAACCGGAGGATTCCTCCTCTTTGCTTAACAATATCTATATTGGAAAGGTCCAGAAGGTGGTGGGCAATATCAATGCCGCATTTGTGGACATCGGAGACGGCAGGACCGGTTATTACAGCCTGGATGAGAATAAGGAACATATCTTTGTCTCACAATCCACCGGAAAGCTGAAGGCCGGAGACGAGATCGTGGTCCAGGTGAGCCGGGATGCGGTGAAGACCAAAGCGCCTGTCCTTACAGGAAAGCTGGCATTTACCGGAAGGTACTGTGTCCTGACAGTTGGAAAAACAGGGGTTGGCTTTTCTGCCAAAATAGGGGATAATGGATATAAGGCCAGGATCAAGGCAGTGTTAAAAGAAGTGCTTTCCGGGGAAGAGGAGAGTTTTGGCGTCATTGTGCGGACCAATGGGGCCGGCGTGGCGGACGAAGTGCTCCTAAAGGAATATGAACACTTGAAAGGCCTGTATTGCAAACTGGCTGCCGAGGCGTCCTGCAGGACCTGTTACAGCTGTATCTACAGGGCAGTACCCGGATATATCAGCGCGATCAGGGATTCCTACAGCGGTACCCTGGATGGGATCATTACGGACATACCGGAATATCACAGAGAGCTGAAGGCGTATCTGGAGCAGTATCAGGCCGAGGATGCGGGGAAGCTGTCGTTTTATGAGGACAAGCTGCTGCCACTGACCAAGCTGTACAGCATTGACACTGCAGTGGAACGCGCCCTTGGCAAACATGTATGGCTGAAATCCGGGGGATATCTGGTGATCGAACCCACGGAAGCCATGGTGGTGATCGATGTCAACACGGGCAAATACGCGGGAAAGAAAAATATGCGGGAAACCATATGCAGGATCAATATGGAGGCGGCAGAGGAGATCGGCCGCCAGCTCAGGCTGAGAAATCTCTCAGGGATCATTCTCATTGATTTCATTGACATGGAACAGGAGGAGGACCGGGAGATGCTGATGCGCCATCTGGGAGAAGTGGTCTCAAAGGATCCGGTAAAGACAACCGTAGTGGATATGACCAGGCTGAACCTTGTGGAGGTTACCAGGAAAAAGGTGAGGAAACCGCTTTACGAGCAGGTCCTTCCGCCTTCTGACAAAACACAATAAAACGGATCGCGTTAGAATATCACATAAGAATATCACATAAGGGAGTTAAAGGGGAAGGAAATGAAGATTATAATTGTTGGCTGCGGCAAGGTGGGAACCACCCTGGCCGAGCAGCTGAACAGGGAGCATCACGATATCACTTTGATCGACTCAGACGGCGAGGCGCTGCAAGCAGTGGCTGACAGCATTGACGTCATGTGTGTCACGGGAAATGGAGCCGTATACCAGGTCCAGATGGAGGCTGGGATCAAGGAGGCGGATCTTCTGATCGCCACCACCAATTCCGATGAGCTGAACATGCTCTGCTGCCTGATTGCCAAAAAGGCAGGTAACTGCCACACCATTGCCCGTATCCGCAACCCTGAATACTCGGCAGAGATCAATTATATCCGTGAGGAACTGAACTTGTCCCTGGCCATTAATCCGGAACTTGCGGCTGCAAGGGAGATTGCCAGGCTGCTGCGTTTCCCCAGCGCGATCAAGATCGAGCCGTTCGCAAAGGGAAGGATCGAGCTGCTTAAATTCCAGATCCCAAAGGGCTCCTGTCTGGACCAGATGAAGGTTTTGGAAGTGGTGAGCAAGCTAAAGAGCAATGTGCTGATCTGCGCGGTTGAGCGCGGTGAGGACGTGGTGATCCCGGATGGTAATTTTGTAATGCTGGGAGGGGACAAGATCTCCTTTATCGCGCCCCATTCGGACTCTGCCGAATTCTTCCGCAAGGCCGGTATTGAGAATAATACGGTGAACTCAGCCATGTTTGTGGGCGGGGGAAGACTTACGGTGTATCTGGCCAAGGCGTTGACCGGGGCCAAGATCAAGATAAAGATCATTGAGAGGGATGAGGAACGGTGCAGGCTCTTAAGTGAACTGCTTCCGGAAGCCATGATCATTCACGGGGATGGCTCCGACCAGCAGCTCCTTTTGGAGGAGGGGATCCGCCAGACAGAGGCATTTGCATCCCTGACCGGTTTTGACGAGGAAAATATCATGCTCTCCCTGTACGCGGCCAGCCAGTCCCGGGCAAAGCTGATCACAAAGGTCAATAAGATCGCCTTTGAAAATGTGATCAATTCCCTGAACCTGGGAAGTGTGATCTATCCCAAGATGCTGACCGCGGATATCATTCTCCAGTATGTCCGCGCCATGCAGAATTCCATGGGAAGTAACATAGAGACACTTTACAAGATCGTTGCGGACAAGGCCGAGGCCCTGGAATTCAGGGTGAGGGAACACTCGCCGGCAGTGGGAATCCCGCTGGAAACACTGAAACTTAAGAGCAATCTGCTGGTTGCCTGTATTAGCAGGAATGGTAAGTTTATCACGCCCCGCGGCAAGGATGTGATCCAGATTGGTGACTCGGTCATCATTGTGACCACACACACAGGGCTTAATGACTTAAAGGACATTTTGGGATAAGGCGGGCAGGATATGAATCGGAGTATCATTATTTATATGCTGGGCTGGATCATGAATATTGAAGCCCTGTTTATGCTGCTGCCTGTTCTGACAGCTGCTGTTTATAAAGAAAACATTGGTTATATCTACCTGGGGGTGGCCGTTGTGTGCGGCCTTCTGGGATTTGCATGGACCAGGAAGAAACCAAAGACAAAGATGTTTTTTGCCAGGGAGGGGTTTGTAACCGTTTCCCTGGGCTGGATCATCCTGAGCTTTTTCGGGTGCATGCCCTTTGTGATCAGCGGTGAGATCCCGCATATCATTGATGCCATGTTTGAGATCGTGTCCGGTTTTACCACCACGGGATCCAGCATTATCCCCAAAGTGGAGGACCTGTCCAAGGCATCCCTGATGTGGCGCAGCTTTTCACACTGGATCGGGGGTATGGGGATCCTGGTATTTATCCTTGCCATCCTTCCCATGGCCGGGGATTACAACATGCATATCATGAGGGCGGAAAGCCCGGGGCCTTCCGTGGGAAAACTGGTGCCCAAAATAAGGATCACCGCCAAGCTGCTGTATACCATTTATTTCTGTATGACGGTAGTTATGGTCATATTGCTCCTTGTTGGGAAAATGCCTGTTTTTGACAGCATCTGCATGAGCTTTGGCGCTGCAGGTACAGGAGGATTTGCCTGCCGTAATTCAGGCCAGGCCGACTACACCGTCTACCAGCAGGGGGTCATTACCGTGTTCATGCTGCTGTTTGGCGTGAATTTTAATGTATATTACCTGATGCTGATCAGGAAACCAAAGGATGCGTTCCGCTGTGAGGAATTGAGGGGATATCTGGCAATTGTAGCCATTGCCGTCCTGTTCATCACCATGAATATCCGCCACCTGTTCCCAACCCTGTTTATGGCTTTTCACCAGGCGGCTTTCCAGGTTTCCTCCATTATCACCACCACGGGATATTCCACCATTGATTATAACAGCTGGCCGGAGTTTTCCAAAGCCATTCTGCTGCTGATCATGTTTATTGGCGCCTGCGCGGGCAGTACCGGCGGCGGCATGAAGGTATCACGTATCATGATCGCCTTTAAGGAGATCAAAAAGGAGATGGCATCGGTGATCCATCCGCGCAGCGTGAAGGTGCTGAAGTTTGAGGGGAAACCATTGGAACACAATACCCTTCGTTCCCTCAATGCCTATATTATTGTATATTTTATGATATTTGCTATCTCCACCCTGATCGTAAGTCTGGACAACTATGACTTTATGACTTCCTTTTCAGCCGTGGCAGCTAATCTGAATAATATCGGGCCAGGCATGTCGGTGGTGGGACCTGCATCCAACTATTCCATGATGTCATACCTGAGCAAGACCGTGCTTATTTTCGATATGCTGGCCGGAAGGCTGGAGCTGTTCCCCATGCTGGTGCTCCTGTCACCAGGCACCTGGAAACGCAATTGATGCCCGCCTGGCAGCGCCTGCGCCAGATGCAGTTTGGCATCCGGCATTTGATAAATAAAATGTGAAATGCCGGTGAACAATCTGTGACCTGGCTTGACGGCGGACTTTGAAAAATGATATGCTCTTTCTATCCATAACGAGCCCCTGCACTAAGTTCGTAATAGACCTCACTAAGTGCCAGCGGCATGTATCACACGTAAGCGCCTGAGAGACAGGCGCTAAGTGCTCATAACGAGGAGGAACGGATATGAAGAGATTCACTTGTATCCTGGGCAGCGCCATATTGGCAGCTGCGCTGAGCAGCCATACGGCGCTGGCGGAAAACCAGGACCGCGGACAGGAGACATACCAGACTGCTGAGGAAGGATATGGGAAAACGGACCAGGAGATTTACGGCCGGGGGAGCTACGTGATCGGAGTGGACATGCCGGCTGGGGAATATGCTGTTTTTACAGAGGACACATCGGAGAATCATGCATTTTCCTCCTGTACCTTTACCTTATATAAGAATGACAGGGACGAAAAAAAGATCGGTACGTTCCGTTTCCAGCACCACGGGCTGATCACCCTGTACAATGGTCAGCATCTGATCCTGAGCAGGGGATATGCGGTCCCGGCGGATCAGGCTGATATTTCGGCCGGAACCACAGGAATGTATAAGGCGGGCCGGGACATGGAGCCGGGAACTTACAGGCTCACGCCTCTTACATCAGATGGCGCCCATTATGCCCTGTATAATGATGTCCGGTATTACTATGATTATATGGATGACTACCAGACCTTTTTTGAGCCGGTGACCGTGACCCTGGAGGAAGGGCAGTATATCGAACTGATGGACGTCAGTTCTGTGGAGAAGATCGATTAAAAAATATTCAAAATAGTGGAAATTTCTGTTGACATCGGGAAATGGAAATGCTATTATAATTAAGTATGCCGCACAGCGAGGTTCTAAGATTCTGCCCATTTTCCTTGAGGAGAAGAGGCGTGAAACACCGCAGCTGGCGAGTAATGATTATAGGAGGTGCCTTTCATGTACGCGATTATTGCAACAGGCGGAAAGCAGTACAAAGTAGCAGAAGGCGATGTCATTAAGGTAGAGAGACTGGGCGCAGGCGCAGGCGAGACCGTAACTTTTGACCAGGTGCTGGTTGTGAACAACGGCGAACTGCAGATTGGATGCCCGACCGTTTCCGGAGCAACTGTTACAGCAACAGTTGAGAAGGAAGGTAAGGCTAAGAAAGTTATCGTTTACAAGTATAAGAGGAAAACTGGCTACCACAAGAAGAACGGCCACAGACAGCTTTATACCCAGGTTAAGATTGACAAGATCAACGCTTAATTGTAAATGAGATGATTAAAGCAACCGTATTAAAAGATTCCACGGATTCAGGCAATGTCATCTACAGAGGGATCGTGATGGAGGGACATGCTGAGTATGCAGAGGAGGGTGAGGATATCATCTGCGCTGCAGTATCTGCATTAGCTCTGAACTTTTTCAACTCAGTGGAGACATTTACGGAAGATGAATTTGAAGGCGGGGCAGGACAGGAGAACATGCAGTTTGAGTTCCGCTTCACTTCAGAGATAAGTCCTGAATCAAAGCTCCTTATGAATTCTCTTATTCTGGGTCTTCGGAATATTGAGAAGGATTATGGGAAATCATATATTAATGTTAAGTATAAGGAGGTGTAAGACATGTTAAAGATGAACCTTCAGTTATTCGCTCATAAGAAAGGTGTTGGTTCTACCAAGAACGGTAGAGACTCTGAGGCCAAGAGACTTGGTGCCAAGAGGGCTGACGGACAGTTCGTGCTGGCTGGCAACATTCTGTACAGACAGCGCGGAACCCACATTCATCCTGGCAACAACGTAGGCAAGGGTGGCGATGATACCTTATTTGCTTTAGTAGACGGAGTTGTTAAGTTTGAAAGAAAGGGAAGAGACAGAAAGCAGGTTTCTGTTTACCCAAGGGCAATCAACGAATAATTTCGAAGGGCTCCATACTTAGCGTATGGAGTCCTTTTTTCTTCAACTGCGTTTTTGTTGAAGAACCACACCACAGGAGGTGCTATGTATGTTTGCCGATAGTGCAAAAGTATTTATTAAATCCGGCAAGGGCGGTGACGGCCATGTGTCGTTCAGGCGGGAGCTTTACGTCCCCAACGGTGGTCCTGACGGAGGTGACGGAGGCCGGGGCGGCGATGTCATTTTTCAGGTTGACAAAGGAAAGAATACCCTGGTGGATTTCCGCCATATTCGCAAGTATGTTGCAAGGGATGGCGAGGAGGGCGGCAAAAAGCGCTGTCACGGCGCGGATGCCGATGATTTGATCGTCAAGGTGCCTGAGGGGACCGTGATCAAGGATTTTGAATCCGGCAAGGTGATTGCGGATATGTCGGGTGACCATCAGCGTGAAGTGATCCTCAGAGGCGGCAAGGGCGGCCTTGGCAATATGCATTTTGCAACATCGACCATGCAGGTGCCCAAGTATGCACAGCCCGGACAGCCGGGAGCAGAGCTGTGGGTACAGCTGGAACTTAAAGTGATCGCGGATGTGGGACTGGTAGGATTTCCTAATGTTGGAAAGTCCACCCTGCTGTCCGTTGTCAGCAATGCAAAACCGGAAATTGCCAATTACCATTTTACCACATTAAATCCCCATTTGGGCGTGGTGGACCTGGGAGATGGGGCTGGCTTTGTTATGGCCGATATCCCGGGACTGATAGAGGGAGCTTCCGAGGGCGTGGGCCTGGGACATTCCTTTCTCAGGCACATTGAACGCACCAAGGTACTGGTCCATGTGGTGGACGGTGCATCCGTGGAGGGCCGTGATCCGCTGGAGGATATCCGTACTATCAACCGGGAACTGGAAGCGTATAATCCGGACCTGTTAAAGCGCCCCCAGGTGATTGCGGCCAACAAAATGGACGCATTTTACACGGAGGAGGAGGCAAGTGAACTTTTGGATAAACTGCGGGCAGAGTTTGAACCCCAGGGCATCCGGGTGTTTGCCATCTCGGCTGTGAGCAGACAGGGCGTGAAAGAACTGCTCTATTATATCAATGATCTGTTAAAGACCGTGGATGATGCGCCTGTCATATTTGAAAAGGAATTCGAGGTTGGGTATGAGGGCGACCGGAACCTGCCGTATACTGTTTCCAAGGCAGAAGACGGAGTCTACGTGGTAGAGGGCCCCAGGATCGAGAAAATGCTGGGATACACCAATCTGGATTCTGAAAAAGGCTTTGATTTCTTCCAGAAGTTCCTTAAGAGTACCGGGATCCTCAACGACCTGGAAAAAGCTGGCATTGAAGAAGGGGATACGGTCCGTATGTGCGGGCTGGAGTTTGATTACTATAAGTAAAAGGAGATAATATGACAAGTAAGCAGAGAGCATATCTCAAGGGATTGGCCATGAACATTGTTCCTGTATTCCAGATTGGGAAATCCAGCCTTACGCCTGAGATCACCCAGGCCGTGGATGAGGCCCTGGAAGCCAGAGAACTGATCAAGATCACTGTGCTGAAAAACTGCCTGGATGACGGCCGCTCCATTGCGGAGGTTTTGGCAGAGCGCACCCATTCCCAGGTGGTGCAGGTGATCGGAAGAAAGATCGTTCTTTACCGGCCGGCAAAGGACGAGACAAAGAGAAAAATCGTACTGCCTGAAAAATAAGGGAGAGGATTTCTATGGCAAGGATAGGAATTCTGGGCGGAACATTTGACCCCATCCACAATGGCCATCTGCGGCTGGGAAAGCGGGCATATGAGGAATTTGAGCTGGAGAGCATATGGTTCATGCCATCCGGAGTGCCGCCCCATAAAAAAGACCACAAGATCACAGAGGGTAAGATGCGCAGGGATATGGTAAAACTGGCAATTGCAGATACCCCCTGTTTTCTGTATTCTGATTTTGAATTAAAGCGCAAAGGCGATACCTATACGGCGCAGACACTGAGCCTTTTGCACAGGGAGCGTCCGGAGGATGAATTCTATTTTATCATAGGAGCAGATTCCCTGTATGAGATTGAACATTGGTACCATCCCGAGGCGGTGATGGGGCAGGCCGTGCTCCTGGTGGCAGGCAGGGCTTACAGACATCCCCACAGGAATATGGAGGAACAGATTGCCCGTTTGTCCCTTAGGTACGGCGCCAGGATCTATCCCATCCACTGTCCTGAGATGGACATATCATCAGAGGGGATCAGGAAGGCAGTGGCGGAAGGGCGGCCAATACGGGACGCAGTCCCGGAACCGGTGGAAGAATATATCAGGGTCCACGGCCTGTATAGGGAAAATGCAGCCGGAGGCTATGACGGTGGGAAAAAGACATGTTAGGAGGATGAGCATATGGAAAATCAATGCAGTCAAATCATGATACTGAGAAAAAAACTCAGTTCAAAGCTGGCTCCCATGCGTTACGAGCATTCCCTCAGTGTTTCCTTTACCTGTATGAACCTGGCCATGCGCTACGGATATGACCTGGATAAGGCTGAACTGGCCGGGCTGATGCACGATTGCGGAAAACGCTATTCGGATGACATTATCCTGAAGAAATGCATCAAGCATGGCATTGAGGTTACGGAAGCGGAGTTGAATGCCCTGCCAGTGCTCCATGCAAAATACGGGGCGTGGCTGGCAGAGCACAAGTACCAGATTACGGACAGGGAGATCCTGGATGCCATTGGATGCCATACAACGGGAAAACCGGACATGACGGTTCTGGATAAAATTCTCTATATTGCGGATTACATTGAGCCCAGACGCTTTAAGGCTGAGAATCTGCCGTTGATCCGCAGGCTGGCATATGAGAACCTTGATGAAACCATGTATGCCATATTATCGGGAACCCTGGAATATCTTGATAAAAAAGGCGGAAGTATTGACCCTATGACAGTTGAAGCATATGAATATTTTAAGGAGATGAAAGGAGACAGCAATGAACTCAAAGGAAATGGTTAAGCTGGCTTACAATGCCCTCAGTGATAAAAAGGGCGAGGACATTAAGATCATCGATATCCAGTCCGTGTCTGTTCTGGCCGACTACTTTATCATTGCCCATGGAAGCAACCCCAATCAGGTTCAGGCCATGGCTGACAATGTGGAGGAAGTCCTGGGCAGGGAGGGCTGCGAGTGCAAGCAGATCGAGGGATATCAGAACGCCAATTGGATCCTTATGGATTATAAGGATGTGATCGTCCATATATTCTGCAAGGAAGACAGGCTGTTCTATGATCTGGAGCGGATCTGGAGGGACGGAAAGACCTTCGTGGATATAGACGAGTTATAATATGCTAAAACGTGCGGTCACCGGGATAAGACATGTATTCCGGTGACCGCACGTTTTATATTATAGGTTTGACTTTGCATGTTCTGCGGACTACATCATACGGATCAGGCCGATCACCTTGCCAAGAATCTCCACGTGGTCCGTTATGATGGGATCCATGGCATCATTCTCGGGCTGCAGGCGGTAATGGCCCTTTTCCTTATAGAAACGCTTCACGGTGGCGGAGTCATCTACCAGGGCCACAACAATCTCGCCGTTGTCAGCAGTAGGGCGCTGCTCCACGATCAGCTGGTCGCCGGGCAGGATTCCGGCGCCTATCATACTTTCTCCCTTTACCTTCAGCATAAAGGTCTCTGCGTTGGGAAGCGCCTCGGCTGGAAATGGGAAGTAATCCTCGATCCGTTCCTCTGCCAGGATGGGCTCTCCTGCAGCAACCGTACCGATCAGGGGAATGTTCACCATCTCCCTGCGATTAAAGTTAAAGGTGTCATCCAGGATCTCGATTGCCCTGGGCTTAGTGGGGTCGCGGTGGATATAGCCTTTATCCTCCAGGACCGACAGATGGGAGTGGACAGAGGAAGTGGACTTTAAATGAACCGCCTCACATATCTCACGCACAGCCGGGGGATACCCCTTCTTAAGTATAGTGTCTTTTATGTATTCTAATATCTCCTGCTGTTTAGAAGTAATTTTATCCTGAGCCATATTCAACCTCCTGCATTTTCTAAATCTATAGTAACATATGTTCGGTAAAAATGCAAACCTTTGTTCGGTTTTTTCGGCTAAAACCATTGACAAACGTGTGTTCGGGTGCTATATTATATATATACAAAAGAACACACGTTCTGGAGTGCGCATGAAGGAACCGACTTAGGGAGGTTGCATATGAGAAAGTTAATAGTTACCTGTTTTGCAGTGCTGTTGTTAGTCACCATGTTTATGGGGCGTGCTATGTTCACCTCCATGGCGAAAGAGGAGACTACGGCTGCGCCGTATTATAAGAGTATCCAGATCCGGGAAGGGGACAGCCTGTGGAAGATAGCTGACCAGTATAAAGAGGGAAGTTCCATGAGCACTCATGAATATGTGGACCGTTTGATCCAGATGAACAATCTGAAGAAGGACACGATCCATGCAGGACAGTATCTTACAGTGGTATATTTTGAATAGTTCCTTATATATAATATAGTGTCAAGCACATCTCAGATACCTGTGAGGCGCAGGCCATGCCTAGCGTGTTATAATGCATCAGCGCATCTTAAGGAATCAGACGGAGGCTTTGTCATGGAACTGAGATTCCTGCCATGACCAGGTTTCTGCCGTGACCAGATTCCCTCTATGATAAATTTATTACTGCTCACCGTCTAAAGAAGCGGGAATTTTGCCTGAGGGAAAGATGAATCCGTTAACATCCCCTGGAGACAGCCTTAGCGGCATGTCTTCAGGGGTTTTCTGCATTTTTTTGCCGCATGTATTCTTGCATATAATTTCCTGAATTTTTTTGTATAAATACTTGCAAATTTTTAGGTCTATGTAAAATCCGTGTAAAGAAACCAAAGGTGGTCAATAAAAATATAAACAAAAATCAATATTGTTTTTAGTGTATATTGTATATATTTTAGTTTCATAACTTTTATATTATCAATTTATAAATAATATGTATTTGAAATTATAAAACACAGTGACTATAATTAGGCAAAGCAAAAGAAGAGAAAGGGGGGTTGGAAGATATGGATGGTTTAGTGGAATCGCTGATGGACGAACTGAACTGCAATGTGGTGTTTACCATACCGCTGTTTGGAGGGATCGATGTGCTGGAATCAGTTGTGGTCACCTGGATCATCATGGCAGTGATGATGGCAGGTTCCCTGCTTCTTGTCCATGGCCTTAAGGTAAGGCAGATCAACAACAAGCAGGCCGCGCTGGAAAGTGGCCTTTCTTTTATCTATGACTTCTTTGAGGGTCTTTTGGGTAAGGATGGCCGGGATTATATTCCCTACCTGATCACCGTGGTGCTTTACATTGGGATTGCCAACATGATCGGCCTTTTTGGATTCAAGTCGCCCACCAAGGATCTGAATGTGACGGTATCCCTGGCCGTTATGAGCATTGTGCTGGTGGAAGCTGCCGGAATCAGGAAAAAGGGAGTAAAGGGCTGGGTCAAGAGTTTTGCGGAGCCCATTGCCATTATAGCGCCCATTAACGTGCTGGAACTGTTTATCAGGCCGCTTTCGCTGTGTATGCGATTGTTCGGCAATGTTCTGGGCGCCATTGTGGTCATGGCATTGATCAAGCATCTCCTTCCGTTGATCGTGCCGCTGCCGTTCAGTTTTTACTTTGATATATTTGACGGAGTGATCCAGGCCTATGTGTTTGTGTTCCTCACGTCACTATATATAAAAGAGGCAATCGAAGATTAACCATTAACAGTATATGAGAAAATTTAAGAGAAAAAGGAGAATCATATTATGACAGGATTAATTGCTTTAGGTGCAGGTGTTGCAGTAGTTACAGGTGTTGGTGCGGGAATTGGAATTGGTCTGGCTACCTCCAAGGCAGTGGATGCCATCGCAAGGCAGCCCGAGGCAGACGGTAAGATCACAAAGGCCCTGCTGCTGGGATGTGCCCTTGCCGAGGCAACCGCTATTTATGGATTTGTGATCGGTCTTTTGATTATTCTGTTCTTAAAATAAAAACAAGCAGGAAGGCGTTTGAATATGTTAAATATAAACATTTGGAATATAGCCTTTACGGTCATTAACCTTCTGGTGCTCTACATATTCATGAAGCATTTCCTTATTGGCCCGGTACGTAAGATACTGGATGAAAGGAAGCAGATGATTGAACGTGATCTGGACGATGCAAAGAATACCAGAACAGAGGCGGAACAGATGAAAGCCAGCTATGAGGTTTCCATGGGCAAGGCCGAGGAGGAGGCATCGCGGATCATTGAGAGCGCCAAGTCCAGAGCAGGGGATGAATACAACCGTATCATTGCCCAGGCCAGGGAAGACGCTGCAAAGAAGATGGAGGATGCTGATAAGACCATCGCCCTGGAAAGGGAGAAGGCCATGAATGACCTGAAGGTCTCCGTTGCCGGACTGGCCATGAGTGCTGCTGCAAAACTTTTAAGCGAGCAGAGCGGACCTGAGAATGACAGGAACCTTTACAACCGCTTTTTAGCAGAATCAGGTGATCGAAATGACTGAGACGGCCAGGAGATATGCGATTGTTTTGTATGAATTAGAAATACCGGGGCAAATGGTAAAAAACGCTGCGGATGTGATTAAGGAAAACCCTGAACTGAACAGGGTACTTACAAGTCCTGTGGTTCCCATGGGAAGTAAGCATGCCGTCATAGAAAAGGTATTCAGAGAACCGGAATATTCCGGTCTGATGGTGCGTTTCCTGAAAAAGGCTTGCGATGCGGGGTGCATCGGACAGATGGGGGATATTGCAGATGCATGGCAATCCTACTCCCTCAGGATGGAAGGCGTGATGGAGGCGGAACTCCACTATGTGACCATGCCGGGTGCGGCCCAGATTGCAGGAATGAAACAGTTTTTGTGCAGCAGATACCATAAAAAGGATATAGATCTCCGACTGGTAATGCAGCCTGACCTGGTGGGCGGATTTGTCCTGAAAGCCGGGGATACAGAATATGATTACAGCCTGAAGGGACAGCTGAACCAGCTGTGCCGGGCAGTAGTAAGATAGGAGTATTGATATGAGCACAATCAGTTCCCAGGAAATCATCTCCATTATCAAAAGTGAGATTGAGGATTATGATACCCATGCCGGCCAGGAACAGGAGACAGGTTCTGTTATCTGGATAGGCGATGGTATCGCAATTGTATACGGCATGGAACATGCCATGTACGGAGAGATTGTAATATTTGAAAACGGTGTCCGGGGAATGGTCCAGGATATCCGTAAGGATGAGATCGGTGTTATCCTGTTTGGCAAGGATACGGAGATATCCCAGGGTACAAAGGTGGTCCGCACAAAGAAGAGGGCCGGGGTGCCTGTGGGAAGCGGATTTTTAGGCCGGGTTGTGAACGCATTGGGAGATCCCATTGACGGACTTGGCCCTGTGAAGGAGGAGGATTACCGGCCGGTGGAAGAGGAAGCGCCGGGAATCGTGGACAGGAAGTCGGTAGGGGTTCCCATGGAGACGGGTATATTGGCCATTGACTCCATGTTTCCCATTGGCCGCGGACAGCGTGAGCTGATCATCGGCGACCGCCAGACCGGAAAGACCTCCATTGCTATAGATACCATACTGAACCAGAAGGGGAAGGATGTGATCTGTATCTATGTGGCGATCGGGCAAAAGGCATCCACGGTGGCAAAGCTGGTATCCACCCTTAAAAAGAGCGGCGCCATGGACTATACCATTGTAATGGCCTCCACGGCCAGCGAGGCAGCGCCCCTGCAGTACATAGCTCCCTATTCAGGAACAGCCATGGCGGAGTTCTTTATGTACCAGGGAAAGGATGTTCTGATCGTATATGATGATCTGTCTAAGCATGCGGTTGCATACCGCGCCCTGTCCCTGCTGCTGGAGCGCTCCCCGGGACGTGAAGCATATCCGGGGGATGTGTTTTACCTGCACTCACGCCTTCTGGAGCGTTCCAGCAGGCTGAGCGATGCAAAGGGAGGCGGATCCATCACGGCACTGCCCATTATTGAGACGCAGGCAGGGGACGTGTCCGCATACATTCCCACCAATGTCATTTCCATTACAGACGGACAGATTTTCCTGGAAAGTGATCTGTTCTTTTCAGGAATGAGACCGGCTGTGAATGTCGGCCTTTCCGTATCACGCGTGGGCGGTGCTGCCCAGACAAAGGCCATGAAAAAGGCGTCCGGAAGCATAAGGATCGATCTGGCCCAATACCGCGAGATGGAAGTATTTACCCAGTTCAGCTCAGACCTGGATGAATCCACAAAAGAGCAGCTGGCTTACGGCAAGCGTCTGATGGAACTTCTCAAACAGCCTTTGGGAAGGCCTCTCAGCCTGCATGAGCAGGTCATTACCCTCTGTACAGCCACCCACAAGGTAATGCTTAGCGTGGATGTGGATAAGATTAAGGAATTTCAGATGAACATGCTGGCCTGGTTTGATGAAAAGCATCCGGAGATCGGTAAAGAGATCGATGAAGCCGGGAATCTCACCGAAGAGCTGGTACAGAAGATTCTGGACAGCGCCAACCAGTACAAGGCATCCATCTGACAGGGAAGAAGGAGATAGTATGGCAAATGCAAGAGAAATCCTGGGCCGTATGAAAAGCGTCCAGGATACCAGGAAGATAACCAATGCCATGTACCTGATCTCCTCCACAAAGCTTAAGAAAAGCAAAAAACTGCTGGAGGAGACAGAGCCTTACTTCTATACATTACAGGATTTGATACGCCGTATCCTGCGCCATATGCCGGAAGTGGAGCATTTTTACTTCAATCCCAGGAAAGAGATCAAGGAACAGGACAGGATGAAGGGCCTGATCGTTATCACGGGCGACAAGGGCCTGGCAGGCGCTTACAACCATAATGTGCTGAAGATGGCTCATGAGTGGATGAACCAGGGAAGCAACCACCGCCTCTATGTGGTGGGAGAGCTGGGACGTCATTATTTCAGCGCAAAGCATGTTCCTGTGGAGGAGCAGTTCCATTATACGGTGCAGAATCCTACCATGCACAGGGCGCGGATGATCGCGTCCACGGTGCTGGATGATTATGAGGAAGGCAGATTGGATGAGGTGTGGATCCTCTACACCCAGATGATCAACAGCATGAAGATGGAGGCCCAGATCGTACAGCTGCTTCCCCTTAAACGGGAGGATTTCAGCAACATTGTGATCCCGGCCGACATCATACAGGAGGAGATACAGATGGTTCCCTCCCCCAGTGCTGTCATGGACAATGTGGTACCCAACTATGTGACAGGATTTGTGTTCGGCGCCCTGGTAGAGTCCTTTTGCAGTGAGCAGAATGCCAGAATGATGGCAATGCAGTCGGCAAGCGACAATGCCAATGAGATTTTGAGCGAACTGTCCATTGAATATAACCGTGTAAGGCAGGCTGCCATTACCCAGGAGATAACTGAGGTGATCAGCGGTGCCAAGGCACAGAAAAAGAAACATACTACGTAATTTAGAAGGAGGCAGCCATGAGCAAGGGAAAGATCATACAGGTTATGGGACCTGTGGTTGACGTGGCGTTTGAAGATGAGCACCTTCCCCATATCAAGGATGCCCTGGCAGTAGATAACCAGGGAAAGCGGTGTGTCATGGAGGTGGCACAGCATATTGGCGGCAATGTGGTCCGCTGTATCATGCTGGCTTCCAGTGACGGGCTGTGCAAGGATATGGAGGTAGAGCCCACGGGATCCGGTATCCAGGTGCCCGTAGGCAAGAAAACCCTGGGACGGCTATTTAATGTCCTTGGGGAGACGATTGACGGCGGAGAGAGCCTGGATCATGAAGATAAATGGGTGATCCACAGGGACCCGCCCTCCTTTGAGGACCAGAGCCCGGTGGTGGAGATGCTGGAGACAGGCATCAAGGTAATTGATTTGCTGGCTCCCTATGCAAAGGGCGGAAAGATCGGCCTGTTCGGCGGAGCCGGCGTGGGCAAGACCGTACTGATCCAGGAACTGATCACCAATATTGCCACTGAGCACGGCGGATATTCCATATTCACCGGCGTGGGTGAGCGTTCCCGTGAGGGAAATGACCTTTGGACAGAGATGGGCGAGTCCGGGGTTCTGGATAAGACGGCCCTGGTATTCGGACAGATGAATGAGCCGCCCGGGGCACGTATGCGCGTGGCTGAGACAGGGCTTACCATGGCTGAGTATTTCAGGGACGTGGAGCACCAGAACGTACTTTTGTTCATTGATAATATATTCCGTTTTGTGCAGGCCGGTTCTGAGGTATCCGCCCTGCTTGGGCGTATGCCTTCCGCGGTTGGCTACCAGCCCACCCTGGCAACAGAGGTAGGCGAGCTTCAGGAGAGGATCGCTTCCACAAAGAATGGTTCAGTTACCTCGGTACAGGCAGTCTATGTGCCGGCGGATGACCTGACGGATCCGGCTCCGGCCACCACCTTTGCCCATCTGGACGCCACCACGGTCCTTTCCAGAAAGATTGTGGAACAGGGGATTTACCCCGCAGTGGATCCGCTGGAATCCACCTCACGTATCCTGGAGGAGGATGTGGTGGGTAAAGAGCATTATGAGGTTGCAGGCAAGGTACAGCAGATGCTTCAGAAATATAAGGAGCTTCAGGACATCATTGCAATCCTTGGCATGGAGGAATTGTCGGAAGAGGATAAGCTGACTGTTAACCGGGCCAGGAAGATCCAAAGGTTCCTGTCACAGCCGTTCCATGTGGCGGAGAATTTTACAGGCGTGCCTGGAAAGTACGTTCCTGTGAAAGAGACGATCCGTGGTTTTAAGGCGATCATTGACGGAGAGATGGATCAGTATCCTGAGGCTGCATTCTTTAATGTGGGCACCATTGATGAGGTTGTAAAAAAAGCCGAAATCATGGAACACGGTGAAGGGTAAGCATATGGCTGATTCACGGAAAGGAGCCCGGATATGTCTACATTTTGGCTGAAGATAGTGGCCAGCGACCATATTTTTTATAATGGAAACTGTGAAACACTGGTCGTTCCCGCCCATGACGGAGAGTTTGGTATTCTTCCCCATCACGAAGCCATGATCCTGGCTACCCAGGAGGGCGAACTGCGGTTTAGGATACCCGGAGAGGGGCAGTGGAAGGAAGCGGTTGTGGGGCGTGGGATTGTCCAGGTGGTCAATAACCGTGTGACCATGATCGTGGACACGGCGGAACGCCCGGAGGATATTGACGCGGTCAGAGCCAAGGAAGCCCTGGAACGGGCGGAGGAGCAGATGCGCCAGAAGCAGAGCCTGAGGGAGTTCAGAATGTCCCAGGCATCCATGGCCAGGGCCTTGACAAGGCTTAAGGGAAGTCATCTGAAGGAATTATAATAAAATATGGTTTGGAACAAAAAGTTGGCTGTAGGGATTTCCTACAGCCATTTTGAGTTCTGGATCAGAAAATCACAGAAATCCCTGACAATGGGGTTCTCCTTGCCATGGGGAGAGCACATCAGGATGATCTGTCTGCGGCAGACCTGGTCTTTGATGGGAAGGAGCTTGACCGGCGATTGAGGGGCCAGAGGACCCCACTCCGCTGACAGGGGCCCCCAGGAATACTGGGGCCAGAAACCAATGCCCAGACCTGCCGCGATCAGATTGCGCACGGACTCGGTGGTGTCGCTTTCAAATATGATCTTAGGTGTAAAACTGGCTTCTGAAAAGTAGCTGTTGCAGATCTGGCGTATGGGGCGGGAACCGGCCAGGCATATGTAGCCTGCATTATTGGTATCAGCCAGGCAGATGGAGTCCTTGTCCCCATATGGGGAATGGGTGGGCACGGCCAGGTACAGGTCCTCCTCCAGCATGACCATGTAGTCGGAGTACTCATCGCTTTTAACATCGGAGCGGATGGCAGATACACAAAGGTCATAATCCGTGGTGGCGTCAGATTGGTTCAGCTGGAAATTTACATCCGGCCGCAGGGAACGATAGGCGATAATGCGGTTGGTGATCAAAGTGGACGCTGCAAGAAGCTTTAGGTGGATGGTATGGCTGGAACGGTACTGTCCGGCACGCAGCTCTCCCGGGATACGGTCCAGGGCGCTTATAAGGGGGATCAGACGCTTCTGGAGCAGACGTCCTGCTTCGTTCAACTCGATGCTCCTGCTTTTCCTCTCAAACAGAGGGATGCCAAGTTCCGCCTCCAACCTGTGGATGGCCTGTGAAAGGGCGGGCTGTGCTATCTGAAGATGCTCAGCAGCCTTTGTCATATGCTGGTATTCGGCTGCTGTCAAAAAATAACGCAATTGTAATAATTCCATAACTTACCTCTACTTATCTATCATTGGTCCGGAGTATGTTTGAAAATTGCTTTTTGCCGCATAGCGGATATGAATCCTCAAACAGACCCCAGGGTTCATTATATAACATTTCCCCGGAATTTGCATTCAGAATATAAAAAACTGTTATTTGCAGTTAGTTACAGTTGACGACAGTCGGGTCTGGTGTCAGCGGCCGGATATATGGTTAAAATACATGAGATAAAAACGAAGAGAAAAAAACACGCGAGAGTCTATCGCGCAAATATGATTGAATTTGATGGAAAAATGTCATAAGCAATGAATGAGAAAAAAACTCACAAAGATTCCGCGCAACAGCATCCCTGCCTTGAAGCCCAAAATCAGGTTCAGATCCCTGTAGTGAGAAACATTCCCAATTACCTATCTTGCAAATTCCTGATGCAGCTGATAGAATATAGAACAGAAGTTAGCTAGAACTAACCTTATATAACAGTTAGATAGCGCCTAAAACGAATTATCATCTGCCCCAGGAGGTGCCCTATATGAGCAAAGAAACCCTGCATCTGTTGATGACCATGAACCATGACAATCTGGAAACACAGATTGCCATGCAGTGTGCCCCGCTTCTCACCGGGATGAAGATATCCAATCTTCTCACTGTCGGCAGCAGGAAAAAGCAGGAAGTATTGAGAACCTTCAGAAGAACGTCCATCTCGTGCTATGTACTGTACGAATCCGGGGAAAAGACCACATTTCTCCTTTACAGGAAACAGAAGCTGGAGTCTTATCTTGACCAGCCGCAGATCAAGCAGCTGATGGAGCGGTTTGGATACGGCTGCCAGGATCCGGTTTCCATACTCAGGCTTGTGTCCCGGCGATATAAAGCCCATATGGAAGGGGGACGCGGCTTTCCTCATGAGATCGGCGTGCTGTTGGGATATCCCCCGGAGGATGTGATCGGATTTATTGAGAATAACGGAAAGAATTTCCTGTGCGTTGGATATTGGAAGGTATACTCCAATCTCAATGAGTGCAGGTCCATTTTCAGGCGGTATAATCATGCCAGGGAGCATGTGATCCATATGGTATCACACGGCATGGATATTGCGGATATTCTTGAGATTTATGGTTTAAAACA
Source organism: Enterocloster citroniae (assembly GCF_040545455.1). Classification (NCBI taxonomy): domain Bacteria; kingdom Bacillati; phylum Bacillota; class Clostridia; order Lachnospirales; family Lachnospiraceae; genus Enterocloster; species Enterocloster citroniae. The sequence continues at coordinate 246,068 of NZ_JBEPLZ010000004.1, read as the reverse complement.
ATATAAATCAATGACAATAGGAGGATGAAAACATGAATCAGATTATGGTAGTATATTGGTCCCAGACCGGCAACACGGAGGCAATGGCCAATGCAGTGGCGGAAGGTGTGAAGGAAGCCGGTAAGGAGTGTACGGTTGCGGAAGTCTCGTCCGTATCCGCGGATGTGCTGAAGGATGCGCCTGTATTTGCACTGGGTTGTCCGGCCATGGGGGCGGAAGTCCTTGAGGAGGATGAGATGGAGCCCTTTATGGAGGCTGTTGAGGCATTTGCGGGCGGGAAACAGATCGGTCTGTTTGGCTCTTATGGATGGGGAGACGGCCAGTGGATGCGTGACTGGGAGGAGCGCGTTCAGAATGCCGGGGCTGTTCTGGTAGGGGGCCAGGGTGTGATCGCCCAGGAGGTTCCGGATGAGGATGCCCTGAGTCAGTGCAGGGAACTGGGAAAATCATTGGCAGGACTGCTGGCATAGAATACATCGCCCTGTCCGGTCCGTCATAGGTGACGGGTTATGAAAACAATAGGGTAAGGGATAGGAACGATCCTCCGGGAAATAGAGACCGGGGGATCTTTCTGTTATAAAAGGTAAAAAAATTGCATTTTCCTTTTTAAAATGTTATGGTATAGGATAGAAATAAAGTTTCTGCTATGCAGCTTTTGTCTGTTGTGACAGCAGAAGAAAGAAGGGGAACGGACAAGGTGCTGGAAGAAAAATTGGAGTTGGGAAAGGAAGGGGAAAGGGAATACGGAGGCCGGGATACCGTTCTTATTGTAGATGATATAGAGGTGAACCGGATCATCCTCAGGGGGATTTTCGAGAAGGATTACAATCTGTTGGAGGCTGAAAATGGCGACCAGGCAATGCTTTTTTTAAAACAGTATCACAGGCAGATCGCCGCTGTGCTCCTGGATCTGGTCATGCCTCAAAAGGATGGGTTTCAGGTGCTGACAGAGATGAATGATCTGGATATGCTTGCTGAGTGTCCGGTCATTGTGATCACCTCCGAGGATTCGCCGGATAATACGGTTAAAGCCTTTGACCTTGGCGCTTCCGACATTGTGATGAAACCGTTTGAGCCGGTGGTGGTGAAACGCCGCGTACAAAACAGTATTGCCCTCTGCCAGAACCAGCAGAATCTTCAGGAACGGATCGATGAGCAGGCTGCCAGGCTTCTGGAGTCCAATGCGGTGATGATCGATGCCCTGTCCGCCATTATTGAGTACCGGAGCGTGGAGACAGGACAGCATATACAGCGGATCCGTATGTTTACAAAGGTGCTGCTGGAGGAGGTATCCAATCATTTTCCGGAAATAGGATTTGACAAAAGACAGATCGATATCATAGCCAGCGCTTCCTCCATGCATGATATTGGGAAGATCGCCATCCCGGATTCCATCCTTAACAAGCCGGGAAGGCTTACACAGGAAGAATTTGGAATCATGAAAACCCACACCACAAAAGGCTGTGAGATGCTGGAGAACCTGGACCGCATGGGGGATAAGGAGTATCTCCGGTATGCCTATAACATCTGCAGGTATCATCATGAAAGATGGGACGGAAAAGGATACCCGGATGGGCTTCACGGGGACAATATACCCATCTGTGCCCAGGTAGTGGGGATTTGTGACTGCTATGACGCACTGACCTCCGACCGCGTTTACAAAAAGGCTATCCCCCCGGCCCGGGCGATCAATATGATCCTGAACGGGGAATGCGGAGTATTTTCTCCCAGGCTGTTGGAGTGTTTTAAGAATGTCAAGGATACGTTTGCCGGATTATCCAATGAATATCAGGATGGGAAGACCATGAAGGTTTCAATGCTCACCGCAGACGAGGCGGTAAGCCGCTATGGTGAGAACCAGGAAAGCCAGCATACGGGTCAGCATAAATATCTGACATTGCTGAAGTATATTGATTCCACTGTGGTGGAAGTGGATTTTAACACAGGTTTCTTCCATGTTGTATATCTGGCAAGCCATGATTTCGATCTGCTAAAGTCCAGCAGCTGTTTTGAGGAAGCTTTTGGCAATTTTGCCCGGAACGCCATTCACCCGGATGACAGATCTGTTGCGATCAAGCTTCTGGGGGAATACCAGCATGATTTTATGGATAAGGGCTTTAACAAGAAAAGCCGGAGTTACAGGATCTATGACCGTGTATACCAGGTATACCGATGGTGCCGGGCCACCATGCTGCGGGTCAATACAGGCAATCCTTATCAGAAAAAAGCCCTGCTCATATGGAGCGAACTGGAGCCGGATGAAGGAGAACTGCCTGTTTCCAGTGCCATGGAGCTTCGGATGTTCAATGACGCTGCCCTCAGCCGCATGATAGGGAGTGTCCAGAGCTGTCTCAATGACAGGGAATTCACCCTTGTTAAGACCAATGGGGGCCTGAATGAATTTTTGGGGTACAGCGATGAGGAGATCAGGGAACGCTTTGATAATAAGTATCTTAGAATGATCTATGCCCCGGATCAGGGCAGGGTCGTGGAAGAGACGGCCAGGCAGCTTAGTGAAGGCAGATCAGCGGAGTTGGAATACCGTTTGGAGACAAAGGAAGGGGAGATCCTGTGGGTTCTGGAAAAATGCCAGGTGGTGACCGGATCCGACAACACGGAACATCTGGTGTGCGCACTGATGGAGATCACAGCCACCAAAAAGGCTCAGGAGGAGCTGCGTCTGTCCCTGGAGCGCCACAGGATCATCATGGAACAGGCGGAGGATATCCTCATCGAGTGGGATATTGGAAAGGATACCGTAAATTATTCATCTAATTTTGGAAAAAGTTAGGGTATGTGCCCATCCGGGAAGAATTCACCCGCAGGGTGCGTCTGATATCCCATATCTACCCGGCCGATCTACCGCTGTTCCTGGAAGATTTGGAGGAGTTAAAAAAAGGACTGCCCTATAAAGAGATGGAATTCAGGCTGTCAGATGGGGAGGGACGGTATAAATGGTTCCGGCTGAGGGCCTCCTCCCAGTTTGACGCCCTGGGCCAGGTCAGCCGTGTGATCGGCATGCTGGCTGATGTAGATGAGCAGAGAAGGACGGCAGAGGCCCTTCAGTACCAGGCGGAACGGGATGAACTGACCCGGCTTTATAACCGCCGCCAGGCCAGAAAACTAATCGATGCCATGCTGGAAAAGCCGCTTCACGGCAGTCTCAATGCGCTCCTGATCCTGGATGTGGATAATTTTAAACAGATCAATGACAACAGGGGCCATATGTTCGGGGACATGGTGCTGCGAAATGTTGCGGATGTGCTGAACCGGCAGTTTCGCGGGGAGGATATCCTGTCCAGGATCGGGGGAGATGAATTCCTGATCTTTATGACCTGTGTTCCGGATGTGGACACGGTCAGGAAACGCATGTCCATGGTCCTTGCATCCATTCAGGAAATGTTCACGCAAAGGGGGATCATATTCCACCCCACCTGCAGCATAGGCGCGGCATTCCATCCCAATGACGGACTGGATTTTACAACCCTGTTCCAACGGGCGGATCTGGCAATGTATGCTGCAAAGGATAAGGGAAAAAGCCGCTATCAGGTCTATGATCCCTCCATGGGGCGGGGAAGGTAACTGCATTTGACGGCAATGGCGTTTAGGGCTGATATCATTTCACCATGGTCGTGAAAGGGATAAGTTACATAATAGACCATATCGCCTGACACGGCAATACACTCCAGTCGCTGGCCGGTCCAGGCATAGTCCAGTCCCGGAATATCCTGGGCAATAAAGTCCGCGGGTAGTTTGGCAAAGGTGGCGTCCATCATCAGGGAATTCATCAGCGGTATTGCCATGCCGCCATATTTAAGATGGTAAACGTCCTGATACATCCACAATTCTTTGCCGTCAGCTTCAACCGTTTCAAATGTGTCCCAGTGTTCCGCGAGAAGTGACTGGTCATAAACCACCTGACTGCTTCTATTTGTCACAAAGCTTTGGTTCCTTTGACCTGTGACCCCCATGTCGGAGAGCAGGATATACGGACCATCCGACTGAGAGGGCATGTCATAGGTGAGGCGGCCGATTCTCTGGAATAATGCCAGGCCTCCCAGCATCACGGTACACAGGATCAACGTTCGGTCCGTGAACCGGAGAATGGGGTGAGCGGGAACGGATGGATGATCCGGTGAGATTCCCCTTTCCATGTACCGGCGCAGGCGGCCAATATGCCATATCCCCCGTATGTTACTGTACACGCTCCACAAAAGAAAGGACGCAAACCCGGCCGACAAAGCGGTTTCCTCCACCCAGATGCGGTAAAACTCCATGTGAAAATGCCCCTGCCCGACTACTGCGTAGGATACGTTCCATAAAAGGATCAGGAAGAAAACGCATATCAGCGGCTGGAGCAGTGCGCTGACATACTGTTTTCTAAGGGGTTTTAGTGTATCTGCCTGCTTCCGCTGCTGGGGATATAATGCAGTGACCCCGCGGCTTTTTGGAACACAAAAGATATGGATGCAGCCGTGGCCGGTCACATATTCCCATCCCTGTTCCTTAAATCCGGCTTTTCTTTTTTCCAGTTCTTTTGGGGACGCTGTATCGACCCTGTACAGCATGGCGCAGTTACTGTCAGGGGAAAAGCGGCTGAGGATCGCCCCGCGCTTTGTAAGCCGCCATCCCTTGGCCGCCATATCTGTATAGAATTGTTCAGTCTCACCAATCTCATAATCTTTGGGGTGAAATGCGTATTTTTTCTCCATGGTCCGGTCCTCCCCATCTGTTGTTATGATTCATTTATACCATATATGAAAAATATGTCAACTCAGAGCAGAATCCATATACTCATAAAGAAATCACTGATCATATTGATTTTATCCCATATACTATCTATAATATAATTTTAATCACTGATTGGGAGCGTTGGAATGAACGGATCAATATCAAATTGGAAACAAAACTTTTTTACAATATGGGCAGGGCAGGCATTGTCTCAGTTTTCCAGTTCTGTCCTTCAGTTTGCCATTGTGTGGTATCTTACGGATCAGACTGGATCCGCCCTTGTGCTGTCAGCAGCCATGATGATGGGATTTCTGCCCCAGGGAGTTTTGGGGCCGTTTATAGGCGTGTTTATTGACCGATACAACCGGAAGCGGATCATGATCATATCCGACCTTTTGATCTCTGCAGCCAGCTTTGTCATGGTGATCGCAGGATGGATGGGCGTGCTGTCCACTGAGCTGATACTTGCGGTCCTGCTGTGCCGCTCTGTGGGTTCGGCATTCCATACCCCCTGCCTGCAGGCGGTTACGCCCCAGATCGTACCTGAGGACCAGCTGACCAGATGCGCCGGATATTCCCAGGCCCTTGGGTCTGTTTCACAGATATTAAGCCCGGTTCTGGCTGCTGTTTTTTATAGTTCATGGAGTTTAAGCGGGATCATTTTCCTGGATGTTATAGGTGCCCTGACCGCAGTGTTTACCCTGGGGATCACCAGCATTCCGGAACTGCCCAGGGACGGGAGCCGGGGAAAGGTGCAGGTGCTGCGGGAGGCAAAAGAAGGATTCCAGATCCTCCTCACTAACAAGGGGATGCTGGGCTTGGTTCTGATCGGTACTCTTTATACACTGGCGCTGATGCCCGCCAGCGCATTGTTTCCTCTGATGAGTATGTCCTATTTTAACGGGACCAGCACCCATGCAAGTTTGGTTGAGGTCGTGTTTTCACTGGGGCTTTTGTTTGGCTCCCTGATCCTGTCCAGGTGGGGAGGAACAAAAAACAGGATCCATACCATTATTGGTTCCTTCCTGTTGATGAGTTTCAGCTTGTTTGTCTCAGGGGTCCTTCCGCCAGGGGGATTTTCCCTGTTTGTTGTCTGTTCCTGGCTGATGGGGGTGTCCGGACCTTTTTATTGGGGAATCTATACACCGCTGCTGCAAAGCAATTTTGAGGCAAGATACCTGGGACGTGTGCTGTCATTGTCCAGCAGCATACAGTTGATCAGCGGCCCGGTGGGCTTGGCTGTTTCAGGAGTATTTGCGGAAACATACGGGGTTGAAAAGTGGTTCCTGATTGCAGGAGCGCTGGTTTTGCTGGCTTCATTCCTCTGCCTTGCAGTGCCTGCAGTGCGAAACTGTGACACAAGAGGAACTACCTTTAGCGGATAAGGGAATATCTGCGCCGTTTATCAGCATTTGGGCCTGTATATGATCTCATTTACCGTATAGACTGTCACAAATGCATCCTTATCCGTCTTTAAGACAAATGTCATCAGCATGGAGTACTCGCTTTTATCAACAATTGTAATGATCTCTCTTCTGGGCTTTTTGTCATAGGCGCCAATGGCTTCATAGATGGTCGCGCCGCTGTGGAGATGATGGAGGATGAATTCCCTGATCTCTTCCTCGTGTTCGGAGATGATGCATACACGTTTCCTGATATTAAAGCCAAAAATAAAATGGTCCAGGGCAATTCCGTTTAAATAAGTTCCCAATACACTCAGCACCACGATCTTTTTATCATAAACTAGGGCGGAGGACAGGGCCACGCACATGCCGGCCAGTGACATGGCCTTGCCCAGTTCCATGTGCAGATACTTGTTCAGGAATTTTGCCACTATGTCCAGTCCCCCTGAGGAGGCGTTCCGGTTAAACAGCATGGCAAGACCGATGCTCACCACAAAAATATAGCAGAGCATGTCCAGAAACGCGTCATTGGTAACGGACTGGTTGTCCGGAAACATCAGTTCAAACACAGCCAGCACAACCGGAAGCAGGAAGGAGGTGTATACGGTTTTTGATCCGAATTCTTTTCCGATGAACAGGAAGCCCAGAATCAGAAGAAAAATGTTCAGTACAAAGGTGATGGCGGAAATCTTCAGGGGAATAAAATTCCCAAGCACGATTGCCAGACCGGATATGCTTCCCACTGATACATGGCTGGGTATCAGAAAAAAGAAGACTGCCGCAGCTACAATAACAGTGGCAAATGTAATCATGATGAACTCCCAGACCGCTTCCCGTTTTTTCATGTTAAATCTCCCATCAATCCATTATTGTCTGTTCAATCCGTATTGGTCCGCAGATTAAACAGACTTAAAAATATCCTTTGGTATTGTATCACACGAAAGACTTTCATGCAATTCACAGATGCTTTTCTGTAAAAACAAGGAAGAAAGTGATTGAACAGTTGTGGTAATATGATACAATTATGGGAGGAGAAAGAGAATGGATAAAAGCAATCCTTGATCGATCTGATCATATTTAATTAGGGAGGCAGGGGGTTATATGAAACTGAGCACATCACGAGAGGAATATCTAAAGGTTATTTATATTTTAAAGAACAATAAGGGCACGGTCCGCTCCATTGACATCGCACAGCACATGGGAATTTCCAAACCAAGTGTTTGCATTGCGGTTAAGCAGCTGGAGGAGCAGGGATATATTAAAAAGGATCCTGCCGGTTTGATTGAGCTGACAGACAGCGGCAAGGCGGAAGCCGAGCTGGTGTTTGAGATGCACTGCTTTTTTGAGCAGGTACTCATGGATGCCGGTATATCCCATGAACAGGCGCATATTGACGCCGGGAGGCTGGAGCATGCCATCAGTGAGGAGAGTTTTGAAGCCCTGAAAAAAGCGGGGTTGCTGCATGAGCTGGAACAAGACAAATAACAGGGCAGATAACAGGGCAGGAGATATGCATGGAAGAGAATAACATTGTTTCAGATTTTACTCAGGGAAAGCTGAAAAAGACGGATCGAAACAAGCAGTGGAGGGATGCAGGCGCATTCCTGTGTATTCTGCTGGGGAGCCTGATTGTGGCCGTCAACATGAATACATTTGTGGAGCAGGGAAAACTGGTGCCCGGAGGCTTCTCAGGGTTGGCAAAACTGATCCAGAGGGTGGGCCTGACTTTTTATGATGTGAAGATCTCATTTACTGTGCTCAATGTATTGTTTAATGCAATACCGGCTGTATTTGCCTACCGGCTGGTGGGCAGGAAATTTACAATCCTGTCCTGCATCAGCCTGCTTACAGTGTCGGTTCTGGTGGATGAGCTGCCGGTCATACCCATCACGGGAGATATCCTGCTGATCTCTGTTTTTGGAGGGATCCTCAACGGATTGGGAATGAGCCTTATCCTTAACCATAATGCCAGCGGAGGGGGGACGGATTTTATAGCCATGTCCCTGTCCGTCAAGTATAAGGTGTCCACATTTAACTATATGCTGTTGTTCAGCGCGGTGATCATCCTGGTTTCAGGAGCAATCTTTGGCATGGACAAAGCATTATATTCTATTATTTTCCAATTTTGTAATACACAGATCATCAATACCTTTTATAAAAAATATAAGAAGAAGACTCTGCTCATTGTCACGGACCATCCGGCGGACGTATCAGCCGACCTGCTCGAGCTTACAAACCACAGCAGTACCATATTGAAGGGATTCGGCTCATATACGGCCCATAAGAAGTATATGATCTATACCGTGCTGTCGGACAATGATGTGCGGAAAATGAAAAAGAGGATCCGGGAGCAGTATCCCGACACATTTGTGAATGTCATAAATTCCAGCGATGTGATGGGGAATTTTTATATACAGCCATTTGAATGATGAATGGGGCGGGACAGGGACAACTTTTTGAGGAGGGAACAGGATATGTTTTTTGTAGTTAAGCGGGACGGAGAAATCGTGGAGTTTCAGTTGGAGAAGATCACTGTGGCGATCAAGAAGGCATTTAAGGCAACCGGCAAATCATATACGGATGATATCATTGAACTGCTGTCCATTCGGGTGACCTCCGATTTCCAGGGAAAGATGAAGGACGGCCGGATCCCGGTGGAGGATATCCAGGACAGTGTGGAGAAGGTCCTGGAGGAAGCGGGATACACGGACGTGGCAAAGGCTTACATACTTTACAGAAAGCAGAGGGAGAAGATCAGGAATCTGGAAAAGACCACTTTGGATTATAAGGATGTGGTGGATAACTATGTGAAGGTGGAGGACTGGAGAGTGAAAGAAAACTCCACCATAACATACTCCGTGGGCGGGCTGATCCTGAACAATTCAGGAGCGGTGACAGCGAATTACTGGCTTACGGAGATATATGACAAAGAGGTTTCCGATGCGCATCTCAACGGGGATATCCATATCCATGACCTGTCCATGCTGACCAGCTACAGCTGCGGATGGTCATTAAAAAAACTGCTGCTGGACGGCCTTGGGGGAATTACGGGAAAGATCACAGCCTCCCCGGCCAAACACCTGGCCACCCTGTGCAACCAGATGGTTAATTTCCTGGGTATTATGCAGAATGAATGGGCGGCTTCCCAGTCATTTTCCTCCTTTGATACCTATCTGGCACCTTTTGTAAAATCAGACAACCTGTCATATGATAAAGTGAAAAAATGCATGGAAGCATTTGTTTTCGGGGTCAATACCCCCAGCAGATGGGGGACCCAGGCGCCGTTTTCCCATATTTCCATGGATCTGAAGGTGCCAAAGGACATGGCGGGAGAACGGGCCATTGTAGGCGGGAAACAGATGGATTTTACATACGGGGACTGCCAGGAAGAGATGGACATGGTCAATAAAGCCTTTCTGGAAACAATGCTGGAGGGCGATGCCAATGGCCAGGGGTTCCAGTATCCGATCCCGGCCTATGGGGTGACGTCTGATTTTGACTGGTCCGAAACGGAACAGAACCGGCTTTTGTTTTCACTGGCATCCCGATACGGCACACCGTATTTTATCAACTATACCAGAAGCGGCCTGGTACCGGAGGATGTGAGAATCTCCTGCCAGGAAACCCGGCCGGATCTCCATGTGCTGCACAGGAAGGCCGGAGGATTCTTCGGATACGGGGAGCACACGGGAGCCATCGGCGTGGTGACAATCAACCTTCCAAGGATCGCTTTCCAGTCCGGGAGCGGGAAGGAATTTTATGAAAGACTGGACCATCTGATGGATTTGGCAGCACGTTCCCTGGATACAAAGAGAAGGGTGGTCTCCAATCTGTTAAAGAACGGCCTTTATCCTTATACAGCCTGCTACCTGTCTGATTTTGACAGCCATTTTTCATCCATTGGCGTGATCGGCATGAATGAAGCAGGTTTGAATGCCCCATGGCTGCGGGCAGGGATGGAGTCGGAGAAGACAAGACAGTTTGCTGTCTCTGTGTTAAACCATATGAGGGAAAAACTGATCGGATACCAGCTGGAATACGGAACCCTTTATGGTCTGGAGGCAACTCCGGCAGAGTCGGCTACGTTCCGTTTTGCCAGGCTTGACAGGGAGCGTTTCCCTGAGATCAGGACAGGGGGCCGGGAGGGGAACGCACCGTATTACACCAACAGCACAAAGCTTCCCGCAGACCATGATATTCCATTGGAGGAGGCGCTGGCAAACCAGGATGAGGTACAGCCCCTTTACACCACGGGGACTGTTTTCCACATCTATGTGGAGCAGGAGCTTGAGGATTGGAGAAAGGCAAGGGATGTGGTCTTTCATGGGATCACGGAGCATACGATTCCTTACTGTACGCTGTCGCCCATTTATACGATCTGCCAGTCCTGCGGTTACCTGCCCGGCAGACAGAAGGTGTGTCCCAAATGCGGCGCCCAAGCAGATATCTACAGCAGGATCGCCGGATATTACAGGCCGGTCCATGACTGGAATGACGGCAAAGCCCAGGAATTTAGGAACAGGGTCATGTACAGGATCTGATATTAATCCTGAAACGGGTTCCGGGACAGGTTCCGAAACAGGAAAACTTGTATCCGGACAGCAAAGACTGTATAATGTGTATTGAGGTTTAAAGCTTACTAATATGTTCAACAGAAGGAGAAACGTAAAATGAAAGACGAAACTAAGTGTTTACATGCAGGTTATACCCCGGGAAATGGGGAGCCACGTGTGCTGCCCATTGTGCAGAGCACCACGTATGTATATGATTCTGCTGCAGAGGTAGCTGCTATTTTTGATGATCCCACCAAAGGACTTTGCTATTCACGGTTTGGCAATCCCACAGTGATGGCAGTGGAACAGAAGATCGCTGAACTGGAAGGCGGAGTGGGGGCAATGTGCACCACATCAGGTCAGGCGGCCACGCTTCTCAGTATTCTCAATATCTGTACGGTTGGGGACAGCATCATCAGCACTCCCACGATTTACGGAGGCACCATTAACCTGTTCTCCTTTACCCTTAAAAAGCTGGGAATTGAGTGCATCTATGTTAACAATGATGCTTCGGATGAAGAGATCAAGGCTGCCTTTAAGCCCAATACCAAACTTGTGTTTGGCGAGACCATTGCCAATCCGGCATTAAAGGTATTTGATATTGAAAAGTTTGCAAACATTGCCCATGAGATGGGGGTTCCTCTGATCGTGGATAATACCTTTGCCACCCCTATCCTGTGCAAGCCCTTTGCGTTTGGCGCCGACATTGTGATCCACTCCACAAGCAAGTATATGGATGGACATGCTGTACAGATCGGCGGAGTGATTGTTGACAGCGGCAAATTTGACTGGAAAAACGGCAAGTTCCCGGAACTCACTGAGCCGGATGAATCCTACCATGGGATCTCCTATACGGACAGTTATGGAAACATGGCGTATATCATCAAGGCACGGATGCAGCTAATGAGGGACTTTGGCGTATATCCGGCCGCCCATTCCGCGTTTTTGCTGAATCTTGGCCTTGAGACACTGCCTGTGCGCATGAAACAGTATTGTGAGAATGCAATGACAGTGGCAAAGCACCTGGAGGAGTCCGATGCCGTGGAAAGTGTTCTGTATCCGGGACTTCCCGGCAACCGCGATTACGAGCTTGCAAAGAAATACTTAAAGGGATGCAGCGGTGTTATTTCATTTATCATGAAGGGCGGCAGGCCTGCAGCGGCAAAATTCATGGATTCCCTGAAACTGGCTTCCAACGAAGTGCATGTGGCGGACATAAGGACCTGTGTCCTTCACCCAGCCAGCGAGACACACAGGCAGCTGACCGATGAACAGCTGGCTGCTGCCGGAATTAATGGGGGAATGATCCGTTTTTCCGTGGGACTGGAAAACATAGATGATATTATAGAGGATCTGGATCTGGCTCTTAAGGCTTCCATGTCCTGAGGGGGATCCTCCCGCTTCTAAGGTGAAATTAAGAATGAATGGACGCAGCTTACGGACACGGTTGTTGGACTGAAGACGGCCTGTAAGGCGTCCATTTTTGTACTGTTTTTATGGTACCCTCAGTGGACAAGGGCAGAGGAGGTAAACAAAGTGAATGATAGGATGGTGTTTTCAGACAGGGAGGAGTTTCGTGCATGGCTGCATGAAAACTGCCTGTCAAATGAAGGGGTTTGGCTGCTCTTTGGAAAAGCAGGCGGACCAAAGACGCTGAAGGCAGGCGAAGCCCTTGAGGAAGCGCTCTGTTTTGGATGGATCGATGGACAGATGCAGAGTATGGATGACAAAACCTATAAAAAATACTTCTCCCTGCGCAGGGAAAACAGCAAGTGGTCGGAGAAAAATAAAGCATTGGCGGAAAAGCTTGAAAAACAGGGGATCATGACTGACCATGGCAGGAAAAAAATAGAAGAAGCCAGAAAAAACGGCCGGTGGGATGCCCCAAAGCCCCCGGCTGTCACAGAGGATCAGATCGCTGCGGTGACAGACCTGTTAAAGGGATATGAGCCTGCCCATACTAATTTTCTTGCCATGTCACAGTCGGTTAAGAAAACATATACCAGGGCCTACTTTGATGCGAAAACAGATGCCGGACGTGAGAAGAGGACGGCATGGATGGTGGACCGGCTTAACAAAAACCTGAAACCAATGTGAGAACCCTTCTGTATTATATATGATTATTCTGCGTTTCAAATTGCAAAAGCCTGATAATTATGGTAAAATATAGGTAAATTTCAGAAGAAAGAGGGTATGCCAATTATGGGTAAAGAAGTATTAAGCTATGTTGTTGAAAAGACACACGAATTAATTGATGCGCCAACATGTAACAGTGAGACAAAGGCAGCGGCTAAAGCCTGGTTGGATGCTGTTGGAACTGAAAATGAAGCTGCAGAAACAAAGAAATACATAGATGAGCTGGAAGCGGATATCATGCCTATTGACGGTCTGATTGGTTTTGCGGAATCTGATGCAGGCAGCCAGGTTTTTGGGTCTGATAAAGCGAAGGATGTTGCAGCACATGCAAAGGAGATCAAGGCTGCCGGGGCAAAGTTTTGTGATTGTCCGGCCTGCGCAGCGGTGGAAGCCATCCTTAATAAAAAAGAGGACCTCCTCAAATAAAAACAGGGATTTAGATAAGGTTTGCCTTACACCGTTTGCTTTACACTGCACCAGCCGCAATGGCTGGTGCTTCTTTTATCTCTGCGCAACAGATAATTGCGTGACAATTTCTGGGGATTGAACCCTGATCCTGGGATATTCTGCAGAAATAAACATTTTAAGGGCGATTATTTTACAAAAATATGGTAGAATCTACATAACAAAGTAAATTTGTTATCATGTCTTTTTTATGAGGGCAGTAATTGAGAGGGGAAAACATGTCAAGGAGTGCAGATGTATTGCGTATTTGCAAAGAAAAGGGAATCAAGATGATTGATTTCAAGATGACGGACCTAAATGGACGGTGGAGGCACATCACGATTCCGGTGGAACGGTTTGACGAGGAGATCTTTACACAGGGAATTGGGTTTGACGGATCCAATTATGGATATGCTCCGGTGGAAAAGAGTGATATGGTGTTCATACCGGACCCGGATACCGCGGTGGTGGATCCATTTACAGAGGTCCCTACCCTGACCATGTGCGGGGACGCATGTGTCATCGGTAAGGAAAACCGCCCGTTTGACCAGTATCCCAGAAATGTAAGCCTGAGAGCCATTGAGTACATGAAGGAACAGGGGATCGCGGATCGGATGCTGATCGGGCCGGAATTTGAATTCCATCTGTTTGACAATATCAGCTATATGGTGGAACCGCAGCGTATGGCCTTTACCGTGGATACCAGACAGGCGGCCTGGAACAGCGGGAAGGAGACGTTTGACAACAAGGGTTTTCAGGTTCCCGGGAGCGGAGGATACCATATTGCGGCGCCTCAGGATGTGGCTTATAACTTAAGGAGCAGGATGTGCATGATGCTCCAGGACTGGGGCGTGGATGTAAAATATCATCACCATGAAGTGGGCGGCTCAGGACAGATGGAAATCGAGGTGGAGCTGGGCGATATGGTAGACATGGCGGATAAGACCATGATCATCAAGTACGTGGTCCACAACGCGGCTGTCCAGGATGGAAGGACAGCCACCTTTATGCCGAAACCCATTTATAAAGAGGCGGGCAACGGAATGCATGTGCACATGCTGCTGATGAAAGACGGGGAGCCGGTTTTTTATGATGAGAATGGATATTCCGGCCTGAGCAGAACAGCCCATTATTTTATGGGAGGTTTTTTAAAGCATGTCCCGTCCCTCTGTGCATTTACCAATCCTTCCACAAACTCATTCAAACGCCTTGTGCCCGGATACGAGGCGCCGGTGACCATTGGATACGCCACATCCAACCGAAGCGCTGTGATCAGGATTCCGGCATATGCCAAAACACCCAAGGCAAAACGGTTTGAACTGAGGAATCCGGACGCAACAGCGAATCCATATTATGCCTATGCGGCGATCCTGATGGCCGGCCTTGACGGGATCAAGAATCAGATTGATCCCCAGGCCAACGGCTGGGGGCCCTTTGACTGTAATCTTTATGAGCTGTCCGAGGAGGAAAAATCAAAGATCCAATCCCTGCCCAAAACATTGGATGAGGCGCTGGATGCCCTGGAGGCGGACCATGGGTATCTGACAGCCGGCGGGGTGTTCCCGGAACGTCTGATCCGGATATGGCTTAAGAACAAACGGGAGGAGAGCGGGGAACTGTCCCTGATCCCCCATCCGGCAGAATTCCAGCGGTATTATGATCTGTGATCAACCAATACCGCATAAATGAAAGCAGAGGAGAATCCGGCTGTCTCATGGAACCTTATGGTTTTGGGAGGGCCGGATTCTTTTTGGTATTGGATTTATAATACTGTATTTTTTTAATATTGTATTTGTAGCTGTATTTGTTATAATGTTTCATGGTATTTCCAAAGGCAAAACGGTTTGAATGGAGCATTCCAATGGAAAACTGATAAAATCACAGAAAGGTAAATGACAGACAATGATAAACAGAGAGGATATGCTGGAGCTGACAAGGCGGATGACCCTTTCACGGACATCATTTACAAGGATTGCAGGATGTTATGTGGACAGGGATGGGGATTTTGAGGGGAGTTTTAATACGAATTTCCTGAAACTGTCTGCACCTGAGAGAACGAAAAAACTGAAACTGGCAAAGGAGATCCCTTTTTCACCAACAAATGTGAACCTGAAAAAATATGAATTCCGTGAAGGCGCTCGAAAGCCCGGGAGCATGTGGCAGCTGCTCATGGCGATGAATGAATGCGGCTTAAAGAATGACGCCCTGATGGATACATTTTATGATGTTGTCATGGAAAATTATAAAACAAATTCAGCCTACGCCATCCTGGTCTTCCATGACCGTTATGATATCCCTGCTAAGACATCGGACAGGGAACGGCTATGGGAATCCGAGGAGGTGTTTGAATATATGATCTGTGCTGTTTGTCCAATGGCAGGAGAGTATGAACCAACAAAGCCGGAATGCGGTTTTTTATTTCCTGTATTTACAGACAGGAGCGGGGACCTGAATCATATTGCGGTGTTCCAGGCAGAGGCAGATCGTCCCCATGATGAATTACTGGAAATACTTGGGATTGGTTGAGGAATACATTGATAGATTGGATGTTGGTTTTAGTGGGAGAAGACAGGGATGATTGAAGTTTATTATGTGGAAGATGATGAGTTCATTGGGAACACGGTTAAGGAATATCTGGAGGAACAAAGCTTTCATGTCTTGATTTATACAACAGTGGAAGCGGCCAGGCAGGCGCTTATGAAACATGTGCCATCGCTGATTCTGTTAGACTGGAATATGCCGGATGGCCAGGGGGATGTTCTTTGCCGCTGGATCCGTTCCAGGTGGGAGAACCTGCCGGTGATGTTCCTCACTGTCCGCGGTGGTTCTCATAACATGATCTCCGGTTTCCAAAACGGCGCTGATGATTATGTTGTGAAGCCCTTTGATCTGGATGTTTTGTATTCCCGTATATGTGCCCTGCTGCGCAGAGCGGGAAATGTATCAGCGCAGTATCTGTCCTGTGATAATATTTCAATTGACAGGAATGGCATGAGGGTTTTTTGCAGGGGTGAGGAAATTGCCCTAAGCCAGCAGGAATACCAGGTATTATTGCTTTTAATGCAGAATAGAGGGAGGACTGTTCCCAGGGATAAATTGTTGGAGCAGGTGTGGGATATCAATGGAAGCTATGTAAATGATAATACGCTTACGGTTACCATTAAACGCCTGCGAGAAAAACTAAATCAGCCCTCCTGCCTGAAGACGGTGAGAAGCTTTGGATACCGCATGGAGGACACCATATGAGCCGCCGGAAGAGTGGAGGAATGTTCCTTGCAATTGTCCTTGCGGTCAGCCTTTTTGCATCATCGGTCACCGCCGTGCTGATGACAGGGATGTATAGCCGCATCCAATTTCATGGTTTAAGCAGTGTCTGCAGTGAAATCCTAAGGGCACATCCGGAGATGGAGAAGGCTGTACTGTCATCCCTGAAAAAATTTAAAATGCATTCCGGACCAGAGGAGGATGGAAATGTACTGTTGGATTATGGCTACAGGTCATGGGATTTTCTGAGCAGTGAATATCAATACGGCATATTGTTTTCCGTTACCGGCTTTGCGGTCTCCGGTGGTCTGTTCCTGTTTGCCGCCTGGCACTGGCGCCGTAAGGAGTCTTTGCGCATAAAAGCATTGACAGAGTATCTTGAGAGGGTGAATACGGGAAATTCATGCCTTGCCCTGGAAGCAAGGGAGGACGGATTTTCTCAATTGCAGGATGAACTATATAAGACAGTGACTATGCTGTATCAGACAAGGGAAGCCGCCATTCAGGAGAAGGCAGCTTTTGCAGATAATCTGTCCAATATTGCCCATCAGCTTAAAACACCGGTGACAGCCATTTCCCTGTCCGCCCAGATGATGAAAAAGCATCCGTCCATGGATCAGCCGGATCAGATACAAAAGCAGCTGAGCCGGCTGGTTTATCTGGAGGAGGCGCTGCTTCTCCTGGCACGCCTTGACGCAGGCACCCTTTCATTGGAAAAGGAATCAGTGGATGTCTTTACTTTGCTTAATCTTGCTGCCGATAATTTACAGGAGGTATTAAGAGAATCAGAAGTCTCTGTTCAAATTCCTGAAAACGGCAAAATGGAGATTACCGCTGATCTGGACTGGACCATGGAAGCGATTATGAACCTGATAAAGAACTGCGCTGAGTATACGCCTGTTGGGGGAAGTGTTTACTGTACCTATTCACAAAATCTGCTGTACACGGAAATTATGATATGGGATGAAGGCGATGGATTTGCCGCAGAGGACACGCCTCATCTTTTTGAACGGTTTTATCAGGGAAAAAATGCAGCAAAAGGCGGAATCGGCCTTGGCCTTGCCCTGTCCAAAGAGATCATCCAACGCCAGAATGGAACGATCCGGGCTGGCAATCATCCAGGGGCCGGAGGAATGTTTGAAATCCGGTTCTACAGTCACTGACCAGTCACTTTGGCCTGTTATAATGGAAGAAAAATAACAGGAAAAGGAGCGAGCCCTTTGGAAATCCTAAAATGTGAGAATTTAAGCAAGATATATGGTTATGGCAGTAACAAGGTAATTGCCCTGGACAGGATTGACCTCTCAGTAAACAAAGGGGAGTTTGTCGCTATTGTAGGCGCATCCGGTTCAGGTAAATCCACGCTGCTGCATCTGATTGGAAGTGTAGATAAACCTTCCGAGGGAAGAATAATGATCGAGGGGATTGATATTTCCACTCTGAATCCCACCCAATCCGCCATGTTCCGGCGCAGAAAGGTGGGGTTGGTTTATCAGTTTTATAATCTGATCCCAACCCTGACCGTCAGACAGAATATTTTGATGCCCCTTCTGTTGGACAAAAGGAAACCAAACCAGGAGCATTTTGAACAGGTAGTAAACGCATTGGGCATATCGGATCAATTGGAATCACTGCCTGTCCAATTATCCGGAGGGCAGCAGCAGAGGACCGCCATTGCCCGTTCTTTAATCTACCGCCCGGCTCTGTTGCTGGCTGATGAGCCAACGGGCAATCTGGATAGGAAGAACTCCAAAGAAATCATGGACATGCTTAAGCGATCCAACCGCAGCCTGAACCAGACTATTTTGTTGATTACCCATGATGAGGGGATTGCGCTGGAAGCCGGACGCGTCATAACCATTGAGGACGGGCGTGTTATCAGCGACCGGAGGAGGGGATAGGAATATGTGGAAGGATTACTCAAGGAGTTATATTAAGAACAATCGTGCTTCCAGCATATCCATTATTGCGGCTGCTTTTATTGCCGCGTTATTCCTTTCGTTTCTGTGCAGCCTGTTTTATGGCTTTTGAGTATACGAGGTTGAGGGGATCATCCTGGAAGAAGGGGATTGGCAGGGCCGCATTACTGCCGGGATCAATGAGGAGGATCTGATCACCATTCAGAATTTCAGCAATGTTAAAACAGCGGTTATTAATAATGGATTGTCCGGGGAACAGGAGACGGTTGTTGACATTTACTTTGAAAATGTAAGAAATATTTATAAGGATATGCCCCTGATCACAGAAAAGCTAGGTCTGGAGGAGGATGTGGCTTCCTTTCATGAACTGCTTTTGTCCAGATATCTGATCCATGATCCCCAGGAGAGGAACCCGCCGCTTTTAATGACATTTTACCTGGTTATCCTCCTGCTTGTGTCCGTTTCCCTGATACTGATCATCCGTAATTCTTTTGCAATTTCCATGAATGGAAGGATCCATCAGCTTGGTATCTTTTCCAGCATTGGGGCAACACCGGAACAGATACGGACCTGTCTGATACAGGAAGCAATGACGCTTAGCCTGATACCAATCCTGCTTGGCAGCCTGGCGGGAACCGGCCTAAGCTACGGGGTGAGTCAGGCGATTCAATGGATAGGGGCAGATCTTCCGGGCAGGCATGAATCTGCCTTTCAATATCATCCTCTTGTATTTGCATGGACGATCCTGTCATCTGTTATGACTGTGTTATGCTCAGCCTGGCTGCCGGCAAGAAAGTTGAGCAGGCTGACCCCATTGGAAGCCATCCGATATACGGGAGAATTGAAACCCAGAAAGGAGATACATTCCCCTGTCCTGCGTTTTTTGTTTGGAATAGAGGGAGAACTTGCAGGAAATTCCCTGAAAGCCAGGAGGAGATCCATGTATACCTCCACAATATCCCTTACCCTTTCTTTTTTGGGCTTTACATTGATCCTGTGTTTTTTTGCCCTTTCAAATATCAGCACGGAATATACTTATTTTGAGAGATACCAGGATGACTGGGATATTATGGTCACTTTAAAGGATACGGAGATTGAAACCTTTGGACTGTCCGGCCAACTGCGCAGTCTTAAAGGGGTGCGTGATCTGATCGTGTATCAGAAATCAGAGGCTTTCTGCTCTGTTTCTGAAGGGAATCAAAGTCCGGAACTGGCTGCAATAGGAGGTCTTAGTGCGGTTACCGGCCAGCAGGGTCCATGGACCGTAAAGGCCCCAATTGTTGTGCTGGATGACGCAGGATTTACAGATTACTGCAAACAGATTGGTGTTTTGCCCAGACTTGACGGAACCATTATTTTAAACAGGATATGGGACAGCCTAAACAGCAATTTCCGGTATCCCAGATATGTTCCCTATATTGCAGAAGACCGCAGCAGGATTCTCCTGGAAAGCGCAGGGGAGGAGAGTAAAGCAGAGGTCCCTGTGACAGCTTATACTCAAAAAGCGCCTGATCTGAGGGAAGAGTACGATGACTATGCATTAGTACAGTTTATCCCTTTGTCTTTATGGAAAGAGATATCCGGGGACATAGAGGGGACACAGCAGGATACATGGATCCGTATATTATCTGAAGAGGGAGCTTCGCTGGAGGAACTGGACGCCCTGGAAGAGGACGTACTCTGCCTGCTGGGCGGCATATATGATATTGAAATTGAGAACCGGATCCAGGAAAAGATTACAAATGATATCATGATATTCGGATATCAGCTTGTCATAGGCGGGCTGTGTTTCATCCTTGCATTGATCGGAATCGCCAATGTGTTTTCCAACACCTTAGGTTTTCTGCGCCAAAGAAAGCGGGAATTTGCCCAGTATTTATCCATAGGCATGACTCCGGCAGGAATCAGAAAGATATTCTGTATTGAGGCAGCGGTGATTGCAGGACGCCCAATTCTTATTACCATTCCCCTTACTGTTGCAGCAGTGGGGGTTATGATAAAAGCAAGCTATCTGGACCCGATGGAGTTTATAGCCAAAGCCCCCGTTGGTCCCATTCTGGCCTTCTGCCTGATAATGGCTGGTTTTGTGGCACTGGCCTATTATCTTGGGGGGAAGAAAGTCATGAAGTGCAGTCTGTCTGAGGCACTGAGGGATGATACATTGGAGTAATGGATATGTGCGGTTAAGGGCCTTAAAGGGGCTGCAGCAAAATGATTAATTTCTCGTCATAGAGCGGCAGCCCTGCTCGATACTGCGCATTCAGCCCCGATTGGTTAAACTTTGTCAAAAATTGTTGTTGCATTTTTGGGAAGAGACTGTATATGCTTTAAGAAACCGTAACTTGCGTTTGCTTCTTCTACATGATAGGTGTGTCCCCACTTTCTCTCTAACTCAAATGCAGTATCATGAAACAGGTCGCACATTATGAACACAGAACGCCAAATATCATCTATGTTGCCATTGATATATGTTTTTAAAAATCTATCCCATATTTCTTCCGGTAAATATGCTTTTAAGTTTTTTGACGCCTTTCCTGTTGAAACCTGGAAATTTGTTTCATAACCCACTTTCCAATTTAACAATTTTACTAACTGTGGATGGCTGCCATCATAAAACATTTTATGTACATAGGGTATTTCTTCACGCCACAAGCCTTTGGCGATATTATTCAGGCACCACCAAAACTCATTACAGCAGGCCCAAAATTCATCTTGGCTTGGTTTCCTGATCCGGTAATCCTCATCTGACGGTTCAGGGATTTTTGGTAAAATACCATCTTTATCCAACAGGATCATACATAATTTATCTTCCCCAATATTTACTTCTTCAATGGGAATAACATGCAGATCAAGTCTGTTTCCGTCTTTGAACTGTATCAGCCACCCGAAGCACTTATTAAGATCAACCTCCATCCCCATACATATGTCAACTTCTTCCGGACATTGCATAAACAGCCTTTCTCCGAATAGGTCAATCCAGTTTTTGTCTTCATAAAAAGGCTTTGTCTGATGAACCACATATACAATATCATAATCTTGAAAAATGTCTTTCTTAATATTCTTATTTGTTCTGGAGCCGTTCATATAAACGGCCCGTATTCGTTCATCATTTTTTGCGGTACCTATTATCAAATCAAGCATTTCCTGTTCAGTTCTCATTTGATTTCTTTCCTGCCTTTCCGGTTAATTTATATCATTACACATTTGGAAGTAAATGTCAATCCAGGCTGCCTGCCCGCAAATCAATCATTGAATCCAGAATGTATAACCAGCTTTCCATTGAAATCTGTGCCGTGTTTGCCCTGAATTGTTGTGACTTTAAAGGGGAAGGAGTCCATATTTGTGAAGGAGATTGATGCGGTCTACGGGGAGGATATGAAACAGGCGCAATACACTTGCCTGTAATGCGGAAACCGCCTTTGTCCGAAGAAGCGGACCATATGGTGAGTTTTTACAGCAGTATTATCTGAAAAAACCAAATGGATCCCTAAGGGTCGTGCTTCAGAAGAAGTAGCGGTTGACGCATAAATGGTCAGAGGAAATAAAAGGACAATAACCAGGGAAAAACTCAATGAAAGGATTTTACGCAGCTTTGCAGCAGACATGGGGTACACCTCAAACTATTCGCGAAAGTCTAGTTTAACGAATAGTTGGAAGGATACGAACATATGTTCTTATTATCTATCTTATCTATATCTATAATTAAATCCATTTGATTACAATTGAATCAATGTTTTGTAAACAATCCGGTCACTGCTTTCTGGTGGCTTGGTTGTAATATAAATAAGGAGGTTTTTGTATGGAACTTTTAAACTCTGTGAGGAAGTATGGCGCATTGCCGGTTGCTTCCGGTCTGGTGTCTGTGGGCCTTGCAGTTCCTGCCTTTGCGGCTGAGGTTACTCCGGCTTCTCCGACTGACTGGTCAGCGGTTATTTCCGCTCTTACGGCTCAGATTTCAATTAGTACCATCATGGGCGCACTTGCTACATTTGTGGCGGCTGGTATTGGTATTGTGTTTACCTGGTGGGGTGTCCGTAAAGGTATCCGTTCCCTTATGTCTGCATTTCGTAAGGGTCGTATGTCTATCTAATGTCCCCAGGGGCCTTTCCTTCTATGGTCAGGCCCCCTTTTTTTGAAAGGAACTATGTATGGAATTGAATCTTTTGGACGGTAGTCTTAATCCTGTAAATGTAGCCCGTGTGGTTAAGCATAATCATGACTTTTTCAAAACGCATCCGGGTTATTTTCGGCCTGAGGGGCTTCTAGTTTTTTGTGGGGAACAAGGGTCAGGTAAAACTCTTTCAGCCGTTCAGTATGTCAGGCGGTTATGTGAGGAATATCCCAGGGCTATCCTGTGCACGAATGTTCAGATTAGTGGCCTCTCTCCTGCTACTGAGGTGATTGAATATGATGGTCTGGAATGTCTTAAAAATCTGGAAAACGGTTACTATGGTGTTATATATTTGATTGATGAAATCCATCTGGAATTTAATAGTCTGGAATCAAAGAATATAGATATTGAGGTCATGATAGAGGTAAGCCAGCAACGGAAACAAAGGAAACATATCATAGGCACGTCACAGGTATATGGCAGACTTGCGAAACCGTTTCGGGAGCAGATTAGGAATGTGGTGCTCTGTTCCAACTTCTGCCGGCTGTTGCAGATTAATACTCTGATTGATGGGGCAAAGTCCACGGAAAAGGATGGGAAGCTTATCACGGAATCGGTCAAGCGGTTCTTTTGGTTCCACAGGCCCGAATTGTATGACAGCTATGATACATATGCAAAAATGAGACGTTACAAAAAGGAATGGCAGGGAAGGAGGTTATCCTGATGGTACAGGAAGCAATTAATCTGTTTGCGGATGTGGTTTCGGCGTCTATCCCTTATGCGGTGGTGTTCGCTTTAGGTCAGCGTTTGGTAACTATGTTCTTGGGAATGGCCTTTAAGGGTCATGTGGAAATATGATGAGGTGGAAACATGTTATATTATATACTGTGGTTCTTTCTGCTTTTGGGAGTATGGACGTTTTTGCGGATGACTATACGCTTACTGCGGAAAATCAGACGGTTAATACGGAACGCTCTGAGGGTTCGATTCCTAATGTAAATGGCTGGCTATCTTCTATTTCAGATGATGATATAGATTTTGACCAATATCAAGAAATCATGTCTATCATGTATCCTGAATTGAATGAGGAGGAAGATTTATCAGATGATGATTGGGATGTTGCTTCTCCATCAGTTGCAACAAAATCAAGTGCGGATAAGACTGTCAAGAATATCCTTACATTTAACAGTGTGGCCCCTGCATCTGTGTATCCGTCCCCTGATGATGGCACCATATCCACTACATATTTGCAGTATTTTAAGGATATGTTGGTGAAGCTTCCATACGATACACAATACGTATTTTTTAGGGTGGATGATTATGAATACCGTATGGTATATGGTGATGCAATTAATCTTTCTGGTAATGTATTTAGTGGGGATGATTTAAAATACATCCGCTACTATCGTACTAATAACTATAATGTTTGGAAGCTGGAATCTGGTAATGAGGGAAGCTTTAAACTGACAACAAATGGTTATCTGGTATATAGCAATGTCGGTGATTTATACCCGTCAATGAATGGGGGTGTTTATACATATGCGGTTTATGCGTGTCTGTTTGTGCTGGTGCTTACTCTTTTGTTTAACCTTGTCCATGCCTTTTTCTTCGTGGGCAGATACCGCATCTAGAAGTGATGCTGTCAGGGTTGCTTCATCAAGTAGTGCAATGATGAAAGATGAATATATGGAATCTGATGCATTTGACGACCTGAATGCCCCTATGCTCTTGTCGTCTGGTGATGGTCTTGTATATGGTACGGATTATGTGTACCGTGTCCGGTATCGTAATTCTGCTGGTACATTAAAGTGGGTGAATGCTGTATATACAGGTGGGTTTTATAGATTTAGTCCTCCTGCATCTGGTTATTATCCTGATTTATTGTATGCGCAAGTGTATAAGTCTGGTTTACCTAAAACAAGTGCTACTTATGGTGTTACGGCAACATTCTTACAGGGTAATATGGATTTTGGTGAATATGTAACTTCTGGCTTTTGTGAGGTGTATGAATCTGCACAAAATGTAACGGAATCAAATTTTGCGACAACTGGGTTGTCATATACCAATACAGGGGAATCTTATGTTGTTAAAGGTAATGTAAAATTAACTCGTACTTCTATCCGTGTTAATATTGGTTTAGCCTTAAAAAAAGGTGTTAACACAACGTTTGATATATCGGATTTATCTTTTGATTTCTATTTTAAAAACAATGCTGACATTCCTGTGTCTGGTAATACTGGCTATGATTCTTCGGACGTTGTTGCGGATAACACGGCACAGATGGTTGAAAAACAGGATACAATCATTGACCAGATAGTCAACGTGACACAGACTATATCAAGCCAGCTTACGGCCTTTTGGAATCAGCTTGCCGGGGAATTTACAAACCTATATAACAAAATGAATACTCAGCATACCGAACAATTGGAAGCTGACCGGACGAACACAGATGATATTATAACTGCTGATGACGCTAATACGGATAAGGTAACAGGCGCAATAGAAAAGCATGGTAATTTTATCATTGAGGGGTTGAAATCGTTATTCATCCCCTCAGATGATTATTTTAAAACCTGGTTTGATGGCATGTATCAATTTTTTAATGACAGGCTTGGGTTTCTTATGCTCCCGGTTGATTTATTGGTACGTATGGCTGATATGTATGCATCTGCCGGGACTGCATCCGCTGGTATTCCTTTCCCGGAATTTAAGTGGGTGGATGGTACTGTCATTATACCAGGTCAGATAGTCCAGTTTGATTTTTTAAATACGGATTGGGGTAAGGGCATACAGGATAAGCTGTACTTTGTAGGCAATTTAATCATGATAGGTGCTCTCCTCTCCTTAATGCATAGAAAATTTGAGGAGGTGCTAAGAAATTGATTTTACAGGCTGTTTTTGACCTTGTATCTACTCTCCTACAGTTGGTCTTTGGCTGGATTAATCTGCCAGATTTACCAGACGCGGTTATGTCTGTGATTGATGAATTATTTTCCTGTTTACAGGGGGCCGTTGGCATCATGGGGGTATTTATAGATATGTCCATGGTAAAGATACTTCTGCCTGTCCTGCTGATTGTCGTCAACTTTGAACATGTGTGGAAGTTTACTATGTTCATACTTCGTAAGATACCGTTTTTAGGGATTGAGTAATTGAGTGTGAGCATCCGGATCCCCAGGCTTTGCCGGGGTCCGGGGCTGTCTAGTCTTTTTTGTTTAGGCTTCTGTATATGGCCTTTATGATGATTATAAGTATACCAATTACACATACGTGTGCCGTATATTTCCACATTAGTGTTGCGTAAATAATCCGCAAAAAAATCGTCAAAATATACCCCCCCCCCTGCAACTGTATGGAATTGCTGGGGAAGGAATTTTATTTTCTTGTAGTCATGTCCTTTGTTATCAAGTCATTTACATAGGCGTTAAGTGATTTATATCCTAGTTTTTTCCAGTGGGCTTCTATCACGGCTTTCTGGCCTTTGGGAACATTAAATATACATCGGTCGTAATTTTCTTTTGCGTATTGATTATCATACTTTTGTTTGTTGAAATCTCCCATTTTGGTTTCCTCTTATACACTGTGTCACAAGTGCACAAAAAATTAATATACACTTTGTCACAAGTGCCAATATACACTATGTCACAAGTGTGCTATATTATAGTTACAAAGTTAATAAGTCCCATAGCAACAAGAACATACAATGTAGTAGTGAGAATGGGACTTTCATCAAAATAAGTATAACAAATGAATTAACGTTTTGAAAGGGGAAAATGATGACAAAGAAAGAGAAAGCAATTTTTGACAAAATGTATGATGAAGCAATGGATAATTATATGACTTATGTGATGCAGGGTATGAATGCGCCTGATGATGTATTGGGGATTGCATGTGCTTTTAACAGATTAAAAAAAGTGTTATTTTTAGACGAAACAGATATTGAGTAAGGGGCCTAGCCCCTTCCCCTTTAAAGCTACTGCCCTATTGGATAACGGTCACAAGTCCGTATAAAAGCTGAGTGAAGGTTACATAGAGTTTGGGTTTGGATAGACCCGCCAAAATATCTGTTTTACATGTTTAAGCGGTTTGTTTGTCAATGGCTATTGAGAAATTGACGGTTGTATTTAGGCAGAGATACTGCCCTTCCAGGTTGATGGAAACGCCCTGGACGGTACGTTGAAAATAGAATATTGAAAGGAAGGTTTATTATGAAAGTTAAAGTATTAGGTATTCAGTCTGTTGATTATGTAAGCCGTAAAACTGGTAATCCGGTAAAGGGGGTAACGCTTCATTCCTCTTTCAAGGATGCCCAGGTAGAAGGGGAATCTGTTTCTTCTATCTTTGTTAGTGATAACCTGAATATTAAGGCTGTTGCTGATATTCGTCCGGGTACAATGGTTGACGTTGAATATAATAACCGTGGCTATGTGTGTGATTTGGCTATCTGTAAGCAGTAATTGGTTTTTTGCATTTCTCCTTTAGCTGGTTGTTCTATCCTGGTTCAGCCAGCCCCTTTTTGCGGACAATATCCGCATTTCCTTGTTCACTCTAAGTGCCAGGCCAGCCAGCGGTTTTGATTCGTCATTACGTGGTTTATCTACGTTGTGTTATCCCTGGCTAGGGATGGCTTGTAAAACCCCCGTAGGGTAATACGGGGGTACTAAATACAGTGGGGGTTGAAATGGAAGGAAACTTAATAACCCTGGATAACGGGTTGATTGTATCTGTTGATTGGCTGTCGTTTACGGTCACGTCAACGGCTGATGTGGTGGATGTGCTGGATATGTTCGGTTACGTGATGGATGATTTCACACGGATGCCGAAAGGTGCACGCGGTTATAAAACAATGTTTAGGCTTAACGGCTACTCGCTTAGTGTACTCTGTGATGGCAATTCAGACATGGGGATACATGTAGATGTGGCTGGCTCTGCCATAGGCGAGTTTGTTCGCAGCTTTTCGGAAACGTTGAAAGTAAATACCCCGTTTGGTGAAGGGTATGATATAGATTTTGATAGTACGTTTATGGTGGCTCTCCTGGAACGTATACGGGACAATGGTCATGTTACTAGGATTGATGTAGCAATAGATGATATCGGCTGTAATTACTTTACCACAGATGATGTGTGTGGTCTGTATGGGAATGCCCAGATTGTTTCAAAATTCCGCAACATGCGCAACGTGGTTGAATCTGAGGTTTCAGGTAGGAAAACAGGCCATACAGTGTACTTCGGTAGTCGTACTAGTGACATATTTCTGAGGGTATACGATAAGCAGTTGGAACGTAATCGAAAGCTGTCCGTTTCTGGTACTCATATCGATAATTCCTGGGTACGCTGGGAGCTTGAGTTAAAGAATGACCGGGCGGTTAGCGTATCTAAAATGCTTACGTCTGGAATCCCTCTAGGCGCGGTTGCTGTTGGTGTCCTTGGACATTACATGCGGATGGTTGAACTTGATGATATTAATCGTTCACGCTGTACTACATATCCTGTTTGGGCAGATTTTATGGATGGAATATCTTCCCTTAAAATAACCGTCCCCAAATATGAAAAGACCATGGACGAAAAAAAGACTTGGATAAAAAGACAAGTTATGCCCACTCTCGCTGCTGTCATCCTGTCTGATGGTGGAAGTCTTGAGTTTGTGGAAGATAACTTGGAGAATGGTTTAAATCGTATGAATAAATCATTATATAAAATGGCAATGGGTGAATTGGGTAGTTGATATAGATTACAACTATCTCGTTAAACTACTGTTTCGCAAATAGTTGCAGACATGTGTGCTCCTACGGGAAAATGAATGTCGCACACATTGCAACTACCACTGCAATTCGTTTTCGCGAAACATTGAACCGTTTAACGAATAGTTGAAAGGAATAATGCCGCAATGTCGCATAAACGCAACGATATCCCGATAACATCTTAAATTACAGTCATTTCAGCCGAATCGCCATATGTACAATAATAAATAGTCTCTTCCCCTAACACTTGCTCATACAGCATCCGAAACACAATCCTGCCAGGTATCCATTGGAACTTGGCCAGGTATCGCTGAGTATTTCCTTTTATATATTATATCCATTATAATTATATCCAGGAGCATCTTCAATATCTCCTGGTTTCTGATCGATTCCTTATTGTACAAGCTTTATGCTTTTTATATAAGGTTTTTGTGTATAGAAATAATTATATTTTCAAATATGTTAAATAATTAACAAATCAATGTAGTTATATGGCCGGCTGCAATTTCTCTTTTACTCTCATAGGAACCAAATCGTAATTGAATCAAGGGCATAATTGATAAAATCCATAATATACCCTATCACAATTAATCAAACTCCTTCTCTTCCGCCCTTCATTCATGATTGTTGACAATTTCATACAACAGTTTACATAAAATATTTATGTAAACTAAACCGCGAAAAATCAATCCATTCTCCTCTCCTGCCCTCAACAAACCAACATTTAATATTATATTCTAAATAATAATTGACAATCAATGATTTATAAGGCTAGAATATAAAACAGACCAGTAATGTCAGATAATCGTTCCTGGTGAAAGGAGGTTCTTATAATATGAGTAATTTATCCTATCATGAACAGATAGACAGGGAAAATATATTAAAGCTTCGCCATTTGATTAAGGACTTACCGCCCTTTTGCGGGGATTTTTTCCGGGGGATCGAGCCAAGGACTTCATCCAGGACACGTATCGCATATGCCTATGACCTGCATGTTTTTTTTGATTTCCTCCACAAGGAAAATCCCGTTCTTGCCAAAAAAGAGATCATGGATATTACCCTTGAACATTTAGATCAGCTTTCCGTGACGGATTTTGAAGAGTATATGGAATACCTTAAGTATCGATTTAATGAAAAAAACCAGGAGGTTATGAATAAAGAAAGGGGAATCATGCGTAAAATCTCCTCTTTGAAAAGCTTCTATAATTATTATTACCGAAATGAGCGGATTAAAAATAATCCGGCCGCCCTGGTGCAGCTTCCCAAACTTCATGAAAAAGAGATCATCCGCCTTGATGTGGATGAGGTTGCTCTTCTTTTGGATGAGGTGGAACAGGGGGCTAAGCTCACAGACAAGCAGAAAAGTTACCACCTGAAGACAAAAGTAAGGGATCTGGCATTATTGACTCTTTTGCTGGGAACCGGTATCCGCGTGTCCGAATGTGTGGGGCTCAATATTTCTGATATTGATTTTAAAAACGGCGGTATCCGTATTTACAGGAAAGGCGGGAAAGAGGTTACTGTATATTTCGGCACAGAGGTGGAGGATGCACTGCTGGATTATCTGGAGGAACGGGACCGCATTATTCCGGAAGCGGGGCACGAGGATGCTCTCTTCCTCTCCCTCCAGCGTAAACGGATGGCTGTGAGGAGTGTGGAAAATTTGGTAAAGAAATACGCCAGGACCGTGTCACCTTTAAAACCCATAACCCCTCATAAGCTGCGCAGTACTTATGGAACAAATCTGTACCGTGAGACCGGTGATATCTATCTGGTGGCAGATGTGCTTGGACATTCGGATGTAAATACGACCAAGCGCCATTACGCTGCTCTGGAGGATGAACGCAGACGCAGCGCCCGCAATAAAGTAAGGCTTCGGGAAAAGTAGGAATTGTCCTAATAAAACAATTACTTTTTTGGAAAGGCCAACAGTGTAAATGTAATTGCAGTTTTATTTTACCGCAAAAAGGGGATTCTCAAATCACAAGTGTGAAATGAAAATCCCTTTTTTTAAATGAAAATCCCCTTTTTTAGCAGCAGGCAGCCACAAAACCTATTCCTGTACAATCTTAAAGTAAGTCCTTGCTGTCAACCGGTAAACAAACAGGTATACTGCCCCGAACACAAGCACGGAGCCGACCGTAAATGCAGCAAACAACCGTGTATTATACATGCTGAAGATGGACAGCAGGCTGCACATGGCGGGAAATGCTACGATAATATGGATAACCGCCATACCCAGGGGAAGAAAAAATACCATCATGACCTGCCTTGTGATGGTGTTCTTCACCTCAGCAGTGCTCATGCCCACTTTTTCCATGATCTGAAACCGCTCCCTGTCATCGTAGCCTTCTGTTATCTGTTTATAGTAGATGATCATTACCGTGGCGGTAAGGAACAGCGCAATAAAGAATATGCCCACAAACAGGATGCTTCCGTACAGCTGGTAGAACTCTGTCCGTATCTGGTCCCTTGCAATTCCTCTGGTGATGCCTGGAATCCTGTCCTTAAACTCCGCCTGGAATCCGGCCTGTCCCTGGGCCGGCCCCTTCAGGTCAAAAAAACAGTGATAGCTGACCTGGATGCGGTTTCCGTCCTCCTCTCCCAGAATCCCGCGGCTTGAACGGGCAAGATCCTGTAAGTCGGCAAACTCCGGCAGTATCAAAAGCACCAGATCTCTGGGAGTTGCAAAACCCGGCAGCTGAGTTATATCAAATTCCTCCAAACGCCCGGCAATCCGGTAACCCAGGCCGCAGAGATCCACCGAATCTCCAAGGGTCACGGCAGGCGCGTAGTACATTGCCTCACCGGGAGCCAGGATCGCATTTCCGTCATTGTTCCGGTTATAATCCGAAAGGGTCAGGACGTAAACCATAAGCGTGCCCGGATCATAGCCGCGGACTGCCCTGATCCGGTTCCCATTGTAGTCTGCATTAAAGGAAAGCTGATAGAAATCCATCATGTTTTCAAGTTCACAGTTATGTTCAAGGGCCAGGCTGCGGGCCGCTGACCGGATGGCTTCCGGTACCTGTTGGGGCTGATGGGCGTTTTCATGATCCAAAACGCCGGAAGGCAAAGATTCAGCGTTCTCTGCCCCTGCATACAGGGAGATTTCCCTGGGATACTGGTTCCTTAATATATCCTCCTCCCCAACATATAAGCTTGCGCAGGTGGAAAGGGTAATGAGTACTGCGGCGGACAGGATACAGATGCCGGAAAGGCCTGCCGCATTCTGCTTCATGCGGTAGATCATACCGGATACAGCCACAAAGTTTTCCGGTTTGTAGTAAAAATCCTTCTTTTTGCGCAGGGTTTTCAGGATTGCCACACTGCCCGCCTGGAACAGGCAATAGGTCCCGGCCATGACCAGTATGACGGAGGGAAAAAAGAAATGGAGCGCACCGGAAGCAGTCCGGGTGTGGATGGCGATCCCATACCCTGCCGCCAGGGCTGCTGTGCCGGAAGCTGCCATAAACCATCTGGTTTTTGGCTCCCGCTCTCCCGTTTCGCTGCTTTTTAAAAGTTGGATGGGATTTGCCCTGGACACGCTGATCAGATCATACACCAAGACAATGGAAAATGCAGTCCCATAGATCAGGCAGGTCCTGCCCACCGACTGGAATGGGATGGTAAACATCAGTTTTCCGGGCAGTTCCACCAGCTTTAGCAAAAGCAGGAACATGGCCTGGGAGAACAAGGCGCCTATTATGATACCTGACAAAAGACTGGCGGTCAATCCGATCAGCACTTCCCAGAACAGAACAAAGCCAAGGTGCTTTTTCTCCATGCCGAGGACGCAGAACAGGCCGAATTCTTTTTTTCTTCGTTTCATCACAAAGCTGTTGATATAAAACAGGATCAGGAAAACAAATAACATACAGATATTTCCACAGATTTCAACAATCACCTGCATAATATCCTTGCCGGCCATCTGACTTTTTTCCACCATGACCCCCACGGAATCCAGAACATATAAAAGCCCGGCCAGCAGGCCGCCAGCCAGCAGGTAGGGTCTGTAGATACTTGCGTTTTTTTTCATATTGGTGAGGGCCAGCCTTGGATAGAAAAGGAAGTTATGCACGCTGTTCATCACGTTCCTCCCCTCTTTTGCGGGTGGCCAGAACCGTTAATGTGTCGGATATCTTCTGGTACATTTCCTCATTGGTGCAGGTTTCGCGGTAGAGCTGATGGAAGATGATCCCATCTTTGATAAAGAGTACACGGCCAGCATGGCTGGCTGCCCTGGTGCTGTGGGTTACCATGAATACGGTTTGTCCGGAACGGTTCACTGCCTTAAAAATGCGCAGGAGTCCGTCTGCTGCCCGGGAGTCCAGGGCTCCGGTGGGCTCATCTGCCAGAAGCAGCCGCGGCTTTGTGATCAAAGCGCGGGCCACTGCCGCCCTCTGCTTCTGTCCGCCGGATACCTCGTAAGGGAATTTTTCCAAAAGGTCCTCAATTTCAAGCTGCTTTGCAAGAGGCGCAAGGCGTTCCTCCATTTCATGGTAATCCTTTCTTGCCAGAACCATGGGAAGGAAAATATTATCCTTGATTGAAAACGTGTCCAGCAGGTTAAAATCCTGGAACACAAATCCCAGGTTATCCCGGCGGTAAGCGGCCATACGGCTGTCCGGGATCTTTGACATATCCTTTCCATCCAGCATGATGCTGCCTGAAGTGGGTTTATCCAGGGCTGCCAGAATATTTAACAGGGTGGTCTTTCCGGAACCGGATTCTCCCATGATGGCCACGTATTCCCCGCGGTCCACGGAAAACTCAATATCTGCCAGGGCCACTGCCTTCACACCGCCGAAATGGGCGGTATATACTTTCTTTAAGTGTCTGACTTCCAAAAGAGACATAGTTACCTCCAATCTTTCCTGTATCTGTATTGTGTCTCCTATTATAGAAAGCATGGAAAAAAGCTGCCATAGAAGCAGCTTACATTTTTCCCTTTGAACCTTACATTTTTGAAAGGCTTCCGGATAAGCCGAGATATACCCGCGTCCCCTCTCCTTCCCGGGAATCGATGCGGATGGTCTGTCCAAGCATTTCCATGGCCTGGCGGCAGAGGAACAGGCCAATGCCTGTTGAACGTTTTTCCTGCCGTCCGTTATATCCGGTATACCCCCATTCAAACACTCTGGGGATGTCTTCCCTGCGTATACCTATGCCATTGTCCTCGATCACCAGTTCAGACCCGGCCCAATCGCCGGAGGCAGCCATATGCTCAGATCCGGTTACATAGATGCGTATGTCCCCCTGCCGGGTGTATTTTATGGCATTGCACAGAATCTGTTCCAGGACAAACAGGAACCATTTTTCGTCAGTGAGCACGGCTCCCTTTAACGGCTCCAGATGGACCGCGGTCTTGTTATAGATGAAAATGGGGGCGCATTGCCGGACTGCTTTTTTGACCAGGGAATCCAGGCTGTATTCCTTTAATACCAGGTCACGGCCGGCCTGGTCCAGACGCTGGTACTGCAGCGCCATATCCACATACTGTTCAGCCTTCAGCAGCTCCTGCTCCATTGCCTGGCGGTCCACCTGATCCTCCTGAAGCAGCAGATTCATGGCGGAGACCGGTGTTTTGATCTGGTGGGACCATAGAGTATAATATCGGCTGTTCTTTTGCTTTTCTTCCCTGCTCCTCTCCTTTTCCTCCTTGCAGCGCTGCTGCCAGAGACGGACCAGATGGATCCATTGTTCATCTTTTCCACCGGCAGGGACTCCTGTTTGTTCAAGGCCCCCTTTATTTTTGTCCCCTTCATTTTTCTTCTCTTCATTCCTGCCATCTTCATCTTTGGCAGGCAGCGGAGGCAGAAATAGTCCATTCTCCGCCTGAAGCGTCAGCTCCCGGATCCTGCGGCAGGTTCGCAGATCGGTTAAGAAATCCAGGATCGTGCAGGTGAGTACACAGGCTGAACTGAGCAGGAGGATATATGTCATGGATTGCCACGGAAGGTCCTGCAGCCACCAGATTACAGTGACTAGAAGGAGAAGGATCATTGGAAAACGAAAGGGTGTGCGTTCTTTACAATACGAAAAAAAGAGGGAGATCATGACCTTACCTCCTCTTGCCCCATAGCTGCCTCGTTGCAGATTCCTGCTTCAGACAGAAGATACCCAAGTCCCTTTTTTGTCTCAATCAGTCCCTTTAACCCGATGCTTTCCAGTTTTTTGCGAAGACGCGTCATATTAACGGTAAGGGTATTATCATCGATAAAATGTTCGCTCTCCCACAAATACCGGATGATGCTGTCCCGGGATACCACCCGGCCTTTCTGCTCCATCAGACATTTCATGATCCGCAGTTCATTCTTGGTCAGATCCAGTTTTCCACTGCCTGAGGCCAGGGATCCGTCTCCTATGTTAAGGACAGCAGCACCCGCTCTCAGTACGGTCTTTTGTTCATTAAATGTATAGGTCCTGCGCAGCAGCGCCTGTATTTTCGCCAAAACCACTTCCAGCTTAAAGGGCTTGGCCAGGAAATCATCCGCCCCCAGATTTACTGCCATCACCAGGTTCATATCATCCGAGGCAGAGGATATGAAAATGATAGGCACCTGGCTTAGTCTGCGGATCTGGCCGCACCAGTAGTAGCCGTCAAAAAAGGGAAGCGAAATATCGAGCAGGACCAGATCCGGCGCTGTCTGTTCAAACTGTTCCAGGACGCGGCTGAAGTCAGTGACTGCCGCCACCTGGTAATTCCACTTTTCCAGTGTGCGTTTCAGAACATTGGTTATGGTGTTGTCATCTTCTACGATCAATATATGATACATGCTTCCTCCAAACATGGGTGTGTACTCCGGCAAGATCAGATGCAAAGATGGGGGCCGGTAAGCTCCCGAGCGTACACGGATCAATCCGAGCGTACACGGATTAATAAGACCGGGAGGTCCGGTAAAACAAGCGGTCCTTTAGAATCCGTTTTAAGGGGCCCGGAATCCGCTTGCTTTCCTCAATGGCCTCCCCCATCATATCACCCAGATGAAATGTCTGTTTCCTGAGATCCTTTACCACCTGGGCGGCTTCTACCTGCACCTCGGAATACCGCACCAGGGATTCCATAAAACGTGAGAATGAATCCAGATACCCGTTCCTGATCCCGTAGTTCACGTCAATGGCCACATAATTTTGAAAATTCAGGATCTCTCTCCCATCCGGGTTGCTTTGAAGGATGATAGCCTCGATCTCCCCGCTGTACCTCCACTTCAGGCGCCGCTCCAGCTGCCTTTTAAAATCCACAAATACCCTGTCGCTGTAATACCACGCACTGCTGCCGATCTCATAGACCTTCCGGTAGCCGCCGCCTGTCTCCGGGTCATTGGTATATCCCACAGCATAGATGGAGCAGTACCTGCTGGAGTTATAATAAAGATAGCTGAACTCCTCCACGATTTCCCGGGCTCCCGGAAGGCTGGGACGGACAAACAGCAGGACAATAATATGTTTTTCGTTTAATTCCCGTTCTTTTTTAACGATTTCCTCATAGGTACTCACTGGAAACATGCAAAACTCCTTTTTTACATTATCTTATCATTTTGCAGCTTCTGTGAAAAGGGGTAATTCTCTTAAAACTTACGAAGCTTTTGCAGCAAACTGGCTGTTGTACAAGTCCGCGTAAAACCCTCTTTGCCTGATTAGGCCGTCATGGGTACCGTGTTCAATGATGGTGCCCTCCCGCATGACCAGGATCAGATCCGCATCCCGTATGGTGGAAAGTCTGTGGGCGATGACAAAACTGGTCCGCCCCTTCATCAGGTTCCCCATTGCCTTTTGTATCTCGATCTCTGTCCTGGTATCCACGCTGGAGGTGGCCTCATCCAGGATCAGGATGGACGGGTCCGCGAGTATGGCTCTTGCAATGGTAAGGAGCTGCTTTTGTCCCACGGACATGCCAAGGAGCTCATCATCCACCATGGTCTGGTAACCCTGGGGCAGGGTACGGATAAAGTGGTCGATCCTGGCTGCTTTTGCTGCCTGGCGGATCTCCGGACCGGTTGCCCCGCTTCGCCCGTATGCGATATTCTCCGCAATGGTTCCGTTAAAAAGCCATGTGTCCTGCAAAACCATACCCAGGATGGAACGCAGCTCCCTGCGGCTCATTTCATTGATATTGACATTGTCAATGGTTATTTTACCTCCCTGCAGTTCATAAAAGCGCATCAGCAGATTTACCAGGGTGGTCTTGCCTGCTCCGGTTGGCCCCACAATGGCCACCTTGCTTCCTGCCCGGACCGAGATATTGATATCCTCCATTAAAATCCTGTCCCTGTGATATCCGAACCGTACATGTTCAAAGGAAACATTTCCCTTTGGCTGCGGCAGCAGCTGTTCTTTGGCAGTGTCCGGTATCTCCTCCAGTTCATCCTGTATCTGGTAAACCCGCTCCGCTGATGCGATTGCACCCTGCAGTCGGTTTATTATATAGGACAGCTGGGTAACCGGCTCGGTAATCTGATTGATATACTGGAAGATGGCCTGGATTTCACCGATTGTAATAGTGCCGCTGATAACGGATACAGCGCCGCGCACAGCAATGATGACATAGCCGATCTGCCCCAGAAAACGCACCAGGGGCGTGATGGCGTAGGTGATGAACTGTGCCTTTGTGGATTCCTTCTGCAGCTTGTCATTGAGTTCGTCATTGGTTTTTACCATTTCATCCTGCAGGTTAAATGCTTTAATAATGGCATTTCCCGTAAATGCCTCCTCAATGCTGGCGTTCAACTCCCCCAGAGCAGCCTGGTTCGCTGCATAATACCGGTTGGTTTTAAGGGAGATCAGGGCTGCTGTGACCACGCTTACCACAATGCTGCCCAGGGCGATCATGGTCAGTGAGGGGCTGATCACCATCATCATGATAAATGCCCCCGCAATGGTCACCACGGATGTGATCAGCTGGCTTAAGCCTTCCTGCAATGTGTCCGCCACCTTTTCCAGGTCACTGGTGACACGGCTCAGGATATCTCCTTTCTTGTGGGTATCATAGTAACAAAGAGGCAGCCGGTTCAGTTTTTCACTGATGGACCTGCGCATGGACAGGGAGATGTCCTGGGAAATGCTGGCCATGATATACTGTTCAAGAAAACTGAACAGGGCGCTGAACAGGTAAAGCACTGCGATCACCCATATGATCTTACCCATGGTGGACACGTTGACCTGGAAGGCGGTGCCCTGGGATACGGCATTCTTTATGCCGTCATAAATCTGGTTGATGGCCTGGCCGATCAGGGCAGGCGTGATGATATTAAACACGGCGGCGGCTATGATGCAGAGAACCACTGCCAGTATCTTGGCTCTCTGTTTCATCAGATCCCTGAAAAAACGTTTTGCCGTGCCTTTGATATTTTGGGCCCGGTCAGCCGACATTTCATCCCCAAACAATTCAATGGAACTCTGGCTTTCCAGGATGTCTTTTTCCTCACTCATGCGGATTCCTCCTGACTTAATTGGGATTGGGCAATGTTTTGGTACACGGAACAGTCTGCCATCAATGTTTCATGGGTACCCTTTCCAACGATCCGGCCCTCATCCAGAACAATGATCTGGTCCGCATCGGTAATGGTACTGATCCTCTGTGCCACAATGATAACAGCACTCTCCTTTACTTCCTGCTTTAACGCTTTGCGAAGCTTTGCATCCGTCTTAAAATCAAGGGCGGAAAAGCTGTCGTCAAACAGGAAGATATCCGGTTCTTTTATAACAGCCCTTGCAATGGACAGACGCTGTTTTTGTCCGCCGGAAAAATTGCCGCCCCCCTGTGATACGGGAGCATCCAGGCCCTTTTTATGTTCACGGATAAAATCATCAATCTGGGCAATGGCGGCTGCATGGTGCATTTCCAGGTCCGTGGCATCTTTTTTTCCATGGCGCAGGTTATCGGCAATGGTCCCGCTGAACAGGAACGCTTTCTGGGGCACATAGCCGATCATATCCCTCAGTTCCCGCTGACCGTACTCCCGTATGTCTCTTCCTTTGATCAGTATATTGCCTTCCTGTATATCATAAAAACGCATCAGCAGGCTGGCAATGGTGGACTTGCCGGAGCCGGTCCCCCCGATGATTGCGGTGGTCTGGCCTTTGCGGACGGAAAAGCTGATACCATGGAGTACATCCTCCTCCGCGTGTTCATAGCGGAATGTGACATTTCTAAACTCCACCTCCCCATGGGAAACGGGATCCTCTAATTTCACGACCTTGCCTGAAACAACGTTGTCTGAGATTTCGGGCTCCATATCAAGAACCGCATTGATGCGCTGTGCACAGGCCTGGGCCCTGGGCACCATGGCAAATACGGCAACCCCCATGATCAGATACATGAGGATCAGCACTGCATACTCAATGATCGCCATGATATCACCGATCTGCATGTTTCCGGCAGCCACCTGTTTCCCGCCAAACCACAGGATCAGCAGGGTGCACAGGCTCATTACACCCATGACCATGGGAAGTACGCAGGCAAAAAACTTGTTGGCTCTTATGGCAATTTTGGCGTAATCTGCAAAAGACTGATCCACCCTTGCCTTTTCATGGCCGGTACGGTTAAAGGCCCGGATCACCCTTACGCCGATGATATTGTCCCTGACCGTACGGTTGATCTTATCCATTAGGGTCTGGAGATGTTCAAACATAGGGGTTACCCTGGTGATCACAATTGCGGAAAAAGCGATCAGGAACATCATAAGCCCCAATATGATGAAGGCCAGGAGCCTGTTCTTGGAAAAAGCCAGGATCAGCCCGGCAATGGTCATGAAAGGAGCGGGAAGCAGCATCTGGACCAGGGCTGAAAATGCCTGCTGGATCTGGACCACATCACTGGTACTGCGGGTGATCATGGAAGCTGCACCAAACCGGTTAAAATCATTTGCGGAAAATGACTGGACTTTGAAAAATAAGCGTTTGCGTATATCACTTCCCATCCCGGTTGCAATATAGGTGGAAATGTAGGTGCCTCCAATGGACACGCCTGCAGTGAATAAGGCGACAACCAGCATAAAAACCCCGGTTTCACGCACATAGTTCAGATCGCCTGCCACGATCCCGCTGTTAACAATACCTGCGGTAAGGGTTGGAATATACAGGGTTCCCAATACCTGAATGAACAGGAGCAGGAACATAAAAACAGTCCATTTTTTGTATGGTTTCAAAAAAACCATTAGTTTTAGCATTAAATAATTCTCCTTTATATATTTTTCTCAAAACCATGTTTCATGATCTGCAGCAATTGGAGCAGCCCCTGTCTCTGTTCAAAGGAAAGCTGACCCATGGCAGCCTCTTCCGCCTCCATCAGGCGCCCCATTACCTGGTCTGCGTACTCCTGGCCGGATGGGGTAAACTTGATAACCTTATTGCGCCGGTCAAAGTCCATTTCCTTCATCTCCACGTAACCGTTGTCCAACAGTCCGCGTATGAGCTGGTTGACGCTCTGCTTTGGAAAATGGAGCTGTTCGCAGATGAATTTCTGGGTGCAGTTTTCAGGCGTGTCATATATGATATCCAGCACAAGAAGGCCGGCATAGGTCAGCCCCACTGATTTGGCGTAGGTTTCATACAGGTCTTCAATGGAATCCATAATATCAAAAAACTGTCGTAACTGCTCTCTCACGCTTGGATGGTTCATAGGTTATCCTCCTCGATTAGTCCGTATATTTTACTATTCACTGTGTGGACTATACTATCATAGCACTGACTGCAATGTCAATGAAAGATTTCTGAATATTTTATAAACTATATACACCGTATAAGGCGGGATAGGATAAATATAAAAGGACCTCCGCTTTCCCATGTCTGCGTATGGGTGCAGATATGGGAAAGCGGAGGTCCTTTGACCAAGTGGATTTCTGTTCGATTATGTGTTATGGTTCAACGATCACCTTAATGGATTCTGAACTTTGCTGTGCCAGGATCGCCTGTTCCAGCTGGTCCAGCGGAAATAAATGGGTGATCAGAGGCTCCAGCTGAATGGCATTGCTGTTAATAAGGGCGACAGCGCGGCCGTGGGTATCCGGATTAATGATGGACCCCACAATGGTCAGTTCCTTTTGGAAGATCTCCTCCAGATGCATGGC
Organism: Enterocloster citroniae; assembly: GCF_040545455.1. Lineage (NCBI taxonomy): Bacteria > Bacillati > Bacillota > Clostridia > Lachnospirales > Lachnospiraceae > Enterocloster > Enterocloster citroniae. The sequence goes on along the minus strand of NZ_JBEPLZ010000004.1, from coordinate 205,695 downwards.
GTAGGTGGAACCGGGACTGGGTACGCTGAAAAGCAGAATGACAGCCCCTTTATCCGCTGCTTTAAACGCCTGTTCCGCTGCGGCCGGTATTCCCACGCACTCGATGACAACGTCAGCTCCCGGCGTTCCCAGGATCTCTGTCAGCCGCTGTCCGATCTCCTCGTGCACCGGGTCAATGACCGCGTCCGCACCCACTTTCATTCCGATCTCACGCCTCATGGACACCGGCTCGCTTAAAACCACCTTGGAAGCGCCTGACAGTTTTGCCAGCTGAACCATTATAAGTCCGATGGCACCGCCCCCGATAACGCAGACAGTGTTGCCGGGCACCAGACCGATCCGGTCAATCCCGTGGATACAGCAGGCCAAAGGCTCTGTCATGGCGCCGTACTTTAAGGGGATTTCTTTGTCAAGCTGATAGCACTGCGTCTCCGGTACGGCACAGTACTGGGCAAAACCGCCGTCCCTGTTGACGCCCACTGCGTAGAGGCTTTCACAGACCTGTTTTTTCCCAATTTTGCAGTAATGGCATTTGCCGCAATAGCTGTTGGGATCCACAGTGACATGGTCTCCCGGCTTTACCGTGGTGACGGCGCTGCCTGTCTTTTCCACAACCCCGGCCAGTTCATGTCCAAGGATCACCGGAGGATGCACTTCGGCCGAACCTTTGCTCCCGTGATAAATATGTACGTCCGTGCCGCAGATACCGCAGGCGGCAACGCGGATCAGCACATCATGTTCCCCTGTTTCCGGTACAGGGATCTCATCCAGCCGGAACTTTTTGTCCCCTAAAAAGTAATTTCCCTTCATCCAAACATTCCTTTCCCTGTTTTCATCATAAAACAGTTTGAAAAATAACTTATACAAAAGTACTTTGCTTATCTGAATAAACAATAACACGGGAGGGATGTAATGTCAATCTCTTTTTGCGTGGGAACAGGGACGTGGGAACTGGGGCGTATTCTTGGTGTACGGGGCATCTTACTGCTTTACTTTGGGGACATTTACAGGTAAAATAAGAATGTTAACTTTTATAAAAGTGAATTGCAAAAGGAGTGTATTAAATGATGTCAGCTGAAACTTCATCGGTGACTTCCTCAGAGCTGCGTGTTACCAACCGCCGCAGAGTCCTGCGGATTGTTTATGAGCACAAAGAGATCTCCAAGCAGGATATCAGCCGTAAGCTCTCCATGAGCCTGCCCACAGTGACACAGAACCTGAAGGAATTTGAAAACCTGGGATTAATTGAACGCAGGGGGCTTTATGAATCCACCGGTGGGCGCAAGGCGCAGATATACTGCTTTGTATCGGATGCGCGTATTTCCGTTGGAGTCATCCTGCTAAAAGAATCATATGGGATTGTTATGGCGGATCTGTATGGCAAGATCTTAAAGGCGGAGGAATTTCCCATTCCCTTTGCCCGCACATCTGCGTACTTTGAGCAGCTGGGCACATCGGTCCGGGAGTTTGTCTCCCTCACGCCCTACCGGCAGGATCAGGTCCTTGGGGTGTCCATTGCCCTGCAGGGGCTTGTATCCGCTGACGGGACCGCGGTTATCTATGGAGAGATCCTGGACTGTACGGATCTGACCTTGGAGGAGATCAAAAGGCATATCCCATATCCCTGCACCATGATCCACGATACGGAAGCTTCAGCCACTGCAGAGGTCTGGGCCCAAAAGGATCTGAAGGATGCCGTGCTCCTGCTGCTGACCCGTAATTTTGGAGGAGCGCTGATCATCAACGGCCAGGTGCACCGCGGCCACGCGCTCAGCAGCAGCGTCATTGAACATATGAGACTGTACCCGGGAGGACGTTCCTGCTACTGTGGAAAGAAAGGCTGTATTGAAGCCTACTGTTCCGCCTATGCACTGCAGCTTCAGGCAGGGGAAGCCCTTAAAGGGTTCTTTTTTGCCCTTCGCGCAGGCAGCAGGGAACGCGCCGTAATCTGGGACCATTACCTCCATGACCTTGCACTTGCCATCAGCAATATCCGTATGCTGCTGGACTGCGAATATGTGATCGGAGGATATTTGCAGAGATTCATGGAGGATCAGGATTTTTCCCTTCTGACCCGGTATGTCAATGAGGAATGCCCCTTTAAATCCTCCCCCGTATTTCTGCGCCGCAGTGTTTTTACAGAGGATTCCGCAGCCCCTGGGGCAGCTATTTCACTGGTCAGGAAGTTTCTGGATTCATTTTGAGTTTCATTTAGCCTTAGTTTGAAGGAATATAGGCATCCAGCACCGCCTTATCCTTTCTCACCACAAGTCCGCTTCCGCCCGCGTTTTTTACATCCTCCACCATGCTTACCAGGAGCACCGGGGTTGTGAGTCCGGGATCCGTGGTATATACGGCAAACCAGCCCAGCTCTGTACCGGAGGTATCTGATTTGGACGCTTTGATCTCCGCTGTTCCCGTCTTTCCCGCCAGTTCCAGGTCAGAGCGAAAGGCGGCGCGCCCGGTGCCGTGTTCAGAGGAAACAACCTTTTTCATGCCCTCTGCAATGCGGTCTGTTATCTCCGGCGTAAATACACGGTCCAGCCATGGTTCGGCTTCCATTCCGGCTTCGTATACCAGCCGGGGCTTTATGACGGTGCCCTGATTGGGGAACATGGTATACAGGGAGGCCAGATGAATGGGATTTACCAATACCTGTCCCTGCCCGTATCCGCTGTCCGCCAGCTGGATCTCCGTCTCAATGGTTTCGGTATTGGAATACTGGGACTTGGCCACAGCAATCTCAAAGGGAAGCTCCTGACCAAAGCCCAGCCGGTCCATAGACTTTGCAAAGGTGTCATAGCCGATATTCAGGGCCGCCTTTGCGAAATAAATGTTATCGGAAAGCACCAGGGCGTTTTCCAGGTTGGCCGGATCGGTTTCATGGAGGGTGGTAACGTAATAGCTCCCCCAGCTCCGGTCCTTCTGCCAGCTCCGGCCCTCATTCCCATAATCCTCATTTGGATCCAGGGTCTCAGAAGCCAGTCCAATGGCTGCGGTGATGGGTTTAAAGGAGGAGCCGGGGGCGAACTTCTGCCTGAAACGGTTTAACAGAGGATTGCGGGAATCCTCATTTAAGGCGGTCCATTTATCCTGGGACATCCCCAGGATAAAGTCGTTGTTATCATAGGACGGAGTGCTTACCAGGGCAAGGACTTCACCGGTCCATGGATCCATGGCCACGGTACAGCTTTTATCTGTCTCAAATGCCTGATAAATTATGCGCTGAAGATCACTGTCAATGGTCAGCGTGATATCCGTCCCATCCTGTTTGGGAATGGATGCCAGATTCCGGTTCAGGGAACCATCGGACCGTATGATGGCCACCGTACAGCCATTGGTCCCCTTTAGCTCCTTTTCAAACAATGCCTCCATTCCGCTCCGTCCGATCACGCTGTCGGTCAGATACCCCTCTCCCGGATGTTTTTCCAGATCCTCTGCAGTGACATTCTGCACATACCCCACCAGATGGGCGGCCTGCTCGCCCAGGGGATATGTGCGCACCTGGGTGTCGGTGATCATCACCCCGGGAATGGCAAGAAGTGTATCCTGAAGCCCACGGTTTTGCACATTGGATTCAGTGGGATACTGGGACTGAAGATTCAGTTCATCCACCTTTTTCAGGGTTTTAATGGGGACCAGAGAGTCATCTTTGACCCATCCGGCGCTCAGCTTTTTTTCTATGCTTTCAGTGGAAATGCCTAAAAGTTCAGACAGCCGCTCCAAATCGGAGGATGGGTCCTCCTGCATTTTACCGGGAACAAGGCCCACCAGGGAGGCGGTTCCCTTTCCAGCCAGAAGTGTTCCGTTCCTGTCGTAGATCTGTCCCCTCTCCGCCTTTTCCGTAAACACCCGCACCTTGTCCGTACTCCCGAATTCAGGAAAGATCACACGGTCACTCCAGGCCATCCGGTAAAGATTGTCCTCCCGGCTTTTCACAAAGGTTACCTGGTTGGGAAAGGAAACCGGTCCTGCAATTGTGTCCAGGCTCATCTGGTAGCTGACAATTGCCACATGTTCCTTTGGCTCCTCCACTGCACTGATCTGTGACTGGATATTACCGGCCTCGATGCCTTCATATATGTTTTTGTTGCGGATGACAAAATCCTCCAGGCTGATCTCCTGCCTGCTCTGCTCATCCAGCATATCGTACATATCTTCGTATCTGCCATGGGCCAGGTAGGAGGTGTATTGGGCAAACAGCTCATCCGGGGCAGGAATTTCCGCCTTTTTCAGGCCCTGTATATAGTAATAGGAACCACCGGCCAAACCGGCGGCAACAGCCAGGACAGCTATGACAATGGCTGCTGCCCTGCCCTTGTTCTTTCTCTTTCTTCTGCTTCGCATACGATACCTCAATTCCTGTCCCTTTTTGATTTTATTTTATCATTTGTTAAAAAATACCGGACAACGATCACTCCCAATATTGCGGTGATCCCTATAAACACATACACCATGCCCATCTCTGCAGTCCCCTTGCTGCCGCTCCAGCTGTCATTGACAAGATCATCCGTGTACTGGCCGGTGACGTCCCCGCCATCCGTATCCAGAAGGCGGATGGTGTTCACTGAGATCCGGACAGGGTCCTTCCCTGCAAGCCCCAGCTGTTCCAGCAGTTCCTTCCTGTCCAGCAGCCAGAGGAAATCCCCCTGTTCCACCGGATAGGTCATACTGGCTGTAACGGTGTCCTGGATCCCGTCCTCCGCGATCCCTGCCCCATATTCCACTTGGAATGAATCAATGGTTTCACAGCCGTCCCCGGCCAGTATCACAGGACTCCAGTCCGTTCCTTTCACCCACAGGGTTTCACTGTACACACCGGAGGTAAAAGGAAAAGGCGATATGCTTGCGTTCACAGGCCTGTATTTGCCGTTTATCCCCTTTTGAAGGTGCAGGATCCCGTGTACATTGTCCCTGTTTTTTGCGGCATAGAAAATAAACAGCCGGTTGTTGGCAGTCTGCCAGGCGATCACCTGAAGGGGATCATCAGGGCCGACCTTCCCGGTTTGGGAATCAGTACCGGGGATGTAATCCTGTAGGGCCGACAGCCTGCCCTCCTCTGTATTCGTATAATGGAATTCCGTGTCATATAAGTTCCATATGACAAAAAGCGCAGCCAGGGCAATGAGGGCCGCGGCTATGAGACGCGAGCGTTTTATCTGTCTGAGGGATTGCAATTCCTGTTCCTCCTTTGGGGTGGTTTTTTCGGTCAAGAAGGCAAGCCGCCTTGAACTGTTACAATTATACTATATTTACAGAGGCCAAGCTTTAAGTTTTTATTGAGATTTCTGCATGGTAATTTTACAATTCAGGAACGAAAGGGACTACAGTTCCCGGTTGTCCACAATGAGCATATTCAGCTTTTGCCATTTCTGAAGTTCCTTTTTGGTGATCAGAAGCTGCTGCTTAAAGTTCTCCGTGTGTTCCTGGGGCGTCAGGGTCACAAGGCACTTAAAGGCGCAGGGCATCAGGTCCGCGCTGGATATACCGCACAGCAGCCCCACGGTGGAATCCCTGATCTCCAATGGGTTGAATATATAAAGCAGGTCCTCCTCCAGGGCATTGCACTGGTTTACAAAGGAGAACCGGATGAGCATATCACTGTAAACCACCTTTCCGGTGTAATAGATCTCACTGCTCCTTCCGGCAGGGGTTACAGCGCTGATGGACAAGGTGGCCTCATAGTTGCCCGGGGCATTTTCCCTTTCATATATATCAATGATCCCATCCTTCAGACGTTTGTACCTGCCGTCATAAAAATAAAAATACAGCCGCTTCGCCTGAAAAAAAGGACTTTTAGCAGGGATATGAAATGCTGTCTCCGCTGTTTTGGGAAGAGCGGGCTGGATATCCATCAGCTGCCCGGGGCTGACCATCAGCACCCGGGCTATCTCACACAGGGTCTCAACATCCAGTGTGATCTCCCCGTTTTCGTATTTGCTCACACTTGCACGGCTTTTGTGGATCATGTCCGCCAGCTGCTGCAGGGTCAGTCCCCGGGCCTTCCGGTACATGCGTATCCTGTCGCCTATATGCAAACTGATCTTGTTCATAGTACCTCCTGTGATCTCCTAAAAGTTTCTTTAAAATACACACTTTTGTATATTTCACACATCCAATACAATATCATACATCATCTTTCATTAAAATTCTACTAAGAATAAACTTTTTGCCTGAAAAGTTTATTTTAGCGAAACATTCTTCTGTTTGATTTATGGGACATTTCTGATAGACTATAGCATGTTTGAATTTTATAACATATGAAAAATGGGGGAGTTTTATGGACACCAAAAAGAAAAGCAGTTTCAGCGGTTCGATCGGATTTGTATTATCTGCGGCAGGAAGTGCGGTGGGCGTTGGAAATATATGGCGCTTTCCTTACCTGGCCGCAAAGGACGGGGGCGGGCTGTTCCTTATCATATATTTTGTGCTGGTACTGACCTTTGGATTTACCCTTCTTACCACAGATGTGGCCATTGGAAGAAAGACAAAGCAGAATGCCCTCAAGGCATTTGGCACCATCAACAAAAAATGGAACTTCCTGGGATATCTTACCTTTCTTGTGCCGGCACTGATTATGACCTACTATTCCGTGATTGGTGGGTGGGTCACAAAGTATATTGTGGCTTATCTCACTGCCAGCGGTTCAGAAGCGGCACAGGACGGTTATTTTACTTCCTTTATCACGTCCAAGGCATCACCGGTGGTTTTTATGCTGATCTTTTTGGCAGCCACTGCCTTTATCGTGTACCGGGGCGTGGAAAAAGGAATTGAACAGTTTTCCAGGATCATCATGCCTGGACTGATCTTCATGATCATGGGCATTGCGTTTTTCTCCCTTACCCTTAAATATACGGATGGAAACGGAGTCACACGTACGGGTCTTCAGGGACTGGGGGTGTATATCATCCCCAATCTGGAAGGGATCACTTTTAAGCGTTTCCTGGAGATCCTTCTGGATGCCATGAGCCAGCTGTTCTTTTCATTGAGTGTTTCCATGGGCATCATGATCACATATGGCTCCTATGTGAAAAAAGAGGTTAATCTGAACCGTTCCCTAAGCCAGATCGAATTCTTCGACACCGGAGTTGCGTTCCTGGCAGGACTTATGATCATTCCCGCCGTGTTCGTGTTCTCCGGCACCGAAGGCATGGCTTCCGGCCCCAGTCTGATGTTTGTTTCTCTTCCAAAGGTCTTTGACGCCATGGGAAAGGCCGGTTCCCTGATCGGTCTTGTGTTCTTTATCATGGTGGCATTTGCCGCCCTGACCTCCTGTATCTCCATAATGGAGACATTGGTTGCCAACTGCATGGAACTGTTTCACAGATCCCGCCGGCAGATGAGCCTGATCATCGGCATCCTGTTCGCGGGCGCTGCCGCGGTCATCTGTATGGGATACAATGTATTTTACTTTGAAATGCCTCTGCCAAACGGCCAGACCGCCCAGCTGCTGGATCTGATGGACTATATCAGCAACAGCTTCCTGATGCCCTTTATCTCACTTTTGACCTGCATCTTTGTGGGCTGGATCATTAAACCATCCTGGATCAATGAGGAAATGGAAGTAAATGGAAATGTTTTTAAGCGCAAGAAAATGTACGCATTTATGATACGCTATGTGACACCTGTCATGATGACGGTATTGTTTTTACAGTCAGCCGGTATCTTTACCGTGATCCGCGGCTGGTTTGGATGAGAACGGATTGTTTGCCGGGTCTATCTTTTACCGGATCCGGCGTTTACCGGATCCTTCCCATATGGGGGAAGTACCGGATTAAGACCTTTTCCTTGATCTCATCTTCCGTCACATAGGGATCCGCCCACCCCCGAGCGTCAATGGAATGATTCCTGTAAGCGCTGGAAACACGTTTGACTTCATCTTTGCCGCTTGTGTTATAATAACCGGCGGAGATGGAGACACTTACGTTATATGATAGGATCCACCAGCACAAAGAAAGCGGGGAATGGCCAATGAATGTACCAAAAGAAATATATTACGCAGGAGGATGCTTCTGGGGTGTGGAGGAATATTTTTCCAGGGTTCCAGGTGTCCTTAATACAATCTCCGGCTATGCCAATGGGAATACGAAGGATCCCACCTATGAAGATGTGTGTTCCGGCAGGACGGGATTTGCGGAAACAGTCCATGTGGTGTATGACCCTGCAGTGGTCACACTGCGTATACTGACACAGCTGTTTTTTAGGATCATTGACCCTGTAAGTGTGGACAGGCAGGGAAATGACAGGGGAACCCAGTACAGGACAGGCATCTATTATACGGACGAGGAGGACATGGCGGAAATCCTGACCGTCATAGCCGCGGTGCAGAAGGATTATGAAAAACCCCTGGCAGTGGAGTTTGAAACTCTTAAAAGCTTTTATCCCGCGGAGGATGATCACCAGGACTACCTCAAGGCCCATCCCAACGGCTACTGCCATATTGATTTCAGCAGCCTTGACCGCCTAAAGGTGCGCCGGGACGGTACAGTGGGCATTCGCACAGATGTAAATGACCTGAAACAAAAATTGACCCGGGAACAGTATGATGTGACCCAGAATTCAGCCACGGAGCGTCCCTTTTCCGGTCAATATTGGGAAACCAGGGAGCCGGGCATCTACGTGGACGTAGTGACCGGAGAGCCGCTCTTTGTTTCCGATGACAAGTTTGACTCAGGCTGCGGCTGGCCCAGCTTTACAAGGCCCATCCATCCCGGGGCGGTTACGGAACACCATGATGACAGCCATGGAATGACCCGTGTGGAGATCCGAAGCCGTGAAGGCGGTTCCCACCTGGGCCATGTGTTTTCCGATGGTCCCATTGAATCGGGAGGACTGCGATACTGCATCAACAGCGCCTCCCTTTGTTTTATTCCCTTAAGCCGGATGGAGGCAGAGGGGTATGGGGCTTACAGAGACCTGATCACTTCCTCCTGATGAACTTCATGCCTTCGTAAATGCGCACCGGATTTCCACGTTCCAGGCGGGTGTGTTCCAGCCACGCCAGTTCCTTTTCCTTCTGCCTGTTTTCCAGGTTCTTTTCTGAAAGGATATCACACAGGCGGTTTATGGCCAGCTTTTTATTCATGTGCTGGCTCCGGGCCTCTGTGGATACAACCGATATCCCGGTGGGGATATGGATAACGCGCACCCCTGTCTCCACCTTATTCACATGCTGTCCGCCCTTTCCTCCGCTGCGGAAGGTTTCAAAGCAAAGCTGCATATCCTCTGCCACATCCGGCAGCTGTTCCAGCATGCTCACGTCAATATACCAATTCTTCCGCTTGTGCTCGGGGCGGAATGGGCTTTTGCATACCCAAAGTACGCTGCCCTCCAACTCCCGCACATCTTTTTCTGTCTCGAACAGAATGGAAGAATACCCACCTGCATTGCGTCCCCGGACACTTTGGATCAGGCGGATATCCGTTCTCTCCCTTTGAAGCTGTTTGAACAATAATCCCACTGCAAGCTCACATTCCGCCGGGCCCTGCCCGGAACTGATCTGTACTCTCATACCCTCACCTACCCTTTAAATGTGATCAGGGGACGCAGTGTGGCTGCCACATGGATCAGTCCGTATTCCTGCAGTGATCCGATCACCTGTTCCACGTTCTTATACGCCTCGGGCGCCTCTGCAAACAATAGATTGGTGTCATGGCACACCACCTGGCTTTTATACTTTGTGCTTCGTATGGAATTGCGGTCATACATTCGGTCAATCCTGCTTTTGCAGATACTGCGTGCCCATTTGCGCCCTGCTCCATGGGAAAGGGAGTTCAGGGATAGGCCTGTGTCCTTTCCGGGCACACACACGTAGGTCAGGCTTCCCCTGGAACCTGGAATAACCACGGCCCGGTGTCCGGCTGATACGCTGCCCTTCCTGTGAAGCCATCCCTCTTTGGTCTGCTCCACATAATTGTGGCAGCTGTCCATTAACAGTTTTACCTGGCTGTCCACACCCAGATGATCCAAAAGCTTGGCCGCTGCCGCCAGCCGGTTGCGCTCTGCCCATAAAAGAGCGTTGTTATGTTCCGCCAGATAGGCTTCCGCCTCCGGGGTCCCATCCTCCAGCCCTTCTGGTGAATAAAAGCGTGAAAGGATATCCTGTCCATAGCCCCTGGAACCGGAATGGATGAGGAGAAGGACTTTTCCGTCCATAAGTCCCAGTTTACCTGCTGCAGTTTCGTCATACACCTGGTCCAGGCACTGGAATTCAGCAAAATGATTGCCTGTGCCAATGGTCCCGAAATCCCGGAAGGGGCATTTTTCCTCATAGGGAATATCACAGGGGATGTCTCCCAACTCCCGTATGGAGTTTAAACGTGTTACCCACTTATCCATCCTGAATTTCTTTTGTCTGACCTCCGACTGAAAAAGGCTCATTCCACAGCCAATATCATTCCCGATCAGATGGGGATAAAATCTTCCCTGGCTGAGTACAGCCATTCCAACCGGTATTTTGCCGGGATGCAGGTCAGGCAGCCCCACTGCCTTTATAACACCGGGCAGCCTGCCCACGCCGCAGAGCTGGTCCTTGGCCGCCTGCTCCACCCAGTTCTTCTCACTGCTGATCAATATACAATTTTCCTGATTCAAATCTTAATTCTCCTTCATAAGCTGACAGGTAAAAAAGGGTACAAAAAAACACGACAACAAGCCGTGCGTAAAAAAACATATGGTACGCCAGTCCCTGTCTGATCTACACTGTTATCTTGTTTTCACCTGATTCATCTGATTTGCCAACATAACAACCACTCCTTTGCTTATGAAGATCATAAATCTTCTTGATTCTAAAATTTACTATAATGGGAAATATGGAAAATGTCAACTATTTTGTTTCAAAATAGCGATAAGTTAAGGTATCAAAAACCGTAATACGGCGGTATCCAGTCAAAGACGGCATGGATCCGCCCCTTCTGCTGTCGTACATATACCGCCGTTAAGGCCGTTCGTTTACTTACGGTTGCTAAAATACTTGATCAGTTCAATGATGATCACTACGGTAAGTACGGTAATGACTGTATTGACCGGATTCTCAAATAGCTTTGAAAAAAATTCACCTGCGTTCATGATCCGTTTCTCCATTTGTTTGATGTATCTTATTATAATATAAAAATATCTGTAAGGCAAGGCCGCGGGCCTGTCAATGGTTTAGGTTCCCTGTAACCCGGATACTGGTTTCCCCTCCCGGATTACCAGCGGGATCTCCTCTACCCCCGTCAGCCCCTGGCGTCCCACGGTTATCTGTAAGATCATGGTTTCATCCGTTCCCGGCGGAATCTGTTTGTCAAACACGAAATTTCCCAGACTGTAATAAATATACCTGTCCTTATAGATTTCCGGCTCCTGCAACACATGGGGATGGGCGCCCACTACAAAGTCCGCCCCAAGGTCAATGGCCTTCTTGGCAATCCGTTCCTGCATATCGCTTTTATACCGCTGGTATTCAATCCCCCAGTGAAAATACACGATTAAAAAATCACATTGGACAGCGGCGATATCTTCTTCCAGCCCGGAAAAATCCATGGTACTGATATATTGGACCGTGGGTTTTTCCTCGTGAAAGAAAAAACCTTCCGGGGGAAGGGCGCTGTAGGCCAGAACACCTACCCGGATCCCGTTTTTTTCAAAAATATAAGGCTGTTTCAGGGAAGCATTTTCCGATGCTTCCACATAGGCCAGGCCGCTGTCATCCAGATACTTCATGGTGTCATGAAGCCCGGCGCTCATGTAGTCCATGGAATGGTTGTTAGCCAGATTTATACAGTCGAATCCGGCCTGTTTTAAAGAAGCGGCATTTTCCCGGTCCGCCCTGAACAGGAAACGCCTGGCCTTGTTGGCTGCATTTTCATTCTCTGTAATGGGACACTCCAGGTTTGCGATGGTCAGGTCATCCTTCAAAAACCACTGGCGTACATCTCCATAGGGATAGTCATAGCCGTATTCATCCAGGTATTTCTGTACGCCCCTGGAAAGCATGATATCCCCCACAATAGAAATGGTGACCTCATCCGGTTCCGCCTTAAACCGGATGAAGGCTCCCATTCCCATGATTAGGGCAAACAGTGTGAAATATAAACGTCTGCGCTTTAACATCCCGTGGAATACGGTTCATCCGGCACGGGAACTTCCCCGCCGGAAGTCTTATCCATAAATGAATCCGTAAAAGGCGGTCTCTGGGGCGGATTTTGTTTGAGCTGTTCCTGCCATTCTTCATCGGTCAGCCGTTCCCCGGACACGAACTCATAATAATCAAACACAGCTCCCCTGGTAAGATAAATTTTCCCATACTGCGACACAGCCACATAAATCTCAGCCGCAGTTCCCACACCTGCCTCAAGATAGGCGCTGTCACTGGTATGGACATCAGCGATTACGGCCATATGTTTGTCCGTGTCCGACTCCACCAGATACCAGTCGCTGGCCTCTGCTATGGAACTGCTGAGATACTCCAGCGTGCCGCCGTAGGTCAGCAGGGAATAGTGTTCTTCCAGGCTCAGGTCCTCACCGTTCAGTTCCTTCCAGGCACAAGTTTTAAGGAAATCCAGCATATCCTCAAAGTCCAGCATTTTATACTTCATGCTGTCGCTTAGAAGTCCCCTGTCGGACAGATTTTCCCTTGTAGTTGTTGTAAGCCAAAGGAGGCGGTTGAAAAATTCAGGATTCGGTTCCACATATCCCAGTATCTCCGGCGGTTCGTCACCACCGCACTCTGTTCCCGACTGTTTTCCGTAAAGTATGGTATCGTGACGTATTTCCGCCCAGCTTCCAAGGGCGGTGGACAGGGATTTGTCCTCCCAGGCTGTATTTCTCATAAACAAGGGGTAGCCGCTGTCCACTCTGGATGTCAGGCTTTTCAGACAGTACAGCCAGCCGTTGTAAAGATTGCCGGTCTGTTCCTCCACGGTCTGGGAACGGAATTGGTCCGCCAACTTACGGAAATTTTCCTCGTATTTGTCCCACTGCTGTTTCGGCTGGTAGATTTCATCCAGTATCTCCTCAGCACGCTCCGAGCCGAATACGGCAAATACATCCATTCCACATGGGAAGGGACGTTTGTATGGTTCTGTCAGCTCTTGCAGGATTTCCGAATCAGGAATATACCTCTGCCCCATAAAACGCATCTGGGGCTGGGTGACGATCCCCTCCATCTTCCATAAGATATCCGCATTTCTCATCTGCTCCACTTCGCGGTAAAAATCCTCCAGCTTATGGGGAATTTGATTCATATCAGGTTCATTTGTATAGACTGTTTGGACTGCCTGGGCAACTTCATAAGGGGTTATGTCATCGGATTCTCCTGCAAAAAAGCTGGTGGTGCTGTAGATATTTTCCCACAGCTTCACACCGCTGTCGGCAGGTGCTTTGCACAGAGCCATCACGGTCACAATGGCCCTTATGGCGGATTCCTCATCCCTCTGCCCCTTTTCATCATAGAACGGCATGGGTACAATGCCGTACCAGCTCATGGCCCGGAAGTATTTCCCCAATTCATCGCTTCTGGTATAGTGCCCCCTTATCTTAAAAAGGGAATATTCAATATCAAAGCCGAACATGGGGGAGGCAGCTTTCCCGGACGCGGCCTGGACCAGATCATATTCCTGTCTTGCAAGATCTGCGGCCTCTGCCGGAAAATCCTCCGGCAGCTTTTGACCAAGAGCCAGGCCGGCTACTCCGAAATATCCCAGCATTTTGCGGATACTATCTTTTACCTCTATATTATCCGCATCCTGGTATTCGTTTGTCAGCTCCCTTATCATGCTTTCGTTAAGCCGGTTCAGGTCGTCACACAAAAATTCGGTTTCCAGATTACGCAGCGAGTAGTCATAGAAGATGTGATAGAGCTGTAAAACGGAATCCGCGGTCACAAAACCGGGGATTTTTTTGTAGGTATTATCCTCATAGATGTAGAACAGCTGCTGGGAATCCGTGGGTGTTACCACAAAACCATTCTTTGAAATCATTGCCCTCTGCTCCTGGGTCAGATTGGAAAACTGGTCCATGTTCTCAATATTGGACAGATCGGCATTAAGTGAGTAGGCGGGAACCTTGGCCTCAATGGTTAAAGGTTTATATTCCTCACTGGAAATATGAAAGCCGGGTTTGAAATCCAGATTCATTTTCACTTGCCGGGAGCCCTTGGGCTGGGGATCGGGGGCAGAGGGTATGTCCGCATTTCCATCCTTTTCAGGAAGGCTCTCTTCCACCACAGAAGGTTCCGGTTCTTTGTTCAGCCGCTCACTGGTTTCATGAGCTGAACAGGCGCCTACAGATATCAGTATCATTCCAATGCTCAGCACCAATAAAGCTTTTTTATTCATCCTCTCATCTCCTCTCACTCCTGGGTTAATATAAGTGTTTCATTTTCCAGCCGGAGCATATAGCTCTCCCCCGCTATTGTTACGGATATGTTTTTCTCTTTATGGTTTATATGATTTGAAAAAAACGCTTCTTCCTTTACTTCATCCGAAACCGCTGTTACCTCAAAACCAAACCCCTTCCAGTCGTACGCTGCAAATAAGATATCCCCTTGCTCCGTCCTCTCTATGGAGATGATCTCATCCGCTCCGTCCCCATCCATGTCATGGAGTATGTATTGGTCAAAGGGCCTTGAAAGCCGGGAACCCAGCCAGACCGGCTCCAAACCGCCGTCCGCAAGATCATAGAAAAAAGGCCGTTTTGCCGGGACCGGATGGAATTTTGTGGTTTTATAGACGCAGACGGCAATCTCCACCACGCCGTCACCATTGATATCCCCAGCCTGTATCTTCATGGGCTTAATATCGGAGAGGTCAAATGACAGATCCGGTTCTCCCTTTACGACTGGTTTATGATCTGTGATCTCAAAATCGGAATATATTTTTATTTGATCACCGTATGCTTCGCCTGTATCCAGGACCATATTTGGATCATTGCCGACCACAACCAGAAGCTCTTCAAGTGAATCATTGTCCATATCCGCAACAAACCATGAAATAATATTGGTTTCCGCCGTGTGATCAACGGCAGCCGTAATGGCTGCGGCCCCTATGGTGACTGCGGCCGCTGGTAATAACGCGGCCAGACACAGGGCCGCTGTCAATTTGGGCTTCATATAGCAGTTCCTCTCCATCGCGTTTTACTGCGGGGTCAGTGTGTTCCATACGGTCTGCCTGATCCATCCGCTCCAAACATATCCTCAAATGCCCGCAGACACTCTCCCTTTTTAGAGCGGTCCATAACTGCAAACACCACACTGTCAAAGGTATCTGCAAAATATTCTATAAGCAGTTCTTTCCACCAGCAGGCTATTTTGTGCGGATCATTGCGGAATACGCCGCACCCGTAAGCCCCAAGAATGAGATGACGGTGGTCCATCTGCACGAACAGGGCCAGGGCCAGTTTCATCCGTTCATACATGGCGGTTTCCCCTTTATGTATATCTTCTCCCTTTTGCATTACCTGTCCCATGTTGACAGCCGGCAGTGTGAGCACGGAAGCTGTCACAGGCTCCTCCAGCAGTTCAAACCGGCCATCGCGGAAAAACACCACTTCAGGTGAATAGATGGCGTGATTGGTGTATATCATGGATGGGCAGTTCCGGTTGTTCTGATAGTATTCCGGGTGCCTGGTCAGGGTCTGGTAAAGTCCGCTGGAAGCAGCGATGCTTTCTTCCTGTGCCATTGCCCCGTTTAGGAACCCTCCTCCGGGATTCTTGGCACTGGCAAAGTTCAGTACCCCCGGGTTCACAGTCCCTTCCCGTGACAGCCGGAGAACGGCATCCACAGTGGAGCAGTTCATGGCCCTCATCACCGGTAATCTGCCGGGCGGCTCCCGCTTCACATAGGTTGCTGCAAGGGTCTCTGCCTGCTCCGGGGTGAATAGGAGGCTGTTGTCAACAGATGCCCTGTGCTGTTTTATAATATCAATTGTCGTTCCGTGGGCTTCGTAGGTTCCCCGTTTCATGATCTCCAGTGTTTCTCTGGCAATTGCTTTTCTGTCCATTTAAAACTCCTTCCATTTTTTCCTGTACAGCCTGGATGGACGGTGGCCTTCGTTCCCCGTGTAGGAATCCGTCTCCTCCACCAGGGAGGCTGCTTTTCTGCGGAACGCTGCCTTTAATAGGCGTTTCCCCAGAATCACTTCATATACCTGCTGCAGCTGTGTCAATGTAAATTCAGAGGGCATCAGGTGGAGGGCCAGTCCGCTGTACTCCACCTTTCCCCGGAGCCGTTCCAGGGCATAGGTGATGATCCTGGCATGGTCAAAGGCCAGGCCGTTGTTTTCTGTTATCCTGTAGTCAATGATGGTATCGTTCTCTGTTTTGGTAATGCATTTCTCAATGATAGAAGAAAGACAGGTACTGCCTCCGGTTAATTCCAGCTTATAATGCTGGACACGGATCACTCTGGGCGCCTCCGTATCCGCGGGAACGGGATAATCCGTATGTTCATCCATCAGATGGAAGGATATGTGGAACCAGCGGGCATTGTCCGCATCATCCCCTGCTGTTATAAAGACTTTGGAGCTGTCGATCAGCGCCATATAGGAACAGCTCATAACCCAGGTGCGGGGATCGCGCCCGGGATCACTGAAGGTATACAGCTGTTCCATATATACATGGTCCAGCCCGGTTTCTTCCCTAAGTTCCCTTCTGGCAGCCTGTTCCGTGGTCTCATCCGGCCTTACAAAGCCGCCGGGCAGGGCCCAGGAGCCCAGATAGGGATGGACCCCTCTCTGAACCAGCAGTATGCCCAGTTCCTTCTCAGGAAGCTTCCTGTAATTATCTTCTGTTTCTTCCAAAACCGTGAAAATAGCCATGTCCGCTGCCACGGAAGGCCGTTCATAGCGGCCGGGATCATAGGATTTTAAAAATTCGGCTTCCGTCAGACCGTTCCGGTCAAGTATTCCAATGTCTTTGCCCATTCCTGTCACCCCTCCTTTTCCTGTTCCATCAGGATGTCCCTGGCCTCGGTCAGGGCAAAACCCAGAAGGTTGCTGCCTTTCCACTTTACAGGGCAT
Source organism: Enterocloster citroniae (assembly GCF_040545455.1). Classification (NCBI taxonomy): domain Bacteria; kingdom Bacillati; phylum Bacillota; class Clostridia; order Lachnospirales; family Lachnospiraceae; genus Enterocloster; species Enterocloster citroniae. The sequence goes on along the minus strand of NZ_JBEPLZ010000004.1, from coordinate 188,697 downwards.
TTGGCATCCGGATTACTCTTTCCCATGCCAATACCCCAGATGCGGTCCCTTGGGCTGGCCTCCACCAGTATCCTGTTTTTAGTGGAACGGAGAAATTCCCACAGTTCCCGGTTCTGGGAAAATTTTGCCATGCTTGCTTTTTTCACAATATCGTAACACGAATTCTCCCATATTTCCTGATTAAAATTGCGGACGCTGCGGCCATAGGCTTTCATGGCCTTGGGATGTTTGGCGCCCAGGATCAGGGAAAGCATCTCCTTGTCATGGAACATCCTGGCCTTTTCCGCCATCATGAACTGCTCCGCGCAGGAATACGTGATTCCTTCTATCTCAAAACGTGCCATCCACCACTGGCTCAGGCAGGTCTCGGTGATCCTTCCCCTGGGATCCGGTGTATGCCCCCAGAAAAACAGGAATTTATAATGTTGGCCTTTGTTATATGCTTTTTTCAAATCTTCCAATGAGTAAACCATGTCGCTCTCCTCCTTTGGATTATGCGGGATAGATGTAATAGTAATATGGTGTTAGTAATGCGATGGTAATGATGGAATGATAGTAATAATATGTTAATAACAATTCGTTACTAACATCATATATGCTTTCCATTTGATTGTCAAGAAGATTTGGTAAAATGTAACAGAAAATGAATGAGTAGAAGGTGAAAGGTGAGAAGACAGATAAAAGCATTAAGATGGGATTGATAGATAAAGGAACACCGAAAAGTTAACATAAATATTTTATGTTAACTTTTCGGCATAACACTGTTTTTTGCCGGTTATTTTATTTCGCCTATAATGGTGATCCTGCCGCTCTCAAAAAAACCGGTGCAATTATAAGCCCATCTGCCGGCTGAAAGATCGATGGTTTTAGTCTCGTCTGAGCCGCCAAGGGTAATGCGCTGTTCCTTGTTGTCAGGTGAAAAGAGGAATAAATCAACGGTTCCTCCCTTGATATCAGACTGGATGACAAGAGTTAAGGCCTGATTGTGGTTTACCTCGAAACTGCCTGATTTGGTGATGGCGTTTTGTCCATTACTGGATAAATTTATGACTACATCCCCGGCTTCCTTTTGGGCGGCCTCCTCTGCAGAGGCTTCCTGTCCGGAGACATTTCCCTGTAACTGATCAGGAACTGCGGCGTAAGCGCCGGTAAATACTCCGCCGAAACAAATGGTAAGTGTCAGGAGGAATGATAATATCTTTTTCATTTTAGATGGTCTTTTAAAATTCATGATAGCGTCCAACCTTTCCTTTAATAATTCCCTGCTTTCATTTAATGTAACAGAAGCCAGTGGGTTTTGATAGTTTCCTTTGGTCTTTACGGCACCCAGCAAAGTGTTCCCATAGTCCCTCATTGCGCTTTTGTCCAAATGCCGGATGATCATTTCATCACATGATAATTCACATAGGCGGTTGACATCCTGCGCCATTAGATATACAAGCGGGTTAAACCAATGCAGGCATATTGTTGTTTGCATAAGCCATTTGTAAAACATATCTTTCCGCTTGTGGTGAGTCAGTTCATGTTTGATCGTATATTGGAGGTCCAAATCCGGATAATCTGTTCCCGGCAGCACGATGCAGGGGTGAAAAAAGCCAATAAGCAGCGGGGAGGATATAAGGGGGTTAATATATAGTTCCACCGCCCCATGGATCTTTGCTTCTTCTGCCGCCTGTCCCAGTTGTTCTAAAAGGCGGAGGTCGTCAACCGGAGAACGACCGGCTTTTATGTATTTTATAAAACTCTGGTAAATGGTGATCTTTCGGATCAGAAGCATAAGGGCGGCCGCCAGCCAGATTATGCCTCTGTTTTGTGCCAATGTTAAAAGACAGCCTTGTATGATCCGCAACGGGAAATAGCTCTCCTCTTCTGCTGGGGGGTCAGTGGGGAGATCATTTGGAGCAGCTTCATCTCCTGCTTGCGGCACAAAATGTAATCCGGGCAGCCTTGATCCTTCTGATCGTAAAACAGCGCGGTCATGGTTTCTAAAAAAATTTCCCACAAGGCTGTGTTCCGGCGCAAAGGGGAGCAGCAGCCTGGCGATCACAATGAGCCAAATATAATACTGCCATACCTTGCTCATATTTGATTTGAATAAAGGCCTGCAGAGAAAAAGGACAAGAATAAGGATCGATCCGGAAAGGGATAGGGACAAGCATAGTTTTAGCATGTCGTTCATTTGCTGCCTCCGCTCCTTTCCCAATGACGCTTTAAGTCCTCGTATTCCTCACAGGAAAGCAAGTCCTTTTGCAACAGAGTGGCTACAAGTCCTTTTGCATCGCCTTCATAGATCTTTTCGAGAAAATCCTGGGTCTGTGTGGCTTGATACTCTGCCTCGGAAATAACAGACGTGTATTCATTCCTGCGCCCTATCTTATTCGTTTTCAAAAATCCCTTGTCAACTAACCTTGAGCATAAGGTGATGATCGTGTTTTTAGTCCAGGGAGTGCCCTTCTCCTCCAGTGCTTTTACAAGGTCCGCGTACAAAGCTTTTCCTTTGCTGCCCCAGATTATTTTCATAAGTTCTAATTCACAATTTGATATCTGCTGCATTGCATCCCACCTCCAAATTGGATTACAATATGTACTCTAAATAGTATGATAACATTTTGTACTCCATATGGCAAGAGGAATCAATAAAATGGGATCAAATAAATGATTGGGAAACTCTGTAGAAATACACTTTGAAATGATAGAATTATCTCAGCAGCAATCACAAAGATGTTTAAGAGCAGTGAATTAGAAATTAAAAGGATTGCTGCCGGAAAGGTGGAATGAAAAAAAGGTCAAAAAATGGATTGAAACAATTCATCCTTATTCAATAGGCGCCTGGTAAAACCCGCCGTAGAAATTCTCGGTCTTGATCATATTTACGATCACATGCGGATCCTGCTCCCGCATCAGATGAACGATATCATTCACTTCATAGGAGGAAACCACTGTGTGGAGCAGATACATTTTGCTGTGGCTGTAGCCTCCCACAGCGTCCACACAGGATATGCCGTGCCTGTACTCTTTTACGTAAGCCTTGATCACATCCTCCGCATGGGTGGTGGTGATCTGCAGGGTTACCCGCTCATACCTGTGATGGAAGGCGGAAATGGCCTTGGTGGAGACAAACTGGAACAGGATGGAATACCCGGCATAAAGCCATCCGAACATATACCCGAAAATGCACAGGATAACGCAGTTGCCTGCAAACACATACTCCCAAATGGATTTCCCGGTCTTGTTGGACACATAAAGTGCAATAAAGTCAGTGCCGCCGGTGGAGGCATTTCCGCGCAGTGCAATGGCAATGGCAAGCCCGTACAGGAAGCCGCCGAACACCACATCCAGAAGCACATCGTTAAACAGTGGTTCAAAGTGGCATACCTTCAGGAAAAAACTGGCAAGGAATACCTGCAGCATGGAATAAAAGGTGAAACGCATACTGATGCTTTTGCTGCACAAAAAAGCCACCGGTATGTTGAGGACCAGCATTCCAAGGGATGTGGAGATATTATGCCCATATAAAGAGGCAATCCTGTCAATCAGGATTGCCACGCCGGTAAAACCGCTGGACAAAAGGTTGGCAGGCCGGATAAATGCCTGTATCACATAGGTCTGAAGCAGTGCGGAGACAACAACCGCCGCAATGGTTATAAGCCTGCGCACCATGATGTTTTTCTTGTATTTGGCAATCATAGCACTGTCTCCTCTGCCTCTCCTATACTTATGAGCAGTTTGCGCACCAGCTCTTTTGAAACCACGTCATAGGCGTCCTCGTTGGGCGCGGGTCCAAAGGCATAGGAAACATTGTTCACAATGGTGGTAGGATCTTTTACCCAGTCCTTACAGGAACTGTGCACCTGGGTGAGGCCGGTATCCTCCATCAGTTTTCTGGCATTGCCTGCATTGATGCCGCTGCCTGCCAGGATCTCAATCCTGTCTCCGTACATGGCCTGCAGTTCCTTTAAAAGAGCTGCCCCCTCTGCTGCCTTGGCCTTAAGTCCGCTGGTAAGCACCCGGTCAACCCCCATGTCAATGAGGATCTCCATGGATTGGTAGGGATCTTCCGTACAGTCAAAGGCCCTGTGGAACACGGCCTCCTTCCCGTATTCATGGATGATGGAGATCAGCCGTTCATTCTGTGCCCGGTTAATGGTGCCATCCGGGTTCAGACAGCCGAAGGCAATCCCGTCCGCGCCATGGCGGACCAGAAGACCGGTATCCATTTCCATTACTTCAAAGTCCTCTCTGCAGTAGCAGAATCCGCCGCCTCTGGGACGTACCATTGCCACTGTTTTCACAGCGCAGTGCTCCTTCACAAGCTCCAGGGTGCCCAGGGAAGGGGTAAGCCCGCCCAGATGCAGCCCGCTGTTTAACTCAATCCTCTTGGCGCCCCCACAAGCGGCCTGAACCGCATCATAGTAGCTGCCGCAGCATATTTCCAACATAGTTTCTGTTCCTTTCCATCTGAATCTGATTCATTGGTATGGCGGCCTCTTACAGCTGTCCCAGACGGTACAGTGCCAATGCATATATCCTGGCATTAGAGATCAGGTCCTCCACGGTCATCCATTCATTGGGATTATGGCCGATCCCCTTTTGTCCCGGAAAGCTTGGACCAAAGGGCACGATCCCCGGCATCCCCTTTGCATAGGTCCCGCCTGTGGTGGTGACCGGCGTACCGTCCCGGCCTGTTACGATCTCGTAGCTTTCCTGAAGCGCCTTTACCATGGGGCTGTCCTTTTCAAATATAACCGGATCATAGTTGGTCAACAGCTCTGTGTGAAGCCCTGAGTCCGACACTTTCTCTCCGATTTTTTCCATGACCTGTCCAATGGAAAAACCACCCGGATAGCTGAGTGTCACGTCAAAGCTGACCGTTTCATCCGCGCATCCCAGCTTATAACCGCGCATTTCCATGGTCCCATATTCCTCGTGGAAAAAGTCAATGCCCAGCCGGTCCCCTGTATTTTTCGCCCCGATAAAATACTGGTTCACAAATTTAAAAAATGGCTGCAGACTGTCTTTTTTACCTAAGATCCGGACAACGGCCCGTCCCCGTTCACTGTATACCACCGGATATTTGCAATCCGGTGTAAATCCATAGATGGGGGGATTTTCCTTTGTGAGGTAATACTTTAAATCCTCAAAGCCTGTTTCTTCGTCACAGCCAAAGATGATCCTCACCGGATGCTTTAGCGTGAGACCCAGCTTTTTAAGGGCTGCCAGACCGTAAAGGCAGGCCAGCACAGGCCCTTTATTATCCAATACTCCCCTGCTGTAAATGGTTCCGTTCTCCATGTATCCGCTAAAGGGCGGCTGCTTCCAGCCCTCCCCCGCCGGAACCACATCCACATGCCCTATGGCGCAGACGTAACTGTCTTCTCCCCTGCCATACTGGGCATAGCCAATGCGGTTGTCAAGATTCACAGTGTCAAAGCCCAGGCGTCCGCCGATATCCAGCGCCCTTAAAAGCGCCTGCTTTACGCCGTGGCCGAAAGGGGCATCCTCTGATGCCTCCCCCTCCACGCTGTCGATCCGTACCAGCTCAAGGATACTTTGGATCATTTCATCCTTAAAGCTGTCCACGGCTTCTATAATACTCTGATCCAAGCCTAAATTCAACCCCATGTTTTATTCCTCGACAGGCGCCATACGCGTCTTCATGTAATGTTCCATCCACTCCTGGGAAGCGGTTTCAAAGGTACAGTGTCCGTCCTGGCCCCGGGTCACCAGATAAACGGTGGGTTCCTGGTTTTCCGTGACGACCGCAAAGGAAAATCCCTCAATGTTGGTGGCAACGCCCCATTCACCCTTGGGATTCATGGCGATCAGGGATAGGTCTCCGGCCTGGCCCCTTCTCTCCTTCAGCTCCGCGTCCAGCTTATTCACAGCTGTCTCACATGCCTCCTGGGGATGCATGCCCTCACCCATGAGCCTTACGATCTCATAGGAAATGCAGCCCTTCATCAGGTCTTCCCCCAGTCCGGTTGCGCTGGCAGCCCCCCGCTTGCTGTCCGCATAAAATCCGGAGCCTGAGATAGGGGAATCTCCCACCCGCCCCTTTTTCTTCATAAAAAGACCGCTGGTGGAGGTGGCGGCAGTCATTTTGCCTGTGGTATCCAGGCAGGCCATTCCCACGGTGTCGTGTCCGGAGTAAGGTTTGATCTCCATGGCGGCCACTTCCTTGACCCGCTTGCGGTAGTGTGCCTTGGCGCGGTCGGTCAGCATGTTCTTGCGCTCAAAGCCTTCCTTGTGGGCAAACTTCTCAGCGCCCTCAGCCACCAGCAGGCTGTTGACCTTTTCATGGCTTAAACGCCTTGCAATGGAAACAGGGTTGGCAAAATCCTTAATCGCCGCCACTGCACCGATATCCAGTGTGTCCCCGTCCATAAACGCGGCGTCCATCTCCACTTCCATCTCCTCGTTTGGAAGTCCTCCATATCCCACGGACTTATAGTATGGAAAATCCTCCACCTCACGGATGGCTGTCTCAATGGCATCCCCCGCGTCCTTTCCGTCCTTTAAAAGCTGGGCGCCCTTTGTAATCCCTTCCACGGCCATACGCCAGGTTGCGATCATTCCCCACATGACAGATTCCTCCTTATCCAATGAATTATTTAAAACAGAATGTATTCTTAAGTCCGGTTATGTCTTCCCCGTCAGCCAGGGCCTTGGCCATGGCGCACATGTTTTTCAAGGCATCGTTTAAGCCCATTCCGCCCTTTTTTGGCGTTTCCACAATGGCCACCTTATCCTTATATGCCGCAATGGTGTCCGCGTTTTCCGCTGACATGGCTGCAAAGGCCTTTGCATTGGTGGTTGCGTTGATGTCACAGGCAACCTTTGCACACATGGCCGCGTAGTCCGCATAATTGAATGCCGGTCCGCACATGACCACATCCGGCTGAAGTTTATTTACCATGGCGCAGAGCTTGCGGCTCACTTCCTCCGGATTGGCAAGATAGGTGCCGTTGCCGCAGCACAGGCATGCTGCCACGTGTCCGTCCACCTGCTTTAAGAAGGGTTCCATCATGACCGCCGGGCCGATGGGTTCCTTTTTCCCTGTAAGGGGAACCATGGTATCGTCCTTTGTTCCAAGTCCTGACTGGATCTGATCATATATCATAATTATCTTCATATTATACACCTCTTGTTTTTATAATGGGCCTGCACAAAAGGTACAGGCCCCGCTGGTTTTACAGGTCATCAAAGGAAAGGTCGTCAAAATCAATATCATCATCATCTTTGCTTTCAGCAGCTTTGGCTTCATCAGCCAGATACTGTTTATCCATCATTTTAATAAACGGCATGTAGATGAATACGCCCAGGATCAGAAGCAGCAGCTGGAGCACGGCGCCCTGCCATCCTGTTGCCAGGAAACCGGAAAGCACAACCGGCATGGTCCAGGGGATTGCAACGCCGGAACAGAGAGGAACCAGGCCGATGCTCATGCAGACATAGGAAATAACAATGTTAATGGTCGGCACCAGCATGAACGGAATGAGGATCATGGGGTTCAGCACAATGGGAAGACCGAATACAATGGGTTCATTGATACCGAACACACCGGGGATAAATGCCAGCTTGCCAAGCTCTTTAATACGTTTGGAGTGGCAGAATAACAGCATGGCGATGAGCAGTGACAAGGTGGAACCGCAGCCGCCAAAGGTGGCGAACAGGTCCTGGAACTGCTGGGAAATAATATTTGGCAGCGGCTGGCCTGCCTGGAAGGCCGCCAGGTTGTCTGCGGACAGGGTCTGCAGGATCGGGTTGAACACAGCGCCTACTACGGAACCGCCGTTTACTCCAAAGAACCAGAAAAAATGCAGGAATATATAAGCGATCACCATGGCCGGAAGCGTGTTTCCCAGTCTCAGTAACGGTGTCTGAAGGATGGTAAAGATAAAGGTAAATGCATCCCCATATGGAGTCATGGCAAATACAATGTTGATGACAAAGAACACCAGGACTGCCACACCGGCGGGGATCAGGGCTGAGAAGGACTTGGAAACGGTGGGCGGCACTCCGTCCGGCATTTTAATGACCCAGCCCTTTTTATTAACCCATGCATAGATATGCACGGAAAGGAAGGCTACAATGATGCCTACGAAGATTCCCTTGGAACCAACCCATCCCAGAGGGATGCCGGTTACTGTTGTGTCGCCGGACAGTATCTCGTAAGGCATGATCAGGAACCAGCACACCATGGCGATCGCTGCGCCGAACAGTTTATCCACGTTCATCTGTTCCGCAAAGGAATAGCCGATACCGATCACGGCCAGGATTGCCATAATGGTAAAGGTGGCGTCTGTTGGCTTTGAGAAGTAGGAGGTCCAGTTCTCTCCAAAGAACCTGGCCCAGAAGCTGCTCCAGCCCGGGATTGGGAAGTTGGCGATCAGCAGGAAGAAGGAACCTACAATCAACAGTGGCATGGATAACAGGAAGCCGTCACGGACAGCGATCAGATACTTGTTCTTACCGATTTTCTCTGCCAAAGGCATGAGTACGGACTCTAACTTACTTAACATTTTCTATTTCCCCCATATCAGATATTTTGTTCAATACGCCTGGGCGCTCTGCTATTCTCTATTTCGCTGACTTCATCAGCTTGATCGCTGATTTGAGAACTTTTTCGCCGTTCATCATTCCATAATCTGTCTGGTCGATCACTTGGATGGGGATACCTGAGCTGCCGTATTTTTCAACGATCTCCGCATAGCGGTATTTAACCTGGGGCCCTAACAGGATGACGTCAGGGTGCTTCTCGTCAATGATCTGACCGATCTTGCCGTCCGGAAATGCCTCTACCTCGATGGGAAGGTCATGGGAGTTGGCAACACCCTGCATTTTGCTTGCCAGCATACTGGTCGACATACCTGCGCTGCAGAATAAATATACACGTTTCATTGTAAAATCCTCCTTATGTTCTCATTCTTTATTATGGTTGTTTTTTTGTTTTTAATGATTATTTATTTTCCAGCTTGTTTTCCAGTTCAATGATGCGCTCGTAGCTTGCAATCATTTCCTCGGCAATGATCTTAAAGCTTTCCGCACTCATCAGCTGGTCTTCCGCATGGACCAGGATCAGTGAGCCGCCTACCTCCACGCCCTGGGCTTCCTTTTGTATCAGTTCAAAATGTACTTCATGTCCCACCAGGAACAGCTTCTGCCCTTCCTCGATGCATTTCCTTGCCCCGTCAAAATCCCCTGCTTTTGCTTTCTGGATCCCTTCAATGTAACTGGAACGCGCCGCTCCCACATTGGATATGATCTGAAAGCATGTCATCTCTAATCCCTCTACCATAGTGCTACCTCCTGTTTGCTGTTTTGCTTAAAATCGTAAATGAGAAAATGCAACAAAACGGTCTGTTTGCTGCATCTCTTATTAAGTTGCCTTTATTATAAGGCCTTTATTCAGTTTTTTTCATTAATCGGATTTCCTAGCTGTTAGGAAATTCAACCCATTATTTTGTCAATAAATTCCTCATAGGTGCAGGATGACACTAATTTTGCCAGCTCCTCGGGATGATTCACCACATTGCTGACCCAGTCAAAGAAGATCTTGATCATCCTCTCATCTCCTTCATTGATGGCAAAAAGCATGACCAGGCCCACGTCAAAGTTCCCCCAGCGCACCGTGTTCCTAAGCTGGGCTACCGCAATGGTGGAATTGCTGGCAAATGCCCCAAAAGCATGAGGAATTGCAAAGGCATTCACAAAGGAAGTCGGTGACATCTGCTCCCTTTTAAGAACGATATCCTTAAAATCCGGTTCCACAATGCCTTCCTTTTCCAGGCCGCGGCACAATAGGCATATAATTTCCTCCGGTGTCTCAAGTGTTACATTTTCATGAAAATGTTCCTTGCGTATCAGGCTGCCGATATGGGATGTGAATTCCAGCTGAAACCGTTTTTTGTCCAGCTTATTGATAGCCTGGAGGATACTGGATTCCGTCTCTGAATCCACAAACAGGTTGATGGGGACTGTTGGCACATCCAGTTTGTGCTCCAGAGGAAATGTGGTCAGTATCAGGTCAGGGTCCAGGGAGGAAGCTGTCTCTTCTTCAAAATAGCGGAAAATCCCCACCACTTCCATCCTCTCCCGGAACATTTCCGATATCTTCTTCACACACATATCAGAAAATGACTGGTTGTGTGGGATGATCATGATGGTCCTGTACTTTCCCGCACTGTTGATGCGCTCGCTGGCAGCCCCCAGGTGAAGGGCAATGTAACAGGATTCCACCTCGGATATGGGGGCGCCCAGTTTTTCTTCCAGCTGTTCCACCACATAGATACCCATGTCAAATACCAGGGGATACTTGCGCTTGATCTCCTCCACAAACACATCCTGCATATGGGCTTTGGCCTTAACGCGGTCTATGAGGCCGTGGATATGCATTTTAAGCCCGGCGATCAGGTCTCCGTCCTCCCGAAAGTCCAGGCCGAACAGGGAATAGATCCCCTCCAGGGCTTCGGTGACCAGCTTCTTTGTATTCAGCCATTTCCCCTCAAAGTTTACAAAATCACTGGTGTAGTTGGAAGCCCGCTTACCCATGATGACCAGGGCAAACATGCCCACCTCCCCATCGTGGACCGTTATGTGGAGCCGTTTGGATATGCGGTCAAAGAAGGTCTGGGAGATCTGGTATTCAATGGTATCCTTAAGCCCCTGGTTTCCATTTTCCATATTCACATAGTTGGAACAGTTCATGCGTTCAAGGCTGGTGCCCGCATGCAGCATGACCATGGGAAACATGGACTCATGGATGGAGTAGTCATACTCCTCCAGCACATCCACGAATATATCCTTGACCGCAAGAAGGTCAAAGCTTTTGTAAAGACCGGCCAGCAGGTTCATGTTGAGAAAATTCTCCTGGACCTCAGCTACCAGCAGGTCGCGGTAAAAACGCCGTTTGCTGGCCTCGTCCCCTTTCAGGGAAATGCATTCCTTGTTCCGGACCAGTTTCAGGTTTGAATAGGGCTCCAGCATTTTCCGTATGCGCTTTAGGTCATTGTCAATGGAATAACCGCTGACAAAGATCTGATCCTGGAGAGATACCAGGTTCAATTCCTTTGTATCAAACAGCAGTTTTTGTATGATGTATACACATCGTGCCCCGGGTGTCTGGGGGACGTCTGATTCATGGCCTTGTTTATCTGCTTCAGGCAGGCAGTCTTGTGCTCCCTCCATAACACGATAACCCTGGCGCACATTGGATTCAATGGGCGCCGGGGTTATCCGTTTATTGATGGACTCCACATCAGAGCGGATGGTCCTGTCTGAAACCTGCAGAAGGCCGGCCAGCTGCCGGCTGGTCATCCAGTCCCCCCGTTCAGAAAGTATGGATAGCAGCTGTTCCTGTCTTTTGTTCTGCATGGTTTAACTCCTTATCTGTTTTTCTTGTCATGCCTTACAGAAAGCAAACACCTTCCAAGGCTCCACATAATTCAGCAGGACATGCTCATATTCCGGCAGGTGGCCGATGACATTTTTACGTCCGTCATTGGGCATATCTTTTAATACAATGTGCAGTTCCCCCTTATATTTCAGGTAGCCGTCATTGAGGATGACCACATCACCCCGCTTTAAATCCCGTGTGTTGGCAGCCGGGATGGACTCATCCGCAAAGGTTACCCTGGGCCAGGTAGAGCGTATCATATATTCGCTCATATCACCGCGGACCACGTGCTTTGGCTCGTAGTCCAGGATCTTCTGCTCTGTCCGGGTCAGTTCCTTTTCTAAAACCAGCCCGAATGTGAGGATGCTGGGATTCACGGCCGCGCATGCCTCAAGCTCCTCAGCTGAGGCGTATGCATTGGCAATAAGGACATCATCCACCATTCCTGTGGCAAACAGGTGGCGGGCCTGGAAGCCGATGGGCAGGCCGCGGTGCATCTCCAGCGTACAGAGCCCTTCATTGACCGGCCAGGGACCATAGGTGCCTTCATTGTTGCTGGAAATAAAGGCGGCAACCGGAAGATACATGGATTTCATCTTTTCATTGCATTTGTTAAAATGTTCCAGACTCAGTCCGGAATATTGCTGGGGATAGAAATTGTGGCATGTGACCAGTTTGGACCGGTCAGGGTGGTGGTCCATGATGTTTTCCACGTAAACCAGCTGGGTGCTGGCATTCAGTTCAATCTTCAGCCCCTGGGGATTATAGGTCATCAGACTTTCCTTCATGCCGTCAAAACCCTCGTCCAGACGGATCCCATCCACATGCATGTCCTGGAAGACAGACAGATCCTCATAGGAGATCCCCATTTTGGAAAATACCGCAGGGCTTACGTCAGGGATGATCTCCATGCCGCACTCATGGGCCGTATCCGCAAGAAGACGGAATTCACTGACTACCTGTTCCCTGCTCTTATCTCCCACGCTTAACAGGCAGGTGAAGATCCTCTTGTACCCAAGACTCCCTGCCTTTCTTATATACGCCTGGTCGCGTTCCGCTGTGGAATGCTCCGGATAAACGGAGATACCTAATCTTGCCATAAATATATACCCCTCTTTCATTAAGTTGGCTGTCCTGCAGCCGGATCCAATATGCTGTTATCAATATAACCCATCCATATGGAAAAAGGGGGTAAAGATATTTCCTAGCAGTTAGGAAATCACAAAATCGTGCGCGTGGATCATAAAATCGTACGCATCAGTCCCTGCAGAAAACCGGCCGCCTGATCTTCGTCCGGTCCCTCCACCAGTAACTCCAGGCACTCTCCCTGACGGGCGCCCAGACTCATCAGCGCAAGTACATTCTTGCAGTCGGCACTCTTTCGTTCCCCTTTCAGGGTTATGCTGCTCTCATAGTCGGAGGCAGCCCTGCACAGGCTCATGGCATTGGTTGCATGAAGTCCCTGTTTGTCTGAAACAACGTATTTATAGCTTATCATATCATCATCATCCTTTGTTTATTCCTCCCCCCATTTTAACATAGTTAAGAATTCTTGACAACCGGGTGTGTAGATGGTTAAAATACTATCATTGGAATTTAGATGATGGAAGGAAACTAATAGAATGAAACTTCAAAGATTGCTGAGCCTGACCAGGCAGGCGCTGGACCAATATGGACTGATTCAGGATGGGGACCGGATCGCCGTGGGCGTGTCCGGTGGAAAGGACAGCCTGACTCTGTTGTATGCACTTCACCATTTGCAGAGGTTTTACCCAAAGAAATATGAACTGCAGGCCATTACCGTGGATTTGGGACTGGGAAACATGAATCTGGAGCCGGTCAGGGAATTATGCCGGGAGTTTGGGATCCCCTATACTGTGATTCCCACGGAGATTGGAAAAGTACTGTTTGAGATACGCAAAGAGTCCAATCCCTGCTCTCTCTGCGCCAAGATGCGCAAAGGTGCGTTTAATGAAAAGGCCAAGGAGCTGGGCTGCAATAAGATCGCATACGCACACCACAGGGATGATGTGATCGAGACAATGCTGATGTCATTGTTTTATGAGGGCCGTTTCCACTCCTTTTCCCCTTATACATATCTGGACCGGATGGATCTGACCGTGATCAGGCCGCTTTTGTTTGTGACGGAAGCGGATGTGATCGGGTTCCGGAATAAGTACCAGCTTCCCGTGTGCAAGAATCCCTGCCCCATGGACGGATATACCAAAAGGCAGTATGTTAAGGAGCTGATTCAGGACCTGCAGCAGGACAATCCCCATCTGAAGGATTGCCTGTTCCATGCCATTTTGGACGGGAATATAAAAGGATGGCCCCAGGCGTTGAAATAATGCCTGAGGCCGGTTTTATGATGGGCTCACTGTGGAAGTTATCAGACTCCCGGGCCTGCTTCTCCCGGACCTGTTGTACCGGGATCAGAAGGTGCAGAGTCCGGACCGCCGGTTCCCGGACCCGGCGTATCGGGCGCTTCTGTGGTGGGGGCGGAGGTTGGCTTTTCAGCCGGTTTTGTATGCTCCCCGGCTCCCGGGCCTTTGTCGGATTCCTTTGTCTCTTCATTGTCTCTGTCCGGCTCCTGGTGCGGCTTAGTGATCCCCGGACCGATCTCCTGGGTTTCCTCTGTTTCTTCTTCCGTGGGTTCTGTCTCCTCCTGCGTTGTCTCCTCCACACTCTCCTGGGTACTTTCCTCAGGAGCTGTTGTCTCCGGTGCAGGCGTCTGAGCCGGTGCTGTCTGAGCCGGTGTCTGTCCGCCGGAGGAACCGCCTGAACTGCCGCCGGAAGGTGCAGCCTTACCCTCTTCATAGAGGCCTGTCTCCTCGGAGATATGTGCGCTGATCTTCTTTACTGCTGAGGATGGGCTATAGCTTGTCTCCTCTCCGTACAGGAACTTATGGAGCAGGACAACGTTGCTCTCCAGGGTAGTGGGGATGACGCAGTCCATTTTCCCTACACGTTTGGTCTGCCTGGAGAAGGGGAAGCCTGCTGTTTCGCCAATATGGTATTTGTTGATATCCTTTACCAGGGGAAGTACGTCATCCGGCCCCACGCTGGTGGAAATCTGCGGGATCAGATAGGTGGCAAGGGAGGTAAGGGTGGATACATCAGCCTGCTTTGCCTTTTCAAGGGCCAGCATCACAACTTTTCTCTGGCGTTCGGTTCTCTGGAAATCCGTGTCCATCAGGCGGAGGCGGCTGTAAGCAACTGCCTGTACCCCGTCCAGATGATTGGGGCCGGGCGCTGAGAGCTGGACAGAACCGATTCCGGTGGAATTGACCGTTTCCGTGATAAAGCCGTTGATGTGTTTGAACTCCGCATCGGTGATATCGATATCCACGCCGCCCAGTATATTGATGGCCTCAGCCACGGACTTCCAGTTAAAGGTGGCATAGTCATCGATCTTAAGATCCAGATTTTCTTCCAAGGCAGCGACCGCCTGCTTCTGTCCCCCTTTAAAATATGCCTCATTGATCTTATGATAAGTGCCCTCTGAATTGATCTTGAGATAGGTATCCCTGTACACACTGACCAGCTTGATCTCTCCGGTGGAGCGGTTGATGCTGCAGATCATCTGCACGTCCGCCAGGGCGTTTTTTGTATTGCCGTCCCTGCTGTCCACGCCAAATACAGCCACATTCCAAATCCCTGTGGGTCTGTGGAGGAAAAGCCATGCTCCATAGCCAATGACTGCTGCAAGCAGTATGAGCAGGATTCCCTTCCAGCTTTTCTTTTTACGTCTTTTTGCCATCTGTCCCTGACCTGGACGCCTGGAGGCGTCTCTGTTCCTTCCGCTGCTGTCTGCATAAAAGTCATCCTCATCCTGGTAACGGGTCCGCTGTCCGGATTTGGAGGATTGAGATGTTTTCCGTGATTGTTTTTGTGTCTTGGAGGAAGGGCTGCCGGAAGGCCTTCTTCCCGTGTGCGCGGAATGGGCTTTGGAAGCAGCACCGGCCTGTCCTCCCGCCCTGGTATTCCCTGTCCTGTTGTTCCCGTTCCTGCTGTTTCCGATTCTGCCCTCAGATGCATCATAAAACTCATCATCCAAGTAACCGTACTCATCATTTTCATATCCCCCGCGGCTGTTGGTAACGTCAAAATCCACCTGACGCCGGTTCCGCCCTCCATATTCCTCCTCGCCAAACTCCTCATCAAAATAATATTCATCATCATAATTGTCCCGTAAGCCGGCTCCTGCAGCGGACCGATCAGGGGAAGCCGGACGGGCTGAGGATAAGCCGGATCTCCCGACAGATGGGTTAGACCTGCCCGCGGAGGGGTTCGGTCTTCCTGTGGAGCGCCTTGGTCCTCTGGTGCTTCTGGCCCGCATGCGTTCCAATTCATCATCATTATCATTGTAATTCATGGTAAAACACCTCATTTATCATTTAATTTAAAATGCTGTAACATGGTATTATCTATTCTATAATGCGCCGGTAGCTCTGCCATTCTCCCGTGGTGATGCCAACCTCCACATTATTGATGTTTCCGCTTGTCTCCTGGATGCACAGCATCTGACCGTCCGCTGCCCAGCCAAGGAATATGACCACATGGGCCTGGGGGCCGGTGCGTATGCAGATATCCCCGGGAACCAGCTGTTCCTTTGTGACGGCTGTTCCGCTGGAAATCAAGGTGCCGGTGCTCTCCGCGCCCAGACCGCGTCCTGATACGGACCAGTATAGCCAGTTGATCCAGCCCGAACAGTCCAGGCCCTTAAGGAATCGCCCGTCCTCGTCCGGCGTGACAATGGAACCGAAATTGTTCCCTGTATATCCGGGAGAAGATGGTTTCCCGCCCCAGTAATAGGGGACTTTTCCAACCGAGGTAAGCGCATATTTTACAAAATCCCGTTTCATCTGGCTGGTGTTCTCAGGAACCATGCTCATATATAGATCGATCTCCCCAGAGGTCAGGGGATTTCGCAGGAAAAGATCCGTGGTATTCAGGCCATATTCCTCATACCAGTCCTGAGCGATCAATGTCCTGACCCCTTCCATAGCGGACTCATCCCACCCTTTCCACGAGGATGAGACTTCAGCGGATGCATAAGAATCCGCCGGAAACAGTCCATTTGACTCAGACGCACCTGTTACCACTATGGTGATGGAAAGGTCTATATGTCCGGGACAGGGGGATTCAGAGGCCAGGGAAGGTTCCGATTCCGTAGCTGTAGAGACAGCTGTTTCACCGGGTCCCACCCGTTTTTCACCGCTGACGGAAGCTGCGGCAGGGGGTGTCTGTCCGTCAGCAGGGGCTTCCGTCTGCCCGGTTATGGCTGCAGCCTCTTTCAGGCAGCTGCCGTCACAGTAGTAGATGTCACCCATCTGCAGTGAATATTGATGGGAATTGTTCCACATGTTTGCCGCGTATTCCTCCAGCTGGTCCATACTGCTTAAAACACCGTGATAATAAAGCGTATTTGCCATGGAAATGATATCGCGGGCATTGGATGTACGGCTGGTTGCCTGTCCGTCTCCATCCAGAAAACTCATGCTGATATTTTTAAATTGCGGTATGACTCCTGATGCGGCAGTGACAGCCTGGACCGGCAGACCCATCTGGGCAGACAGCCGCTCCGGCGTATAGCTGTACAGGTCATAAAGTCCCGAGGACCACCTGGCGTCCATGCTTGAAAGCATGCTGTATAGGCGGCCTGCATAACTGTAGGTGGCATCGGCGGCATCCTCAGTCCCTTCATACAGATAAGCCAGGTTTAGGATATAGGGACTCATAATCTCTGCATTGGCAGGGGTGGCCTCAGAATAAGAAGCATAAGGCGGAAAAGCAAAAGAAGGCTCTCCCTTAAGCGTCTCCTGGACCGCACTGTCTTTCATTTCCCCGTCAGGGGCAGCTGAAACCTGGTCTGAAGGCCTCTGTGAATGTTGCCCTGCCCTGTATGATATGTAACAGCCTGTACTTAAGACCAGGATCAGGACGGTTCCTTTCAGTATGTGATGTTTATAAGTTTGATACAGCTTGCGGGCTGTCTGGATCAGATCATGGTTCTTATCATGGTTCATCTTAGTTTATCCTATGGGTATCGTCTTATGGGGTTATCCTACTCTCAGCGGATAAGGGAACAAGTGTCCCTGCACATAAAGAGTAATCCCGGCAGTGTCAGTAATACTGCGCTTATATCGCTCCCCATTATAACACAATGCCTGGGGAAAAAACAGAACAAATCTCTTAAGTAATCATTAATAATGGGACCTCACCCAAAATATGGTTGACGCATAAAATAGAGTGAGATATAATATTTTCATTCTATTTAAGGAGGAATAGAATCCAATAGCAAAGCTAAGCGCCATGCACCTTTTACCGGGAACGTGAACAGCAGAACAGCTGCTGCCGGTGAGAAGGTTAACGAGGAGGAGAGATAATCGAAACATTCGGCGGATACTCTCCCATGCGGTCCGGGCGTGTGATATACCGTTAAATATGCGGGTAACTGCAAAACAGAAGCGGTATAACCGGACAGGGATCAATGGAAAAATCAAATAAAAACCCCCACAACTGGCATTGTTAAAAATCTGGCATACAGTGACAGCTTATTTTTTATGGCCATTTTTAGAGCATCCATGTGGTGGAAAAAAGAGAGGTAAAAATTATGTGCGGGATTATTGGATATACAGGCCCTCTTGAGGCCAAGGATCTGCTTTTAAATGGACTGTCGGGGCTGGAGTACCGAGGTTACGACAGCGCCGGAATTGCCTATTTTAATACGGCCTCACAGGTAAAGGTCATCAAAAAGGTAGGAAAGGTGGCTGCTCTCAGGGAGTGTGTTAAAAAGACAGGGGATATATCCCACTGCGGAATCGGCCATACACGATGGGCAACCCATGGAGGTGTCACAGATGAAAACGCCCATCCCCACCGCGCCGGGCAGGTGACCCTGATCCACAACGGTATCATTGAAAATTATCATCAGCTGACAGAAGAATATGGAATCCGGGACAGACTGGTGTCCCAGACCGACAGTGAGGTGGCTGCCTGGGTACTTGATGCAGTGTACGAGGAATGCAGCCATGATCCCCTGATCGCCATTGGGACGTTCGTAAAAAAGCTGGAGGGCTCCTACGGCTTTTGTATCCTTTTTGACGACCGGCCCGGGGAAATATATGCGGTGCGCAGCGTCAGCCCGCTGGTGGCCTCCTACACGCAGTCAGGGGCAATGGTGGCCTCGGATCTCACTGCCCTTATCTCTTTTACAAAGGAGTATTTTGTGGTTCCCGAACATCATATCCTGCGCCTGACCCCTTACAAGATCCGGGTATATGATATGGACTGTTCCAGGATACAGCCTGAAATGCTGGAAGTGAACTGGAATATGGATGCTGCCATGAAAAATGGATTTCCCCATTTTATGCTGAAGGAGATCCATGAACAGCCGGAAGCGTTAAAGAATACCATCCTTCCCCGTCTGGCGGGAGGACTTCCTGATTTTACGTCAGATGGGATCCCGGATGAATTATTTACAGACTGCGGACAGATCCGCATCATTGCCTGCGGAACGGCCATGCATGCAGGTATGGTGGCAAAAGCGCTGATGGAACCGCTGCTCAGGATTCCTGTTACCGTGTCCATTGCCTCAGAATTTCGATATGAGGATCCCCTTATAGATAAAAGCACACTGGTGATCGTAATCTCCCAATCCGGTGAGACCATCGATACCCTGGCAGCCATGAGACTGGCAAAGTCCCTGGGCTCCCGCACGCTGTCCATTGTCAATGTAAAGGGATCAACCATTGCCAGGGAAAGCGACCATGTGCTTTACACCCATGCCGGCCCTGAGATCGCTGTGGCCAGCACCAAGGCCTATTCCGTCCAGCTGGCTGCATTATATATGCTCTGCTGCCGCATGGCCCTTTCAAGAGAACGATGCAGTGAGGCGGATGCAAAGGAATTTATGGAGGATCTGCTGGCGGTGATCCCGGCCATGGAATCCATGATCGGCCAGTCCTCCCATATTAAGTCCTTTGTACGCCATCTGATCCGTGAGAGGGATACCTTCTTTATTGGCAGAGGGCTGGACTATGCGTTTTCCTTGGAAGGCGCCCTCAAGCTGAAGGAAATATCATACATTCACGCAGAGGCATACGCTGCCGGGGAGCTAAAGCACGGAACCATTGCACTGATCTATGACAATGTCCCGGTTATTGCCATTGCCACCCAGGATCACGTATTTGCCAAAACCATCTCGAATATCAGGGAAGTTAAGGCAAGAGGAGCCTATGTCATCCTCCTGGCCAAGGAGCAGGCAGCCATAGAGGATGGGGTGTCGGATGTGGAACTTAGGATACCTGACCTTGAGGACCGGTTCACCGTGTTCCCCATAGCCGTTGCCCTTCAGCTCATTGCCTACTATGCATCCATTGGCAAGAACCTGGATGTGGATCAGCCCCGCAATTTGGCAAAATCAGTGACAGTGGAATAAAAAGCTGAAAACAAAACCGCCGAAAACAAAGCCGCCGCCCGCCAAAATCAACTGGCGGGCGGCGGTTTTAATTACGGGCTTTACTGCTGTTTTTTGTACTGCTGTTTTACCTTTGCGAAATTCATGATCACGTCCACCGCACCTTCCGGCCCGGTGACGCTGCTGTTAAGGCACAGGTCATAGCTGCGCGGGTCGCTCCACTTCTTATTGGAGTAATAATTATAGTAGCTGGAACGCTGCTTATCTGTTTTGATCATAATATCCTTTGCCTTGGATTCATCCACCTTATAAAGCTCCTGAAGGCGTTTCAGCTTATCCTTGTCATCTCCTGTGATGAACACGCTGACTACATTGGGGTAATCCTCCAGTGCATAATCCGCGCACCGTCCAACAATTACGCAGGAGGCTTCCTCTGCCAGCTTCTTGATGGTATCAAACTGCGCAAGGAATATCTTATGGTTAATAGGCATGTCGGAATATCCGGAAGCCGTGTATCCCATGGAATAAGAATCCATTACCAGGGAGTACAGGAAACTGCTGGTGGGTCTTTCATCGTGCTTTTCAAACAGTTCTTCGCAAAGTCCGCTGTGCTTTGCTGCCATGGATAACAGTTCCTTGTCGTAACACTTAATCCCCATCTTCTCGGCCAGCATCTCGCCGATTAATTTGCCTCCGCTTCCACACTGTCTGCCAATTGTGATAATAAGATTATTTGTCATTCTACATTCCCCTTTCTGCTCTCTATGTCATGTTATGAATGTATCATATTTTATCTATTAAGTATTATAACTCAAAAATTCAGAAAAGTATATAGAAATGTACAAAAAGATATAAAATAACCCAAAGGATTTCGACAAAAGTGACAACTTGTCTTATACTGTCTCTTATAAATATGCTTTTATCGCAAAGTACGGAGCAGTTTATCAAAGTATTCTGGCAGGGGGGCTGTGAATTCCATGTACTCCCCTGTGCGTGGATGCACGATTCCCAGGATTCCGGCATGAAGGGTCTGCCCGGTCAATCCGGGGACCGGGCATTTGGCCGGGCCGTAAACATGGTCCCCCAGCAGTGGATGGTGAAGGCTGGCCATATGCACTCGGATCTGGTGGGTCCGCCCTGTCTCCAGGCGGCATTCCACATAGGTAAACTGGCTAAAACGCTGTAATACCCGATAGTGGGTAATGGCGCTGCGTCCATTGCTGTAGTTGATGCACATTTTCTTGCGCTCGGTCTGGTGGCGCCCAATGGGGGCAACCACGGTCCCCTCCTCCTCTTTTATGACACCATGGACAATGGCCTGATACCGTCTGGTGATGGAATGTTCCTTGAGCTGGGCGGCAATGGAATTGTGCGCCATATCGTTCTTACAGGCAATGAGCACGCCTGTGGTATCCATATCGATCCTGTGGACGATTCCCGGTCTCATAACCCCGTTTATACCCGAAAGCTGGTCTTTGCAGTGGTACATGAGGCCGTTGACCAGGGTATGGCTGTAATGGCCGGCAGCTGGATGGACCACCATGCCTTTGGGCTTGTTGATCAGAATGATGTCCTGGTCTTCATAAAGGATATCCAGGTCCATGGCCTCGGCCTCAATCTCCGGCTCCACGGCCGCGGGGACCTCCAGCTCGATATGGTCATCCTCAGACACCACATAGCTGGCCTTTACGCCTTTTTTGTTAACCAGAACCTGCCCTGATTTAAGCAGCTTCTGGATATAGGAACGGCTTAATTCGGGGCAGGATTCAGACAGATATTTATCGATCCTCATATCGGATTCCATGTCCGTTGGATAAAATTCCTGTTTCAAGTGACTTACTCCTTTTCGGCATTGCCGTGTTTTTTGATGGCAAAACAAGCCATGTCCTCGTCCTTGTAATAGAACATGATAAGGATCACAAGGCAGGCCGCCGCAATGGTAACATAACAATCCGCCACATTAAATATAGGGAAATTGATCAGCTTAAAATACAGGAAATCCACCACGTAACCCTGGCTGATCCGGTCGATCATATTGCCTACCGCACCGGCGCTGACCATCATCAGACACACGGACATGGGACGGTATTTCCTGTCAGTGGGCATTTTCACCATCAAATATGCCACTGCGCCAAGTACCAACAGTGCGATCAGGAAAAAGAAAAGCTGTTTTTCCTGCATCATGCCAAAGGCCGCTCCCCTGTTTTCCGAGTAATAGAATTCAAAAACCCCATCCCAGACCACAAAGGGCTTATGTCCCTTTAAATGTGCGACCACCAGTCCCTTAGTCCATTGGTCCAGTCCCACCAGAATCACAAATCCGATCATAAAACTGATCAGAATGGACTTTTTCTGTTTTGTCATTCTTTATGTCCTCCTATGCAGTCAAATCCTTCTTTCATCTCGTCACTGCTCACGGTCCTGTCCACATAAGCATTCCCCATGGACCGGAGAAGAATGAACTTGACCACGCCGGCGTCCATCTTTTTATCACTTTTTGCAGCTGTGTGGACCTCATCCCAGGTGAGCCCGTCCACGGTTACGGGAAGTCCGTAAGCATCAAAGACAGACCTCAGATCCCTAAACTCCTCCTCTGTAATCATTCCCCTTTTATAGGAAATATATCCGGCTGCAATACATCCAAGGCCCACACAGTGGCCGTGAAGCATGGTAAAATCCTTTAACTTCTCAACCGCGTGGCCCAGGGTGTGGCCAAAGTTTAAAAGCGCCCGCTCTCCCTGCTCAGTGGGATCCATTTCCACCACCTGCTTTTTGATGCGGTTGCTCTCAAAGACCATTTTCTGGCACAGCGTCAGATCCCGGGCCCCGATTCCCTCCCGGCTGTCCTTAAGCCACTGGTAATACTCCTTATCCTTGATCAAACCATGTTTGATCACTTCCCCCATGCCTGAGGAAAACTGCTCATTGGACAGCGTCAGCAGGGTACTGAGGTTGGTGTACACAAAACGTGGCATATGGAATGCTCCCACCATGTTTTTGTAGGCGTCAAAATCCACACCGGTCTTACCTCCGATGCTGGAATCCACCTGGGATAAAAGAGTTGTGGGAATTTGGAAAAATCCCACGCCTCTCAGGTAAGTGGCTGCAGCAAAACCGCACAGATCCCCAACCACACCGCCTCCCAGTGCGGCAAGCATATCCCTGCGGTCAAAATGTTCCAGGATCAGGTGCTCATACAGTCTCTTGACTGTATCCAGGTTTTTATTTTCCTCACCGGCGGAAAACACATACACGGAGACCTTTTTGCAGCACTCTGAAAGGATGGCTGTCACCTCCTCCAGGTACAGCTTTGCCACATTGGAATCCGTCACAATACATATCTTATGGTCTTTCAGGGAAAGACCCATTGCCTCATCCTTTAGTCCTGAAAAGGATGTGTCCATCACAATGTCATAAATAGGCTGTCCATCCCTGCACACGTTCATTCTGTCTGCCATACCAGTTTCCTCCTTTATGTACTTATAACAACAAATCGGCAGACGCTCGTGGTCTGCCGCATTCACTTCCATATCGTCTTTCTCATCCAAATGCATTATAAACGAATATTGAGTCCTGACACATCCATTCCCATAGCGCCGCCTGCGGCCAGGATGTCCTGGAAATCACCGGATAGTTCAACGGAATCAGGAGTTGCAATAAAGATATAGTTGGATATCTTCTGAAGATTACCGTTCATGGAATAGGTTGCCCCTGATGTAAAATCAATGATCCTCTGAGCTACCTCTGTATGTATACCCTCCATATTAAGTACCACTGCCTTGCCTGCCAGGAGATAATCACAGATGTCCCTGGAGTCCTCCATAGAGGTTGGCTTTATCATGGTTACTTCCATGCTGCGCCGCATGGGCACTACTTTGGGATTCGATCTTCCTAAAAATCTTGGCTTGTCCTGTTCTTCCTCATCTTCATATTCCGTACTTTTCTTTGTAAACAGCCCCTTGCGGGGAGCTTCCTCTTCAAAGTCATCGTCCAGGTAGTAATCATCATCTTCCTCTTCAGGACTTAATCTCATGGTATCCATTAACTTACCTAACAGACTCATCTTACACTCTCCAATCTCTATATGAAGTGTCCCCTTAAGCGTGTCCAGACACTGGTTCCAGCAATCAGCTCACTGGCGGAAACACCTTATCGTATACCGAAAATACCGGTACCGACCCTAACCATGGTTGCGCCTTCCTCAACAGCAACCTCATAATCCCCAGTCATTCCCATTGAGAGCACACCCATAGTAACATTATCAATGTTTTTCCTACCTATGTCAACAGCAAATTCAAATAATTTTTTAAAAATTCCACGATTTTCTTCTGGATTGTCTACAAATGGCGCAATTGTCATAAGTCCTTTTATGTGCACGTGGGGAAAATCCTTTATGGCCATGACGGCATCCTCAACTTCCTCCAGCATGAACCCGTATTTGCTCTCCTCCCTGGCCACATTGACCTCCAGAAGAATGTCCACATCCACCTCTTTTTTTGCTGCTTCCGCTTCAATCTGCCGGGCCAGGCGCAGGGAGTCCACGGAATGGATCATCACCGCGTTGCCGATCACCTGGCTGACCTTGTTGCGCTGAAGATGGCCGATCATATGCCAGCGGATGTCCTGGGGCAGTTCCGGCTTCTTGGCCAGGATCTCCTGGACCTTATTCTCTCCAAAGTCCCTGGTTCCTGCAGCATATGCCTCCTCCAGCATGGGAACCGGTTTTGTCTTGCTCACGGCGATCAGAGTGACTTCCTCCGGTCTCCTGCCCGCCCTGATACATGCTGCATTGATGGTTTCCCTTACCTGATCCAGATTTTCTTTTATCATTTACTCGTTCCTCCTTGCCGGCCTTAGCCTTCTTATTGATACAGAAGCTGTCCCTCTTCCACCATGGAAGCATCCAGCACAATATGGTCATAAACGGACAACCCATAGGTCATATTCCGCCTTATGGTATAAAATTCATTGTTGGAATCCAGTATATCAATTTGTTTGAAAATTGTATAGCCCTTATTTATGTTGTAAACACCTTTTAGGGAAGCCGTGCGCCCGATCTGATACCGTTCAGAGGACGATGGCTTGACAACGTAATCCCCGGCCTTGAATCCTTCCTCCTCATTCATATCCACATAGAAGAATTCATCATCTGAATAATAGATGGTGGTCGGCACAAACACAACAGAGGATCCGTTTTCCGTGTACACTTCCTTATTAAATCCGCTTTCTGAAGAATCGCCTCCCTGGGTCATATAATCTATGGGGATCAGGTAAAAGCTTTTTTCAGTCACAGCGCTGGCCGGTATCTTAAGGCCGTCCGTCTGTTCTGTCTTGATCTCAAAATCAATAAACCGGTCTGATATAAACTGTTCCATATATTTGGTGAAGTCCAGTTTGCCATAGGAGGCCCCGTCCTTACCGGTAAAGGTGGAATAGGAAGCCGGTGTGCTCATGGAGTAATCCCTGAAGATAACCCGCAAAGTGGTCTTATCCGAATATAGGGAAGCGTCCTCCTCTGTGAGGGGGAAAACAATGGACCAGTTCTCAGAGGTGATGATCTTATAGGCAGGGGAGCCGCTGTCAATAAGCTTTCCTGACTTATTAAGGGTCTTTACATAGGTATCCCTGTTAAAACTGGCCGCTTCGATATCAGCGGTGGTCACTGTCTCATAATTGTCAAAGCCATAAGACACAACCCCGGACACATCGGTCCGGACCTGTTCAAAGACTGCGCCGGACTCCTGAGCCAGCTTGTCCAGCTGATCCAGGGCGCTGAAACTGGAATATTCCATGACGGAAGCTTCCAGAGAATATCTTGCATCGTAAATGGAAGAAAAGTCCTGATCCCTGAAAGACAGTACAAAGGAAGTCAGCTGCTTTTTCAGGTCGGAAAGACTGTCATCAGACAGGGAATTGCCGGCCTCCGCATTGTCCTTTAGCAGCTCTTCCAGACTTCCGGTTTCATCCAGGGAATAGATCCTGCTGCCCACCGATGCCCGCTTGCCTTCCCTGAGATAATAATTAATGTAGCCTGAACGGTCCGCATTCCTTACCTGCTCCTCCCTGAGAATCAGCCCTGTGTACATCCGGTTGCTGACAATGCCTCCGTCAACTACTTCATAAAACTGGATTTTTTCTCTTTTCAGATATGTATATACACTGAACACCAGGTAGAGGAAAATAATCGCAAAAATGATCATGCCCACATTGATATTCAGAGGCCGCTTGTAGCGGACAACCTTCTTGTTCTTCTTAGCCATGGAACAAGGCCACTCCTTTTCTGAATCAAAGAATAAAAAATAACAAACAACTGCCCGCCATACCAGGCATGTATGTCCCGGCACGGCAGGCAGCCCTATCACTCCTGTCACCTATCTTATCACAAAAAATGTATCATTACAATGAAATAATCACATCACCTTTGGCGCATTCCGGAAGCTCTTCTGCATCCAGGGAAATACTCAGTACAAAAGTTACATGATACTTTTCACCGATATTTTTCAATGTCATATATGTATCGGATATGTCAGCCCCCTCCAGGCATGACAGCTTTAAAAAGCTATCCAGGTACATGGTTTCCAAATCGTGATCTTGGGAAATGATACCGCAGATAAAACCTAAAAATCCTTCATTGTTTGTAATTGGGAATTCATTGACATTAATGAGACGAATCTTATTATTTAACTCATACATATGCTGGGCACTTTTATCCAGATATACGACAGTGCCGTTGGCCCCCTTGATTGCTGCATTGGCCATATCTAACAGATGTTTGGTCTTGCCTTTACCCTTTTTTCCTGCAATAATCTGAACCATACGAATCTCCTCCTTGAGTTATATATGTTGTATAAAAAATCAATTAAGATTACTCTAATTATAGTATAACTTCATAGAAAGCGCAATCACTATTTGACGATTTTAGAAATTATATTTGCCATATTGTCATAAAGATGCGGACGGCTGTCCGCCTTCAATACAACCGATATATACTCCTTGTCAGAGTCATCCCGTGAAGCCATAATCAGGCAATACCCTGCCGCCTTGGTGGTGCCTGTTTTTCCCCCAAATACTTTGAGGCCGTCAGGCGTCTCCCTCTCGCCTGTCATGAACCAGTTTCCGCCCTTCCAGGTTTTTGTTACAGGCTCGCTGTTCTTATTGTGGTAATTGGCCGTATAGGCCGTAGTACCCACGATCTGGCGAAATGCAGGATACTTCAGCGCCTCGTTGAAAATAAGATACAGATCGTATGCGGTCGTGTAATGATCCGGGTCATTCAGCCCGTGTGGATTGACAAAATGGGTGCCTGTGGCGCCAAGGCGCAGAGCCTCCTCATTCATCATGTCCGCAAAAGCATCAATACTTCCCGCAATATGGACTGCTATGGCTGCCCCCGCGTCATTTCCGGAGGGAAGCATAAGACCATAGAGCAGCTGTTCCAATGTCAGGGTATCGCCCGGCTCTATACCGCACAGGGTGGCGCCGGATTCTGTGATTACGGCATCCTCCGTCACATGGACGCGGGAATTCAGGTCACCTTCCTTGATTGCCACCAATGCTGTCATCACCTTGGTAACGCTGGCCGGATACAGCTTTTCAAATGCCTCTTTGCTGTACAGGACTTCCCTGTCGCTGATATCGAACAGGGCTGCTGCCTCGGATGTGGCAAAATCAGCATCAAACCCGCTCTCGTCCGTAACCACGCACAGGTCGGATGCAAACGCATCCGCAAAACGCGCGGGCGCCGCTCCCTCATCCAGGGCCGGAATACGCTCCTCCAGAACATAGGCATCTTCATATCCGGCAGAACATCCGCTTACACAGACAGATACACCTAAAAAAAGCGTACACAAAAGGGCAGATGCCCGTCTTCTGCCTTTTAATCTGCCCCAAACCGTCATTACCTGGCAACCTCCCGCCATTCCATGTCACCTCTGTCCAGAGCCTTGATCAAAAGCTCCGCGGATGCCAGGTTGGTGGCCAGGGGAATATTATAGATATCACACAGACGTACCACATTGTTTACATCCGGCTCATGAGGTTTTGGATTGTTGGGATCCCTTAAAAAGATGACCAGATCCATCTCGTTGTGCTCAATCTGGGCAGCCATCTGCTGCATACCGCCTAAATGGCCGGCAAGATACTTGTGGATATTCAGATTGGCAACCTCCTCGATCAGTCTTCCCGTGGTGCCTGTGGCGTACAGGGTGTTCTTGCTGAGAATCCCCCTGTAGGCGATGCAGAAATTCTGCATCAGTTTCTTTTTTGCGTCATGTGCAATCAAACCAATTGTCATATTATATAACCCTCCTTGGATTAGAAATGTCTTGTCTCTCTTTGAAGTCCTACGTTCAGCACCAGCCCCATACCGATGAAGATACTGATCAGGGAACTGCTTCCAAAACTGATAAAAGGAAGCGGAAGCCCCGTGTTAGGGAAGATACCAGTGGCAACCGCAATGTTGGCAAATGCCTGGAACGCGATCAGCGTTGCCATGCCCACACACAGAAGCCTACCGGATAGATCCCTTGCCCGGCCAGCCAACATAAGACATTCATATACTATCAGTAAAAACAGTACGATCACTATCACACAGCCTATGAATCCCAACTCCTCACCTATTACGGCGAAAATGAAATCCGTCTGCTCTTCTGACAGGAAATTACCATTTTTTACAGAAGCAATCGTAGTATTAAACAGCCCCTTGCCTTTTAACTGACCGGAGCCGATGGCAATAATGGAATTGTTCTGCTGGTAGCGGGCCTCACCATACTGATCCGGATAGAACCATGCCAGGATACGGCCTGCCTGATATTCCTTAATAAAAGGGATCATTCCATGGAGCAGCAGGTAAATGAACGTAGCAACCATGGGAATGGTTACAGCAAGGGTTCCCATGATCCACTTATAACTGATGCCGCTGGCAAATACAATTCCCAGTATCATCACCATGATCACAAGACAGGTAGACAGATTCGGCTGCTGAAATATGAGTGCTGCCGGAGCTGCGAACAGGACGGCAGCAATCACAACAGTACTGACCTGATTGATCTTTTCCTGATATTTCATGAAATACCAGGAAAAAGTCACAATCAGGCCAATCTTTACAAATTCCGATGGTTGTAACTGGCCGAGTACCGGCACTTCAATCCAGCGTTTTGCATTGTTGACTACTTTGCCCCATATCAGCACAGCCACCAGACTGGCGATACACACGCCGTAAATAGCTATGCTGAAATTTAATATCTTATGGTAATCAATGAGTGACAACCCTATAGCCACTGCGAGTCCCACCAGGACCCCCATCAGCTGCTTGCTGACTGCGTCTGCGTCCAGATTAGTGGCACTTCTTATGACAAGTATGCCGATGACGTTAAGCGCAATCATGTAAAATATCAGCCGAAAGTTAAAATGTCTAAAATCATAATCCAAAAACATCTAATATAGCCCCTTATTCGATATGGAACGAATCGGTATGTTGGCATGAAGCACAGGCAGGGTCCGGCCGCTGCCGGAAAGAGGACTGTCTGTTTCCATCTGTATCTGGACGTTGTCCTTTTCTATCTCCATATATTTTGAAATGACGTGAATCACATCATTTTTTATCATCAGTATCATCTCCGGTGAGCAGCCTGCCTTGTCGGATACCAGCAAAAGCTTAAGCCGCATCTTAGCTGTCTCTCCGGAACGCCGGGTGTGAAACCTTAAGAACCATCTCACCTTGACACCATCCCTTCTAAGCACGCCTTAATATACTGCGCAGTCTGGCAAATATAGTCTCAGCCTGTCCGGGATTGGTCATAGGAACACTCTCTCCCAACAGCCTTCGGCAGATGTCCAGGTAAGCCTGTCCGGCCGAGGAGCCCATACCCACTAACGGTTCTCCCTGGTTGGTCGATACAACGATATTCTCGTCATCAGGAACTGCTCCGATAATGTTTACTGCCAGAATGTCCGTCACATCGCTAAGGGACATCATGTCCCCCCTCCGGACCATGTCAGACCGTATCCGGTTGACGATCAGATCCACTTCATCCAGCTCCGCATGTTCCAGAAGACCAATGATACGGTCTGCATCGCGGATCGCGGATACCTCGGGGGTGGTTACCACCAGGGCGCGGTCCGCGCCGGCGATGGCGTTGTAAAATCCCTGTTCGATACCGGCCGGACAATCAAGCAGTATGTAATCAAACTCTTCCCTCAGGTCGTCCACCAGCTTAATCATCTGCTCCGGGTTCACAGCAGTCTTATCCCTTGTCTGCGCAGATGGCAGCAAGTAAAGGTTTGGATATCTTTTGTCTCTTATCAGGGCCTGCTTCATACGGCAGTTGCCTTCCACCACGTCTACAAGATTGTAGACAATGCGGTTCTCCAGTCCCATGACCACATCCAGGTTGCGCAGGCCGATATCAGTATCGATCAGCACTACACGTTTACCCAGTATAGCCAGTCCTGTTCCCACATTGGCAGAAGTAGTCGTTTTGCCTACCCCGCCTTTTCCAGAAGTAATCACAATGACCTCACTCATAATGAAATCCTCCTGAAAATTACTTTACCTTCCTATTGTACATTAAATTTCGTAAATTTACCAGTATTTTTTTGGCATTAAGCAAAATTTAACATATTGTTTAGGAATGTTTTTTTGAGCGGGCGAACCTGGATCTCTCCATTCTCCACAAAAGCAAGCATCGGTCCTCTTCCTAAACGCTTGTTCCGCTCATTGAAACGGCTGCTGATATCGCTGATGCGTATCTGCAGCGGCGCCATCTCAAAGGCCATGATCACGGCGTCCAGATTGCCCGCCACTCCGGCTGTCACGGTACCCCTTAGATCACCCAGGATAATGACATTGCCTTTGGCAGTCACCCGTGCCCCATGGTCCACATCGCCAATGATGATGATGCTGGCTTCTGATTCCAGGCAGTCTCCCCTTCGCAGTGTTCCGCGGTAAAACTGCCCGGTCTGGGAGCTCAGCTCCATCAGCTTATCATTCAGTGCTTTCTCACAACGTTCAATCCGCTCCGCATCCGTGTCCAGAAGACAGAGCACCTCGATCTGTGAGTTTCTCGTAATCGTATCAACAATCTCGAATTCCTCCGCCGCAGTAAGGATACGCCCTTCCAATGTAAGGGTCATCTGGACTGAACCCCAGAACCTGGCGCTTTCGCTGAATTTCTTCCCGATGGCTTCCACTAACTCGCCAAAGGGAAGGTCCGGGTCCAGGATCACGGTCATGCCCGCCTTACTGCTTTTGATTACTACCGCATTGTGCATACAATCACCTCTTTTGCTGGTTTAGTCACCAATATTTACATTTGATACACCTAAGGCTCCGGAATCAAGGATCTGATCCAGGGTCGTATATCTATAATAATACTCATACACCTTTTTGCCAAGGGTTGCCGCGTTGGTTCCTGCATAACCGTAAGGAATATTTACTGTAACAGCAATCTCGGGATGGCTGTAAGGTGCAAAGGATACAAAGAAGGCATGGTTGGATCTGGTCCTGTCCTCCTGGGCAGTACCTGTTTTGCCTGCAACCTCCACCGGGAGGTCTGAGAAAATGCTCTTGGCAGAGCTGTCCGTGATCACCCGCCGCATACCGGTCTGGACCGCGTTCCAGGTGGAGTCCGAAGCCTCAATGTGGGAACTTGCAGTGGGCGCGTAATCCGTGATCAGGTTGCCGTTGGAGTCCGTGAGCTTATCCAGAAGGCTCAGTTCAAATACGGTCCCTCTGTTGGCAATGGCCGCCACATAGCGGGACAGCTGCACGTTGGTGTAGGAATGGGTGCCCTGCCCCATGGCGGAACGCTCAGGGTCCTCCGTGGAGATCTGAGGTTCATTTTCCGGGATCTCCACTCCCGAGGTGTGGTCCAGTCCAAACATGGCCGCATATTTGTGCAGGGTATCCAGTCCCTGCTCCGGTGAATAGGTGCCGTCAGGTTTGATACAGAGCCTGTGGGCCAGTTCCGCAAAGAAATAGTTACAGGAGTTCTGTATGCCCTCCTCTATGTTCTCGCCGCCATGCCGTCCCGGATAAATCCAGCACTTGATGGGATTGGAAACCTGGTCGTAAATACCGGTACACTCAACGGTATCCTGAAGTCCGATCACACCTTCCTCCAGGGCAGCCACCGCAGTGATGGGCTTAAATGTGGAACCCGGGGCCTTCTGGGCCTGGGTGGCATTGTTGTACAATGGTTTGGACATATCATCCTGGAGCTGGGCAAAGTACACAGCATCCACGCTGCCCGACATCAGGTTATTATCATAACTGGGATAAGTTACAAGGGCTTTTACCTCCCCTGTCCGCACATCCGTGACCACGACCCCGGCCGTACAGGGGTCCAAGGCCAGCTGGGCCGGCGTCAGGTCCAGGTTAGAGATCTTTTCCCGGATAAACTGGAACGCATAGGTGCTATCTCCTGTCCTGAGGGCCGCTATCTCCTGGGGATTGTTCTCCAGCACGCCCTGTGAAAAGAGGGCCAGGCACAGCTGGTTGCCGGTGATCACCTCGTCATTTACAAGATAGCGGAACATACGCTTGGTAAACTTGTTGTCAGTTTTCAGGGACTCGATCACATAATCCACCAGCTGGCCAAAGATATCGTCCGCATCGGAATACTTGCTGGATACATCCAGCCGTGTGGTATCCACCCAGCTGCCGGCAATTCCGCTGTAGATATAATCCCTTAAGCTGATGCTCCCCTCTTTCCATGCCTGATACTCCGGCGAGGACTGGTCGATCCTGTCCTTTTGGATGATACCGATGGAGGAATCCGACAAAAATGTATAGATATAGTTCATGTAAGTGGACATATCCTTTGGCAGGTCGTTCATGGCCATGGCGTGTGCACTCATAAGCTCGTTGCGGATATTGGTCAGGATCTGGTCCCTGGATGTCACATAGGTGCTGTATATTTCCTTTTCAATGTCCGAGGCATCCTCCCTGGCCATATCCGGAAGGGACAGGACATTGTTGTTGATCAGCTGATAATACGCATCCTTTACAGGTATCTTTTTCTTGGAGGAGTCCGCTGTGGTCAGCGGGTCCACGTCCTCATTCCTCAGCCAGTAGGTGATGATACCGGCCAGCTGCTGTTCGATCAGCTTGTAGGTGGCGATCTGAAGGTCCCTGTCAATGGTGAGATAGACATCATCCCCAGCCTTGGCATCTGTTTTTTCAATGATCTCACGGGGGCGTCCCATATTATCCACATACATCCTGGAGTATCCCTTTTCACCCTGAAGCTCCAGCTCCATGGATTTTTCAATCCCCGTACGCCCCACAATATCGTTCAGGTCATATTTCTTAGAGTCCTGGGGAAGCCCGGCGGCCTCATCGGTGTGGCGCCACTGTTCGTTGAGTTCGTCCAGCTGGTCTTCCTGGACCTTGCCTGTATAGCCAATGATGGGGGCAAAGAACAGACTGTCGTTGTATTTGCGGACAGAGGACTGTTCCACGGAAACACCCTTTAAGTCGGCAATGTTTTCATTGATCTCGGTCATGGTTTCATTGCTGATGCCCACAGCCACCGTGGTGGTCTCGTATTTCTGGTATTCGGTCAGTTTCATGGTGTAAATGATGTTGACCATGTCAAGGGCGATCTTATCCGGAAGGATCAGGGCATTTCCCTTATCATCCTTCATCTTGTCCAGTTCATAGCTGTGCTTTTTTGTCTCAAATGCCTCCCTGGCCGTGATATTCCTGGGATATTTCCCCTTGGGGTCGTCCAGCTCCGCGCTGGATGAACGGCCGTAAAAGTTCAGGAGGAACCTGGTCTTGGCAGACTCGGAGGTGGAAGTAAAGATCATCTCTCCGTTCTGGTCCATGGCCACCTCAAACTTGCCCTCCACGGTTTCTCCCCGCCGTTCCAGTATGGTTACAAGACGGTACAGCATCTTATTGCGGTCAGCAGGCCTGGAGTAATCTCCCGTGTCCTGGATGACTACGGAATATGCCAGTTCATTGTAAGCCAGCTCATATCCGTTGCAGTCATAAATCTTACCCCGGGTGCCTGGGGTATCCACGCTTCTCTCCGTCTTCTGCATATATTTTTCCTGGTAGTCGCTTCCGTCCAGGATCTGCATCCGGAACAGTTTCCCCACCAGGCCCGCAAACATTACGGTAAATATGACAGAAAGGGCAAAAAGCCTGGAACTGAACAGCTTTTTAAAAAATTCCTGTACGATCTCCAAAAGTTCTTCAAACAAGATTCTTGTCTCTCCTTTTTCCTATATCTTCCACGCGTCTGCTGGCAGATAAGAACAGCCGGTAAATCAAAAGGGTGGTCACCGCCGTGAAAATGATCTCGGGCAGCATGATATTCCTGAAATAATAGGGAAGGTTCAGCCTTCCCCGTATCAGGAAACGGAATACATAAACGTACATGCTGTACCACAGCCCGTTCACAATACTTAAGATCAGGGGCAGGGTAATGTAGTCCTCATAGTAATATTTGGTGAAAATACCGTTCACATATCCGATATAAATATAGATCAGGGTATAGAACCCAAAGGGGCCGCTGTAAAAAAGGTCTAACAGCAGTCCTGATAATATGCCGTAAAGCATCCCCGCATTCTTTCCATGGATAAACCCAAAGGAGAATGTGAGGATCAAAAGCAGATTAGGCGTTGCGGACAAAAACGGAAGTAAAGGGAATACGCAGTTCTGCACCGTAAATGCCAGCACAATAAACAATATATTGATAAGAACCTGTTTTACCTTTGCATGAATCACTGGGCAGCCGCCTCTCCTGTATCTTTGATATCCGTGATGATCAATACCTCCTGCAGATTGTCAAAATCCGCAATGGGAATCAGATAGCCTGACTGGGTCAGGTGGTCCGGGTCAATGGTTACATCTGTTGCATACCCAATAAGGATTCCGGGCAGGAACTTGGAACTGATATTGGAGGTGATAATCTGGTCCCCGTCCCGCAGCTGGGCATCCTTTGAAAAATCGGTGAGCTTCAGCTTCCCCTCCTCGTACAGGGTCAGATCCCCTGCCACGATACAGGTATAG
Source organism: Enterocloster citroniae (assembly GCF_040545455.1). Classification (NCBI taxonomy): domain Bacteria; kingdom Bacillati; phylum Bacillota; class Clostridia; order Lachnospirales; family Lachnospiraceae; genus Enterocloster; species Enterocloster citroniae. Next base: position 153,858 of record NZ_JBEPLZ010000004.1, on the reverse strand, counting down.
GAGGAATCCAGCTTCATGGCTCCCACGCGGCTGGAATCATCAATAATGGAACGGACCGTGGCATAATTAGCCCCCACATCCGTGACGATCCCCACCAGTCCTCCGTCAGCCACCACGTTCATATCCACAGCCACTCCATCCTTGGAGCCTTTGTTGATGCGGAAAACCTGGAACCATTTTTCTGAATCCCTGGCAATGACCCTGGCTCCGATTTTCTCATACTGCATATATTCCTGGTCCAGCTCATACAGCTGCCGTAAGCGGTCCAGTTCAAACTGCTCAGCCTGAAGACGGTTGTTGTCCTCTGTGAGCTGGGCCACCTGACTTTTTAATTCTTCGTTTTCCGCCAGTGCATCCTTCAGCGAACCGTAATCCCTTATTTCGTTATAGATTCCGGTGCCCACTGCATTGACCCCGGACTGGATGGGAATAAGGAAATATCCCACTCCTGTCCGCAGCGGTTCCATGATACCGTCTTTCAGGGAGGTGATGCAGATCATCAGCACACACAGTACCGTGAGTCCCGTAAGTATATATTTGCTGTGTTTAGATTCCATGGATTAACTTCCTCTTACAATATTTTCTGTTCGCGGAAACTGAGGTAACACCTGTCTCCGATGACGATATGGTCGATAAGGGTAATACCGATCAGGGCTCCTGCTTCCTTTACACGCCCGGTGAGCATCCGGTCTGCTCTGCTTGGCGCCGGGTCTCCGCTGGGATGATTGTGCACCAGCACCATGGACACCGCGCAGCAGCGGAGCGCTTCTATGAGGATCTCACGGGGAGTGGTGACCGATGCGTTCACGGTTCCCCTGGAAATAAGATGGTCTTTGATCAGAACCTGTTTGGTGTTCAGGAACATGACCCTTATTTCCTCCTGCTCCAGGTGGCGCATATCTTCCATATAATAATCGGAAATCTCCTGGGGGTTCCCAAAGGAAATGGGATTGACCCGGGCTCTTCTCTTCCAGATCCGTCTGGAAAGCTCGCCGATACATAAAAGCTGTACCCCCTTCACTTTCCCCACGCCTTTGATCTTCATAAAATCATTCAGGGAATGATGCAAAAGCCCCAGCAATCCGTCACCGGGACTGCCAAGGGCCAGAAGCTTTTCTGACAGGGCCAGGGAAGACTGGTCCCTGCTGCCTGTGCGTATGATAACTGCCAGAAGCTCTGCATCTGTCAGGCCCTCCGGGCCATGGCAAAGACATTTTTCATAGGGACGGTCCATACTGGGCAGATCCTTCATTCTTATTCTTTCCATCTCTCTCCTAACTACGCACCTCTCCAAGTACAAAGTTAAGAAAATAGAGCTGTTTAAATAAACCGGTAAATGATCAGGGCCACAGCGATTCCGATTATGCTGGCCATGGTGATCTTGATGGTAAGTCCAAAGGTGATGACCAGAATCCCGAAATTGATGACCAACGGGGAATCCAGTCCAAAGGATTGTCCGAAATTCAGCCATTCAAGCCAGGGCACCCCCTCGGCCAGCTGTCCCATAAAGCCGCCCAGCACAATACCTGCCAGGAGCATGATCAAAAGTATCCAGAAATTCTTGTAATGCATGTACCTTGTCCTCCGGTCTACCTAATTAGTATATATTACCATAAGTCCTTTAAAGTGTCATCTTAAAATTTTCAAAACACCGTCATCCAATAATTGCTGCAAAGATTTAAGGATTCCCAGCTTTGCATGGTACCAGGTCAGTCCTCCCTGGAAATATACAGCATAGGGCGGCTTAATGGGACCGTCCGCGGAAAGCTCAATGGAGGATCCCTGGACAAACGCTCCGGCAGCCATAATGACCTGGCTGTCATATCCCGGCATATCCCATGGCTCCGGCGTTACATAGCTGTCCACGGGCGCGGCTGCCTGGATCCCCTTGCAGAAGGCAATGACACCTTCCGGTGTGCCAAAGGTAATGGCCTGGATAATGTCATGGCGGGACTCATTGCTGTCAGGAACCACCTGAAATCCCAGGCGTTCATAGATATTGGCGGCAAATACAGCGCCCTTTAAGGCGCCTGCAACAACCGTGGGGGAAAGGAACAGGCCCTGGTAAAGCTGCTGGTTGATCCCCAGGCTGGCGCCCACCTCTTTTCCAAGTCCGGGAGCGCTGAGACGGTAGGATGCCCTGTCCACACATTCCTTTGTTCCCACAATATAGCCGCCGATGGGGGCCAGGCCTCCGCCCGGATTCTTGATCAGGGATCCCACGATCATGTCGGCTCCCACATCCGTAGGCTCTTTTTCCTCCACAAACTCTCCATAGCAGTTATCTACCATGCAGATCACATCCGGCCTGATCTCTTTGACAAAGGAGATCAGTTCACCGATCCTGTCCACGGAAAGGGTGGGACGTGTGGCATATCCTTTGGAACGCTGGATGGTTACCAGCTTTGTCCTGGGATTCATTGCCTTTGCGATCCCGGCAAAGTCAAAGCTTCCGTCCTCAAGAAGGTCCACCTGCCTGTAGGTCACCCCGTATTCCTTAAGGGATCCCACGGAATCGCGGATGCCGATCACTTCCTCCAGGGTGTCATATGGTTTGCCCACCGGGGATAAAAGCTCATCTCCGGGGCGGAGGTTGCCTGATAAAGCCACGTGCAGCGCATGGGTACCGCTGATCAGCTGGGGGCGCACCAGTGCGCTTTCTCCATGAAATACGCTGGCATATACATCCTCCAGAGTGTCACGGCCCAGGTCATTGTATCCGTATCCGGTGGTCGCGGCAAAGTGAATGTCGCTGACCCGGTTATCCTGCATTCCCTTGATAACCTTCATCTGGTTATACTCGGCAATGGCGTCAATCCCTTCAAACCGCTCCTTCAGCCCGGCTTCCACTTCCCTGCCAAACTCCATTACCTGGGGGCTGATGCCCAGTTCCTTATACATCCCTTGTAAACTTTTTATGTCCATTTTATATCTTATCTCCAATCCGTCTGATCCGGCTGTTATTATTTTATAAGCGTTTTCTCCCGCGCCAGTTTGTCATTATATCACAATCCCCTTCGCCCTGCAATCCTCTATTATCTGATCCAGCAGCCGGGAAGTATTGTTTTCAAATTCAGGCAGGTTCAGCCACCGCACATCCCTCTCCCGCTTAAACCAGGTCAGCTGGCGCTTGGCAAAATGTCTGGTATCGCGTTTTAGTATATACACAGCCTCATCCAGGCTTACGCGGCCTTCCAGGTAATCCAGGATCTCTTTATAGCCAAGTCCCTGCATGGAGGTCTGTCCACGGCGGCACCCCAAGTCCCTGAGCTTGTTTACTTCTTCAATAAGACCGTTTTCCATCATCTGGTCCACTCTGCGGTCAATGCGTTCATAGAGCAGGGAACGGTCCGTATTCACTACATAGTATAGGAAGTTATAGGGGGATTCCCTCTTACGTTCCTGCTCGTTGTGAAGGGATATCTTTTCCCCGGTGATCCTGAAATACTCTATGGCCCGTATGACACGCTTTAAATTGTTGGCATGGATCTGGCCGGCCGCCTCAGGATCCACCTCCTGCAGCATGCTGTGGAGAAGATCCGGCGCCGCCTCTCCTGCTTCTTCTGCCAGGGCTTCCAGTTCACTGCGTACAGGGCTTGCTTCGTCATTTTCCCGAAAGTCGATATCATATAGGAGGGCCTGGATGTAAAAGCCCGTGCCTCCTGCAACAATGGGCACATGTCCGTGGCTGTAGATTTCCGTCAGCGCCTCTTTGGCCAAGTGCTGAAATGTAACCACGTTAAAGTCCTGGTCCGGATCCAGCACATCGATCAGATAATGGGGAATCCCATCCATCTCATCTGGCGTGATCTTGGCTGAACCGATATCCATGTGGCGGTACACCTGCATGGAATCAGCGCTGATGATCTCCCCGCCAATGGCCTTGGCCAGCTGAATGGACAGGGCTGTTTTCCCCACAGCGGTGGGACCGGTGAGAATAATGAGAGGCTGTTTCATTGGCTGTTTCATTTGCAGCTGTTTCATTTTCCGCAGCTCCTTTCGTTGTCAGTCTACACAATTCGCTTGAACTTCTTTTCCAGTTCATATTTTGTCATGGAAATAATGGTGGGCCTGCCGTGGGGGCATGCGTAGGGATTGTCCAGCTGCAGCAGCTGGTCAATAAGTTCATTGGCCTCCGCGGCGGACAGGGAGTGATGGCCCTTGACCGCAGCCTTACAGGACATGGAAGCCACCCTCTCGTAGATGATATCAGGATTGTGCACCGAGATATCATCGGAAAGCCCGTCTATCATTTCGATCAAAAGTTCCTTCTGGGCAATGGAAAACAGGTTGGCAGGAACGCCGCGCACTGCATATTCCCGGCCTCCAAAGGGTTCTATCTCAAATCCCATTCCTGTAAAATAACTCATGTATCTGCTTAACAGGACCTCCTCGTTCATATTCAGTGTGAGGATAATAGGCGGTTCCACCATCTGTGTGTCGTATTGCCTTGTTTTTAAGGTCTTTATGGTTTTTTCATAGAGTACCTTTTCATGGGCCGCGTGCTGGTCAATAATAAAAAGCTGCTCATTGTACTCCACCATCCAGTAGGTGTCAAACAGCTGGCCAATGAGTTTATGCCTCAGTCTGGCCTTGGGATCCAAAAGCTTTCCGTCAAACAGGTCCAGCTGCTCCGGCTCCTTTGGCGCCGGGGCATTGGACTGATCTTCTGCTAAAGTGGGGACTTGATCCTGTTTATCTCCAATATATTTGTTTGAAGTGGAGTCTGTTTTGTTGATATCCTGTAATTTCTCAGAAAAAGTGGAGGCAGTATTCTGAGTGGCGTTTGAATCCTTCATGGCATTGGCAGCAGCCTCCTGCTCCCGTTTTCGCACTTTCAGCCATTCCGGCATCAGTTCATTCACATAGGATGGCTTGGGCGGAGGTGTCCGGGCATAACTGGCAGATGAGGAAGCCTTGTCCTGGGCTGCGGGCTGGGCGGCGCGGTTCATGGACTCGCGTCTTTTTACCTCAAACGGCTCGGGCCTGGGTGACAGCCGCTGGGCCAGGTCCGCGGCCTCCTTCTCCTTTTTTTCGGCGAGGCTCACCTCGGGTATCAGTTCCTTGTGGGCCAGGGCATCCGCCACCGCCTTGACCACTGCGCGGTAGACAGCTTCTCCGTCAGAAAAGCGCAGCTCCATCTTGGTGGGGTGGACATTCACGTCCAGAGTGTCCTGCTGTATGGTAAAATGCAGCATGGTGAAGGGATATTTGTGCTGCATCATAAAGGGCTTATATGCCTCTTCTATGGCTTTTGAAATCACGCTGCTGCGGATATAGCGTCTGTTGATAAAGTAGTTTTCATAGTTGCGGTTGGATCTGGCGATCACCGGCTTTCCGATAAATCCAGACACTTGGATATCGCCCTCCTGGGCGTTTACGGCCAGAAGATTGGATGTGATCTCACGTCCGAACACGGTGTAGATCAGGTCTTTTAAATTATGGTTTCCTGAGGTGTAGAGCTTGTTCTGATTGTTTTGTATAAAACGGATGGAGATATCAGGGTGGGACAGGGCGATCTTTTCCACCACGGCAGCCACATGGGCCCCTTCTGTCATGGGGGTCTTTAGGAATTTTTTCCTGGCCGGGGTGTTATAGAACAGATTGCGGGCAATGATGGTGGTTCCTTCCGGCGCTCCGATCTCCTCCAGCCCACGTTCCGCTCCTCCCTCAATTTGGTAACGCGAGCCTGTCAGGCTGTCGCTTGTTTTTGAGATCAGTTCTACCTGGGCCACTGCGGCAATGCTGGCAAGAGCCTCACCTCTGAAACCAAGGGAGGAAACAGTGAAGAGGTCCTCCACGGATCTGATCTTGCTGGTGGCGTGGCGCAGAAAGGCCAGGGCGATCTGGTCCCTGGGGATACCGCAGCCATTGTCCGTTACCCGGACCATGGAACAGCCCCCGTCCTTAATCTCTATGGTCACGGCAGTGGCCTGGGCATCAATGGCATTTTCAAGAAGTTCCTTTACCACGGAAGCCGGCCGTTCGATTACCTCTCCTGCCGCTATTTTGTTAATGGTGCTTTGATCTAATACAGTAATGTTGGCCATATGGTATCCTTTCCGTCAATGCTTTTGTATGTTATATGGGTTTGTAGTGTACGTAACCCTAAAAACGCCGGCCCCAAGTTACTGGAGGGCCGGCTCCTTAATCATTCGTTTTTGCAGGGGTGAACTTTCTGACCCGTACCCACTTCACTGCCTTTCGTTTTACAAATCCATCAAACCTTCCAGAAGATGTACGGTCATGGTCCCCTGTTCCGTATCCACATTCAGGATGCAGTCCTTGATGGCGGGTATTAACAGCTCCCTGCCGTTTTTCATCTCTACCACATACACGTCATTGGCGCCTGTTTCCAGTACGTCCTTCAGGACGCCAAGGGCTTCCCCGTCCTCTGTAAGCACCTGAAGTCCTATGAGGTCTGTGATAAAGTATTCATCCGGTCCCAGTTCCACCGCATGGTCCCTGGTAATGAGCAGGTCTTTGGATTTGTATTTTTCAATATCATTTATATTGTCATATCCCTTGAATTTGAGAATGACCATGTTTTTAAAATACTTCACCTGTTCAATCTCAAGAGGTATCTGTTCTTTTCCTGTGTCAAGTATAATTTCTTTTAATTCGTTAAAGCGTTTGGGGTCATCTGTTGTGGGAAATACCTTTACCTCTCCCCTCACTCCATGGGTAGATGTGATAACGCCTACTCTGAGCATGTCTTCCATATAATATATAACCTTTCTCACCTAGCAAGAAACAAACCGCCAGCCCAGGGGCCGGCGGTCCATCAATTACTGAATCTCAACAATTACTTTCTTGTCTTCTTTGGATGCAGCGGCCTTGACTACGGAACGGATTGCTTTTGCGATCCTGCCCTGTTTGCCAATGACCTTGCCCATATCGGCAGGAGACACCTTAAGTTCGATCAATGTATCTTCGCCCTTCATTGATTCGGTAACGACAACTTCATCTGGGTTATCGACCAGTGCTTTCGCAATCACTTCGACTAATTCCTTCATCTCTCCACCTCATTTGAGTCTTACTGAATGCCGGCGATCTTTAAGAGTTTTCCAACAGTCTCAGTAGGCTGTGCGCCTGTTGCGATCCACTTCTTAGTCGCTTCCTCGTCAAACTTGATTACGCTTGGTTCTCTGGTTGGATCATAATAACCGATCTCCTCGATGAACTTTCCATCTCTTGGGGATCTGGAATCAGCAACTACGATTCTATAGAAAGGAGCCTTCTTCTGTCCCATTCTTTTTAATCTCATCTTTACTGCCATGTGATTTTCACCTCCTTGTGATTTGTTCTTATATTAGACATACAGGATATCCTGTTTGACTAGCTTAATGTATTGTGTTACCGGGGCCTTAAAATGGAAATTTCATCTTACCGCCCATAAGTCCGCCAAGACCGCCGAAGCCGCCCCGCTTTTTGCCGCCGCCCATAAGGCCGGGCATCTGTTTCATCATCTTCTTCATCTGGTCGAACTGTTTGACCAGGCGGTTGACTTCACTGACCTCCACGCCTGCGCCCTTGGCAATGCGCTGCTTTCTGGAGGGGTTCATCAGGTTGGGATTGTCCCTTTCCTCCTTGGTCATGGAAAGGATAATGGATTCCACCCTGCGCATGGATTTCTCGCCCTCATCCATATCCACACCGGAGAGCTGGCTGCCCATGCCCGGCATCATGGAGAGGATACTTCCCATACCGCCCATCTTTTTGATCTGCTGCATCTGGGTCAGGAAATCATTATAGTCAAATTCCGCTTTGCGCAGCTTCTGGCTCAGTTCCCTGGCCTGCTCTTCATCTACCTCGGCCGTTGCTTTTTCAATCAGGGACTGGATATCTCCCATTCCCAGGATCCTGGAAGCCATGCGGTCCGGATAGAACTGCTCCAGATCGGACAACTTCTCGCCCATACCAACATATAGGATCGGTTTCCCTGTGACAGCGCGGATGGAAAGCGCCGCACCGCCTCGGGTATCGCCATCCAGCTTTGTGAGGATGACACCGTCAATACCAATTTTTTCATTAAATGTGCCGGATACGTTGACCGCATCCTGTCCGGTCATGGCGTCTACCACCAGTATGGTCTGGTATACGTCCACATGATCCTTAATCTCCACCAGTTCTTCCATCATGCCTTCGTCTATGTGAAGGCGGCCGGCAGTATCCAGTATGACCAGGTTCATTCCGTTCTTAGCCGCATGCTCCACAGCAGCTTTGGCAATGTCCACCGGTTTATTCCTGTCCCCCATGGTGAAGACAGGGACGCCGACTTTCTCTCCGTTGATCTGCAGCTGTTTAATGGCCGCAGGACGATATACATCGCAGGCTGCAAGAAGAGGCTTTTTGCCTTTGGCTTTCATCTTGCCCGCGATCTTGGCCGTGGTGGTGGTCTTACCAGCACCCTGAAGGCCTGCCATCATAATGATGGTGATCTCGTTGCCCGGTTTCAGGGCAATCTCCGTGGTTTCGGAACCCATGAGCTTTACCAGCTCTTCCGTTACGATCTTGATAACCGTCTGTCCGGGGGTCAGACTGCCGAATACATCTTCCCCAACCGCCCGATCCTGAACCGAGCTGACAAACTGCTTTACTACCTTGAAACTCACATCTGCCTCAAGCAGGGCCATCTTAACTTCCTTTAAAGCAGCTTTTACATCTGCCTCTGTCAGTCTGCCCTTGCCGCGCAGGTTTTTGAATACATTCTGTAATTTATCGGATAAGCTTTCAAAAGCCATGAATACCTCCTAAGGGCCGCACCGCTGCGGGTTACAGGGTGCCGGTGATTTCTCCCGACAATCTGCGGATCCGGCCGATCAGGGCCATATCTCCGGTTCGGGCACATTCGTCTGCCAGGTGTTCCACTTCCCTGGCCATATCCCGGATTTTCATGAATTTGGCCACCAGATGAAGCTTGGCCTCATATTCTTCCAGTATCTTGTCACATCGTTTTATCAGATCATGGACACCCTGACGGCTGATCCCCAGTTCTCCTGCTATCTCGCTGGGAGAAAGATCATTAAACACCACGTCCTCATACACTTTGCGCTGGTGTTCTGTCAGCAGTTCTCCATAAAAATCATACAGTAAACCTTGTTCCACAATCTTTTCCATTTCAACCACCTGTGATATCATACACGATGGCAGAAAGAATGTCAAGCATTTTTACTTGACATTCCCTGAAAGTTTTTATAAATTTTTATTTACCCGTTATAATGTACATTTTTACAGCCAGCATAGATAAAAATAGCGGCCAGGAGACAGATGACTGTCACGGAACGGTACAGCTGGCCATGGCCCGGATAAAACTGGGATCCGATCAGGCTGAACCCGATCCCAAACATGGCAACCATGATGGGAACCAGGGAGAAGAACAGGTATTTGCCCGTGGACATTACATTTTTCGGGGGGTTGCAGCGGGTCAGCTTGACGAGCGGCAGCCTTGCGAGACGGAAACAGGGACCAAAGGTAAATGAAGCCTGGTACGCGATCCCCTCCAGCCGGATCAGGGCATATGTTTTCTCCAGTCTGATCGTTTCATAGTCAAGATGGTTCCTTTGGGCATAGATAGCGGTTTCCCGTGCAAAGTCAGTGGGGTTCAGGATCTCTTCCTGGGGTTCAAAATAAATGTACTGGCCATGAAGTTCCTTTTTAAACAAAATCCAGTCTTTTTTGATGTTCTGGAACAGGAAGCCCTGTTTTTCATCCTCATGGATCTCCTTAAGACACTGACCGATCTCCACGGGGCTCAGCTGTATTCTCTCTTCCAGACGGGTGCACATCTGCCCCATCTTTTTTAGCTGCTCCACCTCTCCATCGATCTGGCTGCGGCGCATCTGCATCATTTCCCCCAATCCTATGCGTCCCTCATAATAGCCGCGTATATCTTTTATGGGAATGCCAAGCTGCCTGAAAAGCTTGATCTCCAAAAGCCGTACAATGTCCTCCTCGCTGTAATCCCTGTACCGGTTTCCTTCCGTGCGCCCGGGCTCCAGCAGTTCTTCGCTTTCATAGTACCGGATGTTTTTTCGGTCCAGCCCGGTTCTGGCTTCTGCTTCTTTCATCTTCATACAACGCACCCTCCTTTCCTGGGATACATTGATTGTAAACTATACAGGAACTGTACAGTCAAGTATATTTTTGGAAATAATGGGGAAATGATAGAGAAATTTTTATAATCCCTTGTGATAGCCATAAAAAGCAGCCCGAAGCGGATCATTCCACCCCGGACTGTAAAATTATGGAATATTTAGTTGCTGTTGTAGTTGGGGGTCAGGACGATCTCTCCGCTGATGATCTTTTCCTTTGCCTCGTCAGCTGCTGCCTTTGCCTCATCAGTCGCCTTGCTGCTGTAAGGGGCGATACTGATAACGCCTTCCTTTAAACCGGGGTTTTCAAGTCCGCCGAAGGTGCCTGCATTGATGATGTCGATCTGGGAGGTGATCATGGTGGGGATACTTACCATAAGGGAGGTAAGGCACAGGTCGTCCTTTACCAGGGATGCCTGGTCGGAGGTATATCCGATACAGAACACACCCTTTTCCTCACATGCCTCAAATGCTCCAAGCCCTGTCTCATCGCAGGTCTGAAGGATCACGTCAACACCCTGCTCGATCATGGCCAGGGCGGTTTCTTTTCCCTTGGAGGAATCATTAAAGGTGCCGGTGATCACTGTTTTTACTTCCACGTCAGGTCTGGCTGCCTTTGCGCCTTCCACAAATGCGTTTTTATCGGAAGCCTGCGTGCTGTTGTCTCCGCCGCCGATGTAGCCGATCACGCCGCTCTGACTCTGCACTGCTGCCAGCACGCCGCACACGTATGCGCCCTCATACTCCTTGTAATCATAGAAAGCAATGTTGGATGGGGCTTCTTCGCCTTCAGGCGGGTTTCCTGTGATGAAGAAATATTTTTCAGGATAATCCTCAGCCACGCGGACGCAGGCGTCTCCGTACTGCACGCCGTGTCCGATCACAAAGTCATAATCCTCCTCGCAGTAGCTTCTGAAGGTGGACTCCATGTCAGCTGCCTGCACATCCTCTGTATAGGCGATCCCATAGCCCTGGGATTCCAGTTCCTTAAGGCCCTCATAAGCGCCCTGGTTCCAGGATTTGTCCGTGATAAAGCCTGGGAGAAGGATAGCAATCTTGGATACTTCCCCGGCAGCGGCTTTTTCACCTTGTTCCTGGGCTGCCTCTGTTTTTTCTGTTTCAGCTGCCTTGGTGGTTTCTTCTGCTTTGCTGCCGCAGCCTGTGATCACAGATGCTGCCATGGCGGCACACAGAAGAAGGGATACTACTTGTTTGCTCTTTTTCATAATTACGTCTCCTTTTGTATTATATTAATCCTGCCAAGCAGGTAAATAGGCCGGTTACCGGCTTTCCTTATTATATATTTGTCCCAGATACCGGGGAGCATGGATATTGCGTCCGAATATCACAAGACTGATGAGCGTCACCGCATAAGGAAGGGCCACAAAAAACTGGTACGGAAGGGGGGACCCCAGCGCCTGGAGCCGCAGCTGCAAAGCTTCCACCGTACCGAACATGAATGCGGCGCATACCGCAAACACAGGGTTCCACCTGGCAAGGATGGTGATGGCCAGACAGATAAAGCCGCGGCCCGAGGACATATTTTCCGTAAATGTCCCCACTATGCCGCAGGAAAGGAATGCGCCTCCGATGCCTGCCATAAAGCCGCTGAACATATAGGTGCTGTATCTGATCTTCACCACATTAATGCCGGCCGCGGCCGCGGCCCTGGGATTTTCCCCTGCAGCATCCACTTTAAGTCCCAGGTTGGTATATTTTAGCAGGAACCATACAAGGGCAGCGGCTATGAGCGCAATGTACACAAGTACATTGTGTTTGAAGAAAATATCACCGATAAACGGGATGCGGGACAGAACAGGGATCTCAATATTCTTTAATATGTCCACTTTGATCTTATCCGTACTCACGCCATACACGGCCCTGTACAGGAAGTTAGTAAAGCCAAGGGCAAAGATATTGAACATGATGCCCACCACGGACTGGTCCTGCTTGCGGCTGACGCCCCAGAATGCGATGAGCAGGGCCCCGCACATTCCTGCCAGTCCTCCGGCCAGGATGCCAATGACTATACTGGATGAATGGTAAGCTGCCATAAAGGATATGAGGGCGCTTACCAGCATCTCACCTTCCAGGCCGATGTTCATCACACCGGAACGCTCTGACACCACGTCACCCACTGAACCGAATATCAACGGTACGCTCATGCGCACGCCTGCTGTAAAAAGAGGAACCAAAAATGCCGCTGTTAAGATCTCACTCATTTTTTCACCTCTCCTATTCTTTTGTCAGACTGTTTCTTCTTTCCCGCTGCTCCGAAAAAGCTGAAGCCCAGCAGGATGAACAGTACGATCAGGGCCTGGAGCACATTGAGGAACAGGGAGGAAACACCTGTTTTTACCTGCATGGTCTCCGCGCCCGAGGAAAGGGCTGCCAGAAGAATGGATGATACCAGGACCCCCACAGGGTGGAGCATTCCCAACAGCGCCGCCACCACTCCGTCAAATCCGTAGGAGCCGGCCAGGCCTTCCAGCAGACGGGTCTGGGTGCCTGCGATCTCAATGGCTCCGGCCACTCCTGCAAACGCACCGCTGACCAGCATGGCTGACAGATAATATTTTTTCTGGCTGATGCCTCCAAAGGCAGCGGCCTTGATGCTGCCGCCCAGGACCCTCAGTCGGTATCCGAAGCTGGTCTTTTTGATGACGATCCAGTAGATCACAAAACCGGCCAGGGCAATGAGGATACCCGCATTCATACGGGAACCTTCAAAGAGCTTTGGCAGTGTGGAAGCCACCTTGGCGGACTGGGGGATATTTCCCTTGGAATCCCTAAGAGGATAATAGACGCAGTAGCTTAAAAACTGCACTGCTATGTAATTCAGGAGCAGTGTTGTAATGATCTCACTGGCCCCGAACTGTGTCTTAAAAAAGCCTGCGATCCCGGCCCACAGTGCGCCGAATACGGCTGCGGTCAGGATTCCCAGGGGAAGCCACACGGGCCCCAGGCTTTTTGCAAGAGGGGAGATCCCCACAATGGTCATGCCGATGGCGCCCAGGCAAATCTGCCCCTCCCCGCCCAGATTGCTCAGCTTGGCCTGGAACGTAAAGGATACTCCCAGTCCCACGATCAGGATGGGCACCAGCTTTACGGAAATTTCTCCAATGCTTCTAAAGGAGCGGAAGGGCCGTACCAGAAGGTAATAATAGGCCTCCAAAGGGTCAACGCGGAGGATGGCGATAAAAATGCCTCCGATCAAAAGGGCGGCCAGCACGGCGGCCAGGGTAATGAGACATTTGACCGCTGTCCCGGCTTCCTGCATGGAATCAAGTAGTTTCATCTGCCGTCACCCCCATCATCATCATACCTACTTCCCGGACCGTGGTCTTTTCAGGAACCACCTCTCCCACGATCCTGCCCCGGTAAAGGACCACAATGCGGTCCGAAAGGGCAAACAGCTCCTCAAAATCCCCGGACAGGAGAAGGAGCCCCATTCCGTCTTCCCGTGCCTTAAGGATCTTTTCACGGATAAACCAGGTGGCTTTGATATCCAGCCCTCTGGTGGGATATGCACAGATCATGGCTTTGGGGTGTTTGCTCAGCGCCCTTGCCAAAATAAACTTCTGCAGGTTTCCGCCTGACAGGTTGGCGCTCCTGTCAGTGATCCCCCTGGCCCTTACATCAAAGTCGATCATGGCTTTGGCTGCCTGGGTCTTTATAAAGCGGTAATCCAGGAACCACCCCTTTTTAGGAGGTTTCCTGTTCCTTAAGATCCAGTTTTCATAGAGAGGGAAATCAGGCACACTGCCCACATAGTTGCGGTCAGCAGGGACATATGCAATGCCCTTATCAATAAAGTTCTTTGCATTTCTGGTGGAAACCTCCTCACCGTTGATCCGCACCGTGCCGCCCAGGGCTTTGCGGACCCCTGCCAGCACTTCGGCCAGCTCCACCTGTCCGTTACCCTCCACACTGGCGATTCCTACCACCTCTCCCGGGTACACGGACAAGGACACGCCGTTCAGGGTTTTGACTTTTCGGTCATCCTCCGCCTCCAGGTTCTCGGCGCAGATTACAGGCACCTGGTTTTCATGGCAGGTCTGTTTTTTGTCAAATTCAGGCGGATTCACTTCCTCTCCCACCATCATTCGCACAATGGTGGATTTATCCGCATCCCTGGTATCGATCTGACCTGTGACGCGCCCTTTGGTGAGCACTGTGATACGTTTGCTGATCTTCAGGACTTCGTCCAGCTTATGGCTGATAAAGATCACCCCTTTGCCCTCGCTGACCAGATTGGAAATGATCTCAAACAGGCCATCGCATTCCTGGGGCAGGAGAACCGCCGTGGGCTCGTCAAATATAAGCAGGTCCGCACCTGTGTACAAAAGCTTGAGGATCTCGACTTTTTGCTGCATGCCGATGCTCAGCTGCTCCACAGGGCTGTGAAGATCCACATCGATCCCGTATTTTTCCTTCAGATGTTCCAGGTTCTCTTCTATCTTCTTGCGGTTTGTAATAGAGAAGGTCCCCGCATCCCCCATCAGACCTATGTTCTCAATGGCCGAGAACACGTCCACCAGCATAAAGTGCTGATGGACCATGCCGATTCCATGACGCAGGGCGTCCTTGGGGGACTGGATCTTCACCGGGCTGCCAAAACGGCGGATTTCTCCCCTGTCCGGCTTATAGATCCCATAGATCACATTCATCAAGGTACTTTTGCCGGCGCCGTTTTCGCCTAGAAGGGCATGGACTTCTCCGGGATATACGGTAAGATTTATGTCCTCATTGGCTGTAAAGCTGCCGAATGTTTTTGTAATACCTTTTAATTCCAGTAATGGAGTCTGGTTGTCCATGGATGTTCTCCTGTTTATTTGCAATGTACTTTGCACCACAGTTCCTGTACCGGCGGGATCTGCTCCCTCATACCCGGGGCAAGGCGGCACCATATAATGCCTTTCACCGGTCTGGGAAATTCGTGGCGTGTCTCAATGATGCGCGTAGGGGTTACGATATAGTCAATGGCTGTATCATACTCCTCCACCGTAACATCCACGTCAGCAACCTGGCAGTCATGTCCGGCGCCAACGATAACGGAAGTTTCATCCACAATGCCCATGGTGTACAGCATGGCCCATTCCAGATCAAAGTAGCCGTGTCCCTTGCCAAAACGGATGCCGCTGGGGGTGATGGCGGAAGCGCCTGTGACCAGCATATCGATGTGGCCCACGGATTCCTTTAACTGCTCCAGTGTCTGGTGCTTCCAGTAACGGGAAACGCCGTCCAGCAAAGATGCGACCTCCTCTTTTCCTTCGGGGATAAACTCGGGTTTGATGAGGAAAAATCCCCGGGTGATCCCGTAGTTTGTCATGACCACGGTCTTTTTATCCCGGAATGCTGTTTCACGCAGTTTTTCCAGGTTATTGTCAGGGGTGATGAAGATCACCTTTGCATTTTTATACATATCTGTGGAGGCCAGCAGAGCGGCGCCCTTGTCACTGCCCTCGTAATCTGCTATAAACTCTGAAAATTCCCAGCTGAATTTGGAATCCGGCCTTGCAACTTTAAGTAACTCTTCCCAAATCTTAACCCTTGCTGTTTTTGCGTCCATCTTCATTTCCCCGCATTCTCCTTTGTGTATTTATTGTTTTTTCTCATATTGAGCATTCTTATTATTAACACAGCTAATATTAGTATGTTTTTCCATGTTTGTCAATATAAAATTAACACACAGATAAAATTGCACGGGGAGGGGGAATTATACCCTCTTCGGGCGCCGTGGTCCGGCCACGGTCCCCTTTCCCGGAACGTAAAAAATCCCCGGAAGCCTGTTGATCGGACACAGGTTTCCGGAGATTTCCGGTATTAAATGTTCAGTTCTCTTTTTCCAGCACGATTTCATAACTGCAGCTTCCGCTAAGCGACTTCTTTTCACCTGCAGGGCTGATGATCTGGATCAGCCTCCATCCATCGGCCGCTTCATTCATAATGATCTCTTTACAACGCTCAAAGGTCTCCAGATTGCCTGTTTTTAAATTCCCGTCAAATGGGACCTCCACAAATTTATAGTCAAATTTCCCCATAATAACAGCTCTTTCTCTTTTGATATTTGCCTTCATTATAAGAGAATGATTCATAAAGATGCTATTGGAATTTCAAAGGGGCATATAAAGATTGTATATAGATTCAGGAATCATTCCTGATTTCTCTACATAACCATATTGAGCACCAGCAGTTCTGCTATCCCCACCCCTGTCATGATCATGGATACGGCCGTCTTACATTTTAACTGGTCCTTTAAGTCCGTCAGGCCGAACATTCCGTTGAATACCCAGAATCCGCTGTCATTGAAATAGCTGAATGCAATGGCGCCGATACAACATGACTGCGCCAGGAGAATGGGGTTCACTCCCAAAACGCTGACCAGCGGGGCTGTCAGAGATGCGGCCGTGGTGATGGCCACGGTTGCAGACCCCAGGGCCAGACGCATAAGGGCGCCGATGATCAGGGGAATGAGGATGGCCGGTATGGGCCATGACACTACGGTGGCGCCCAGCACGTCACCGATCCCGCTGACCTTGATTACATTGCCCAGGGAACCGCCGGCACCTGTGATCAGCATGATCATTCCGGTGTCCTTGATGCTGTCGTTCATGATGCCCAGGAGTTTCTCCTTGTCGATCTTGGCGCCCAGGCCATAGACAGCCAGGGTGGTTCCGATACCCAGGGCTACGATGGGGGAACCTAGCAGACTGATGATGGTATATGCGGTTCCCTCCGGCATACCTGCAAAGTCAGCTATGGTCTTGGAGAGGATCAGCACCAGGGGGATAAGAATTGGGGCAAGGGACGGAGCCAGACCGGGAAGTTCCCTGGCATTCATGATCTCCTCCAGCTGGTCCATGGTCTTTAAGTATTCTTTTTTGTATTCCATGCGCTCAAATGTACCGTCCTCATGGGGGATCTGGTAAATATTTCGTCCCACCCATTTGGCATACAGGATAGCTGCAACAAAGATCAGGATGGACATGCCGCTTCCTGCCAGGATCATCTGTCCTACGTCAATTCCCATCATTCCGGCGGCTGTCAGCGGACCCGGTGTGGGGGGAACCATTACATGGGTGCACTGCAGGCCGCAGGCCAGTGCCAGCGCCAGCCCGACCACGGACTTGCCGGTGACCCTGGACATGGCTTTACACAGGGGGGCAAAGATCACAATGGCAGAGTCCGCGAATACGGGAATGGAAACCAGCCATCCCGTGATCCCCAGTGCCCACTCCTCCTTTCCCTTGCCGATCAGGCGGATGAACGTGTAGGCAAGGCGTTCTGCAGCGCCTGTCTTTTCCAGGATACCGCCCATCATGACCCCAAGGCCGATGATGATGCCGGTGCTCTTAAGTGTGCTTCCAAAGCCGTTTTGGATGGCATCAATGGCCTCAGATGGGCTCATATGTCCCACAATACCTGTGATCAGTGCTGCCAGGAGCAGTGCAATGAATGTATGGGTCTTTGTTTTCATGACAAGAAATATCATAACGGCAATGCCTAAAAACAGTCCCAGAAGCATTTGTGTTTCATTCGTCATAACGGTTTGACTCCTATTCTTTTGTGTGATTGTAACAGTTCAGGACGGCGGGAAAATAACATTAACGGACAAGACAGGGCTTCTTGGAATTGAACTTCCATCCCGGGATCAGATACTGCATTACAACAGAGTCATCCCTGCCGCCCAGGCAGTGATCCAGGTACAGCTGATGGGCTTTTTTTACCTGTTCCATGTCCACCTCTATGCCAAGTCCCGGTTTCCTGGGAACGGCCACACAGCCGTCCACGATCTGTAATGGTTCCTTGGTCAGGCGTTCCATCCCCTCCTGCCAGATCCAGTGGGTGTCCAGGGCATTGTATTCGCCGGGCACGGCTGCGCCCACCTGGGTAAACATGGCCAGTGAAATGTCAAAGTGGTTGTTGGAATGGCTTCCCCATGTATATCCGAAATCATGGCACATCTGGGCCACCCTCACGGAACCGTTCATGGTCCAGAAATGGGGATCGGCTAAAATAATGTCCACGGCCTGGGATTCCAGGGAATGGCCCACCTCACGCCAGTCTGTGGCGATCATGTTGGTGGCTGTGGGGAATCCGGTCCGGCGGCGGAATTCACTCATGATCTCCCGGCCTGAATAAACGCCTTCAGCTCCGCAGGGATCCTCGCAATAGGTCAGGATGCCCTGCATCCCCTTTACATACTCAACCGCCTCCTCAAGGAGCCATCCTCCGTTGGGATCCAGGTCGATCCTTGCGTCCGGGAACTCTTTCTTTAAGGCCCGGATCACATCCATCTCTTCGTTACCCGCAAGGACGCCGCCTTTTAACTTGAAATCCTGGAACCCGTATTTTTCCTTGGCAGCTTTGGCAAAGGCCACGATCCTGTCCGCTGTAAGGGCCTCCTCATGGCGGATCCTGTACCACTCACAGTCTGCGTCCGGTTCGGCATCGTAAGCCAGATCGGTCTTGTTGCGGTCCCCCACAAAGAACAGGTAGCCCAGCATCCGTACCTTGTCCCTCTGCTGTCCCTCTCCCAGCAGTTCACATACGGGAACACCCAGGTGCTTTCCTAACAGATCCAGGCAGGGCGCTTCGATGGCAGTGATCACATGGACCCCGGTCCTCAGATCAAAGGTCTGGTTGCCTCTCACATCCTCCTCGCCCTTGGAATCCAGATGTTTTTTTACCTTTAACAGGGTGCTTTTGTACTCGGCGACCTTTGTACCCTCCACCAGCGGAATACATTCCTCCAGGGCATTGGTGATCTTTTTGCCTCCCGGGACCTCGCCCACGCCCATCTCGCCGTTGTCCGCGTAAAGGACCACCACATTCCTTGTGAAATAAGGAGCATGGGCACCGCTCAGGTTCAGCTCCATACAGTCCTTTCCTGCTACCGGATACACTTCCATTTTTGTGATTACAGGTGTTGTCATATTCGTTATTCTCCTTTTGTTTGATAAGTTCTGATCCCTGTTCCTTGTTGTTATCTTCATTTTAAAGGAACATTTACACTTAGTCAAATTACTTAATTTTATTTTTACTCTTAAAAATATTTATAGTTTTATGATTGTAAAAATATAGGTGATAATTTGCCGCAGCACAAAAACAGGGCTATACAGAATAGGTGACCACTCATCTATCCTGTATAGCCCTGTGTACTTTTTATGTTTTCTGCACAAGCCGGATCATTGATCGGCAAAAACCGGATTTTTAAATCAGCGCTGTGACAATGGTTTGTAATCCTCTTCCTGCATTACGCTGGTATAAGCAGGGCGGATGATCTTATCCATGTTGATCAGCTCCTCAATGCGGTGAGCACTCCAGCCAACGATCCTGGCAATGGCAAAAATAGGGGTGAACATCTCCTCGGGAATATCCAGCATGCTGTATACAAAGCCGCTGTAAAAGTCAACATTGGCGCTGACGCCCTTATAGATCTTGCGCTCCTCCGTGATCACCTTGGGACCCAGTTCCTCGATCATGGAGTAAAGCTCAAAGTCGTCAATGCGTCCCTTCTCCTCTGAAAGCTGCTTGACAAAGCGCTTAAAGATCTCGGCACGCGGGTCGGACTTGGAGTAGACCGCATGGCCCATACCATAGATAAGGCCCTTTCTGTCAAATGCTTCCTTGTGAAGAAGCTTCTTCAGATAGGATTCCACCTCATCCCTGTCCTTTAAATCCTTTACATTCTGTCTCAGGTCTGCCATCATCTCCACTACCTTGATGTTGGCGCCGCCGTGCTTGGGCCCCTTTAAGGAGGCAAGGGCTGCAGAGACAACGGAATATGTATCGGTTCCTGAAGAGGTGACCACATGGGTGGTAAAGGTGGAGTTGTTTCCTCCGCCATGCTCCATATGAAGGATCAGCGCCAGATCCAGTACATGGGCTTCCACCTGGGAATACTTCATATCAGGACGCAGCAGGCGCAGCAGGTTTTCAGCCGTGGACAGCTTCTCATCCGGACGGTGGATGTACATGCTCCCATCCCGCTCATAATGGTTAAAGGCATGATAGCTGTATGCGGCCAGCATGGGCATGACGCTGATCAGCATCATACTCTGCCTCAGGACATTGGGAATGGAGATATCCCACGCCTTGTCATCATAGGATGCCAGAGTAAGGATACTCTTGCTCAGGGAAACCATCATATCCTTGGACGGCGCTTTCATAACCACGTCCCGGACAAAATTGGTGGGCAGGGTGCGGCTGTATGCCAGGCTGTCCCTGAACTTAGACAGCTCCACGTCATTGGGGAGCTCCCCGAAAAGCAGCAGATAAGCAATCTCCTCAAAACCAAACCGGTTGTCTCTCACTACTCCGCCTATGAGATCATAAATATTATAGCCGCGGTAGAATAGCTTGCCCTCACAGGGAACCTTTACCCCATCCACAACCTTATTGGACTCAATTTTGGACACTTTTGTCAATCCGGCAACCACGCCGTTTCCATTCTTGTCACGAAGCCCACGTTTCACCTCGTACTTTTCGTAGAGCCCTAAATCAATCCTCTCATCATTCAGGCAGATATCTGCCCACTGACCCACATTGTCCAAAAATTCCTTTGTCTGAATCATGCAAATCGTCTCCTTCCGTTTTCGATATAGTATCCTCCTGTAAAATCAGTAATAGTACTATTTTAATATATTTTGGAAATTATTGCAATACTTTCCTATTCCTCTTCCAAATCTTTTATCAGCTCCGGGAAACGCTCCCTCTCAAATTCCTGGATGGAGATGGACTTTTTATTGGGATTTGCAAACACAAAGGTCTTGTCCACGTTCTCCACATAGTTCTGGATTTTGTCATTGGTGGCGCTTATGATGGCCTGGAATCCCAGACCGCGGATGAGTTCAATACAGCTGGCCACCTTCTCCGCATCCATTTTGGAGAACGCTTCATCCAGCACCACCAGGCGGATGGTGGGATTGCGTTCCATCTTGGGGGAGAGATTGATGCGGTAGGCCTGGGCAAAGCTGGCAAGAAGAGCTACATATAACGGGTTCTGGCCCTCTCCGCCTGAATTCTTCTTGATCATCCGGCTCAGGCGTATTTTGATGACCTCATCCTCGTTTTGGATCAGCTGCTGCATGTCAAAGGAAAGGTAAGTGCGGTAATCGGCATATTTGTCCATGTTCCGCTTGGCTTCCTCCATCTGCTGGGGATTGGCGTTTTCCGGAGAGATGAATATGCTTATGAGTTCTCCCATAAGCTCCCCGTACCGGTTCTCGTGCTGTGCGGTGAACAGGTCCATCTGATGATCAAAGGAATCCGCCAGCTCGGAGGGGTTTACCTCCAGGGACTCGTCCATGAACATATCATAGTACCGGCCGTCCGCCCCCCTGTTGCGTCCAATGACAAACTGGTATTTATCCTTTCCAAAATCCAGGCGGCTGATGATACGGTTCAGCTCGTCCTTTCGCAGCATGGCTTCACGGATCGCGCTTCGGATCTTGTACATAAAGTCATTTTTAAAATGCTCCACCGCTGCCCTGGCCTGTTCGGCCGCCTTTTTTCTGTACTCGTCCAGGTGGTCGCAGGACAGGCTCTTTAGCAGGTGGTCATAGGCCTGGTTGTCCTTTGTGTTGACCGGGAAGTTTCGGTTGGGATAGCGCCTCAGGTAATCGGTCCGTACGGTCATCAGGTTTTGGAAGGCCGTGTCCCTGCTCTCCGTAAGCTTAACACATCTGGCGGCATAACTCTCCCTTTCCCTGTCATATCTGGGGTGGTCCTTGGACGAGAGGTATCCGGCCAGCTGGGACTCGAAATCGTGGTTTGTCTCCCATCCCCGTTCCTGGTCCGTCAGGGTCACGTTCAGGGCAATGGCCGCATTCTGATAACGGCTGATCTCATTTTCCTTATCCCTTATCATATTCAGCAGCTCATCCCGCTCCCTCTTTTTGCCATCGCACAGGCTGACCACAGCCTTTCTCTCCTGCTCCAGCTGGTCCACGTTCTGAACCTTCAGTTTCTCCAGTTTCTGAAGGATCCGCTTTTTCTCGCGCTGTTTTTCATTCCAGGAACCGATATCCTTAAGCCACTCCATGTACTCTCCAGGCTCCAGTGATAGCTGCTCCAGGGTGAGGATGCGCTGGCATTCCCTGACCACCTCTTCATGGGGCTTTCTCTGGACGCCCAGGGATTCCAGTTCCTGCTCCAGAAGGCGGATGCGCCGTCTCATGCTGTCCTTGCCAATGTAGGCAAATTTGCTGTATTGATCCGGATTGATATACTGCAGCCGGTAGCTGTGATACAGCATGCAGTCCGGCGTAATGCCGATGCGGCACTCACGCAGGTCCTCTATGGTCTGGCACTTGATGACCTTGCCCAGGAGCAGATCCATGTAGGGCTGTATGTAGGACTCCCTGACCGTTACCTCCCGGGACAACGCATTGGGCAGCACCGCGTGCTGGCTTCCCGAAATCTTTTCCGTATCCAGCACAGCCACGCTGTGATATTCTTTTTTGTCCAGTTCCCCGTAGATCTTCAGGGCAGCTTTGGCATACCCCGGGGCCACCACAAGACTCAGCTTCTGGCTGCCCAGATAGCCCTCCACCGCATTGCGCCACTGGGCATTTTTAACCTCCAAAAGGTCGGCCAGAACATGGACATCCACGCCCTTTCCCGTCTCCTCCAGCAGACGGCGCTGCAGGAAGGTTCTGGCGTTTTCCAGATATTTGGGATATGCCTTGCTTCCGGAGCGCAGTTTCTCCAGCTCATCCTTAGTCTGCTTTTCCTTGTTTTTCAGGTCCCGGATCACAGAGGACGCTTCCTGGCGCTGCTTTTCCGTGTCGGTGCACATGGAGCCAATGGACTCCTTTAACCGGCAAAGAGTGTGTTCATCAATGGTGCGGTTTTCAAATTCCTCAATATCCCAAAGGGTTTGATTGGAGGTGATATCCTCCTCCTCCCAGCATTTTAACGCCTGTGTGGTCTGCTGCCACCTGGCTTCACTTTTTCCCAGGCGCTCCAGCAGCTCGTTCAGACTCTCCGCCTGCTGCTTCAGGTCCTCGTACCCGGTGGATGCAATCCGGCGCAGCAGGTCATCGCTTTGTTCCGTCAGGTCAGCGATCTGTGTTTCCACGCCCGCCCTTGCCTCCTCCTGGCGCAGCAGGTCTGTTTTGGCAAGATTCAGCTTGTCGGCCAGAGTTCTGACCTGGGTCTGGAGGTCCAGAATCTCCAGCTTTTTCACAAAATAGGTGCATTTCTTGATCTGGTTTTCCTTTTCCTCATAGGACGCAAAGGCCTGGCGGATCTCCTCCAGGTCCCGTATTTCCACACAGGTATCCTCGATCTTCTTCCTCATGCGCCCGTACTGCATCACACTCTCCTGCATATCCTCAATGTGGATATCCATTTCCATGCAGATATATTCTTTCACAAAATCCTCCAGCTTGATATTCATGCGAAAGGGAATGGCGCGTTTGAACAGAAGAGGAAATTTCTCAGGATCCAGCCCGCCCAGATAGGTATCGTAAAGGATCCTGCGAAACCGTTCATTGTGGGAGGTTGCAAAGCACTCCTCTTTGTTGTAGTGGGACTGAAGGTATGACTCCACTTCCGCAATGGACATGGTCCTTTTTCCGGTGCGGTATTCATTTTCCCAAACAGGGCCTTTATGCCAGAAAAAACGCCGCGAGATATCATTGGTGGCTGTCTCCACGTCAAATACGATCCCCACGCACTGGCATTCACCTGTATCACTGCGCTTCAGCTCCAGCACAATGGTGGAGCTGAAGTTCTGGTTCCTCAAATAGGAGAACTCATTGTTGTCCCCAATGTTGACCATGCCTCTCAGGTACTCGATCAGGCTTCGGTCCGAGTCATCAGCCGCCGCTTTATTAAAGAACCCACGCCCGTCCGTGTTGGCGTACAGAAGGATCTGCATGGCGTCAATGACCGTGGATTTGCCGCTTCCCGAATGGCCGGTGAAAAAGTTGATATTTTCATTAAAGGAGAGGGTGCGCCTGCTGATATAGTGCCAGTTATTCAGACAGATCCTGGAAAGGGCAAGGAAGCGGCTTTTTCCTGGGGTCCCTTCCTGTGGAGCAGGGGAATGTTCCTGGGCTGTCCGGTTTATTTCAGTCAATTCCATTGTCTGACGCTCCTTTCTCCTCTATGTTCTTTTCTTCGGGTCCATTTTCCTCGGGTCCATTTTCTTCGGGTTCATTTTCTTCGGGTTCATTTTCCTCAAGTTCATTTTCTTCCAATTCGCTTTCTTCCGTCACATCAGGTTCCTCAAGCGGAAGGTCCGCTTTTCCCTGTACGCCCTCATCCTCCTGCCGCTCATCAAAGGATGCCAGCAGCTGTCTGGCATCATCCCCCATAAGCACCACGTTGATGCAGGGATAGATGATCATGCGGCTGTCGCTGTTTAAGTCCTCCAGCAGGTCCAGTGGCTCCAGTATCTGATATTTTTTGAGAAGTGTGACTGTCCTGCGGATGTCCGTGGGGGAGGGCTGCTTTTTAAAGAGACGGTAGCTGCCCAGCTTTTCATGGATCTCCCTCAGGGTAGTGTAGATATTGACGCTGGTGGACACGCTCTCCATCTGCTCATCGTAGATCAGCTTCAGCACCAGCAGATAGAGAGTGGCCAGCTTGGGCAGCTTATCTCCGATGAGATTTTCTCCCTGGATATAGATAAGGCCCAGCTGGCTGTTCTCCTGAACTTCGACCCCGCTGACCGCAAAATAGTTCCTGATAAATTCCAGATGCTTGTTGCAGGCGCGGAACTCCTGGTTATACTGGAAACGCCAGGTGCGCCTGTCAAATTTGCGCTCCAGGATAAATGTCTGGTGGAGCAAAAGGCGTATGGATCCTGTGACCTGGGCCTGTTCTTCCTGCATCAGGCCGTCATAATAGGGTATGTCAAATGGCATTATTTTTTCCTCCTTGCAAATACAAAGCCCGGATAGGTGTATCTGCCGTTGTGTATCATCTCCGGTTCCTGGTCCTCCACCTCATAGGCGCTTTTTAAGCGGGTGGAATAATCGTAAGCCAGGATCAGCTTTTCAAACTCCTCGTCATTGGAAACAGTATCCTTGTCCACTGCCATGATCCCGTTCTCCATATGGGTTTCAATAAAGCCTTCGATCTCTTTTCTGCTGTAGCGGTTCTTTACCTTGTTCAGGTTCAGGACCTCCTCCATGGACAGCTCCCTGGACAGGGCCTCGTCCTTTAACTGTTCTTTAAAATCCGTCTTTGTCCTGCGCTTTTTGTACAGGGATCGTTCCGATAAAATACTTACCTGGGACAGGTTCATCCTGGCCCCAATGGATGATACATCCTCCTGGGGACAGTCATATTCCGATAAATGGTTCAGCAGCTGCACCACCAGTCCCTTCATGTTATCCTCCTGGTTCAGGAGATAGTTGAGCCTGGTAACCGTGGCCCGCACATAGCGGGTGTGTTCCTTGTCCATGTTGGCAATGCGGTGCTCTATGTCGTCAAAGCCGCGTTCCAGCTGATCCAGCTTTTCCATGACTTCTGCCTCGGTTACATTGGAGGGTTTCCGCACAAAGAAACCAGCGGGCCTTGCGCACATCTGCCCGATCCATTCCTCGTCCTGGCGCATGGCTGTGATCCAGCGTTTGATATCTGTTTTATACAGATAAAAGTTATCGGAAGTCTTAAGGATATGGTATTTTCTGTTTACAATTTCTTCCACATAGCGGTCCAGATGCTCTTTAAGCAGGCTCTCATAATTTTTCTGCTCCAAAAGGCTGCCGAAGAATTTGTCCATATTATGGAGCATATCCTGCAGAGACTTATTCAGCTTCTTTGTATTGACCAGCGCGGTGTTGAGAAGGGTTATACTGGACCGGGGATCATTTTTCAGAGAAAATAGAATGGCATAGACATTCTGGATATAAATTTCCGTCTCATCTTCCTCATCCCTTGCAAGCCTTGCAAATGCTTCGATCATAACAGCCGCATAATCGGGGATGACAATATTCACGGTCATATTGGCATAATCATCCACTTTCCTCAGCCAGCCGTTTCTCAAAAGCCAGTTCAGGACCCTGGTGGCTGGGGGCTCAAGGGTATCCCAGTCATCTTCCGTCTCGTCCTGCCATAGGACATACTTTTTTCTGGAAAAATATTCGCTGAGAAGCTGGATGCACATTTCCCTGCTGAGAAAGTAGTTGCTGTACTCATATTCCTCATTGATTTTTAATAGCGCTTCAATATAAGTAGACCGGTTTATAGAGCGGAATAAGCTCCAAAACCGGTCCGGTATTTCATTCATAAGTATCATCTTAATCCTCCGGTAACAACCTGCCTTTGACAGCGGTTTTCCGTACTATTATAGCAGGAAACAGCCTATGTGACAATCAGTAAAATCCTCCTGTTACCACACGGACACTGTAAATTGTGTTTGCGTAATCGCTTAAGTGGACATATCCGTCAATGGGATCCATGGCAGTGATGTCATAGGAATCTTCCTCTGTTCCCGTGAGCATGATCCAATGTACGGCGCCGCTTTTGCGCCTTACCTTTACAATGGGGTATTTCCCCTGTTCTATCATACGGTTGATGAACGCACTTGACATTTGGCCGTCCAGGTCCACGGTTACGCCTGGAAGGGCTTCCTCCAGGTTTTTCCAGATAATGGCGCCGCTTTCATTATAGACCCCGTGGTCATTGAACAGCTGGTTTAACTGTCCCGGCGTGTAATCGTAAATGCCCTGTCCCTTTAGGGATGCCGCGATGCAGCAGGTCAGGCAGCCTGAGGAACCCATGGTGTCCCTGGCCTCCCCAAGGGGGTTCCCGGCCCACTTTTTATCCATCTGATGGTAATCAAAATACCCTTCTAACGGAAAACTGCCGGCATAATAAGCATCACCGGCAATCTGGATCCCGCCCTTTCCCCTATGGGTCATCCAAATTGCAGCGGCTGTCAGGATACAGGCCAGCGCTAAAACGAGGATCCAGGCAGTATGTTTTCCCTTTAACTTTGTCCTTTTTACTGTATTCATGTCCTTATTCCCCCGTAAAACCAGATATAAAAATTATATCAGCTTAAATGGACAAAGTCTTTATCCTAACCTTAATATTTATTACGATTTAGATGATGAGAGAGCCGCATGGTCAATGATCGCCTGCACCAGTCCGCCGATGTGGTAGCTGGAAGCCGTGATGTGGGCCTTATGTCCGGATCGTTCCAGCTCCCGGGCTGTGATATCACCGATACAGACCATCTTTGCATCCGGCAGCCAGGATGGCATGCCAATGGAGTCCATGCGTTCAAAATAAGCCCTGACCCCGGAAGCGCTGGCAAATGTAAGGTAGTCCAGCGTTTCGGTTTTATCTGCAGGGCTGTCATTTGCAGGGCTGTTATTTACAGAACTGTCATTTACAGAACTGCCCTTTACCTCGTACAATGGGATGTCGTCAAACAGGATCCCCGCCTGGCCCAGCAGCCGGGTCAGCACAGGGGAACCTCCCTTTGAACGTGCGATGAGAAGCCGGTCCGCTGGTGTGAGGATGCCGCAGAGCCCCTGTCCCAGCGCTTCGGCGCAATAGGAATCCGGCATATAATCCTCCTGGAACCCGTACCTCTCCAGCTCCCGGCCGGTCCCCTCCCCGATGACGGCGAATTTGACATGCCCCAGGCTTCTGTAATCCCTGCCCGCAGCCCGCAGACCCAGGAAAAACAACCTTACCCCATTGGCGCTGGTAAACACGATCCATGTATATTGCTCCAGGTTTTTGTAGGCATCCTTCATGGGAGCGCTTTCGGCATGGGAGATCACCTTCATGTCCAGAACCCATGAAACCTGGGCGCCCTGGGCTTCAAGTGCGCGGGTCAGCCTGCCTGCAAACTGTTCCGTGCCGGTGATACCGACCCGGATCCCGGAAAGGGGCCTTAATGCGCTGCACTTCATATCATAGGCTGCCGTCTCCCCCACCACAATAACGGCAGGGGTGCGGATACCCTCTCTTTGGACCGCATCGTGGAGGCGGGACAGGGCGGCCCGGACCACGCGCTGGCCGGGAAGGGTTCCCCTCTCAATAACGGCGGCCGGTGTATCCGGCGATTTGCCCCCGGTGATCAGACGCTGTGTGATGGCGGGCAGCTGCCCCAGACCCATAAGGAATACCAGGGTGCCGGGAAGGGAGCCATAGTTCTCAAAGTCGGGGGGCAGGCACTCCCCGCCCTCCCTCATATGTCCGGTGATCACATGAAAGCTGCGGCTTACCGCCCGGTGGGTGACAGGAATTCCCGCACACTCAGGGACTGCCACGGCTGAGGTGACGCCGGGGACAACCACATAGGGGATCTTATGGGCTTCAAGGGCCAGGATCTCCTCCCCGCCTCTGCCGAACACAAAGGGATCGCCGCCCTTAAGCCTTACCACCGTCAGCCCGGATAAGGCCAGCGTTACAAGCAGTTCATTGATCTCCTCCTGTTTCATGGAGTGACGTCCCGCCTGCTTTCCTACATAAAGTTTCCGGCATGTCCCGGGGACCCAGCCAAGGAAATGCTCTGAGGCCAGGTGGTCGTAAACCACGGCATCGCAGGAAGCCAGAAGTTCCCGGCCCTTTATGGTCATAAGGCCCGGATCTCCCGGTCCGGCCCCTACCAGGTACACTATTCCCTGTTTCTTCATATCAGCCAAGCTCCTTTCCGGCCTGTTCCGCCATTTGCCGTATCTCCCGGGGGGTAATGCCCCCCTCCAGGCAGGCGCGTTTTGTGATATTGTTCTTGCGGCTGATTCCCCAAACCTTCATTCTTTCCCCGGACAGCTGTGAGAAGATTCCCACCGGCTCATGACAGCCGGCATCTAAAAGCTGGAGGACTGCCCTCTCCAGGGTCAGACACAGCCTCCCCTCCCGGTGATCCATGGCTTGGCACAGAGCGGCTGCTTCGCTTCCCTCCCTGGCTTCCACGGCCATCAGCCCCTGGCCGCCGGCAGGTATGAACAGATCCGGCCGCAGGAAACGGAAATCGTATCCGTCATGCCCCAGCAGATCCAGGCGCTTTAGACCCGCGGCCGCCAGTATGATACCGTCAAAGGAGCCTTCCTCCAGGCGCTTTAACCGCGTGTGTACATTTCCCCTGAGAATGCCGCACTGCACTCCCTTTGAACCAGGCCATAAAATCTCATGGTTTTCCATGGCTTCCAGCTGCCTTCTGGGGCTGGAGGTACCGATTCCTATGATTTCTTTTCCTGTCTCCATGGCCCCTTTCATGGTTACCAGCACATCCCTGGGGTCCTCGCGGTGAGAGACGGCGGCAATGCAAAGTCCGGGCGCCAGCTCCATGGGAAGATCCTTTGCGCTGTGTACGGCCAGGTCAATGGTCCCCGCCTTTATGGCCTGCTCAAATTCTGACACAAACACACCTTTGCCGCCAAATTCCTGGAGAGGCCTGTCTAAGATCCTGTCTCCCAGCGTGTCCTTTGTAACCACCTCTATCTCAAGCCCCGGACAGGCTTGCTTCAGCTCCTCTGCCACCAGCTGTGTCTGGATCAGGGCCAGCGCGCTCTTCCTTGTGCCGATGCGGACGACTTTACTCATGTTCTTGCTCCAACTTTCTGTTAATAATGATTTCTGCCTGCTCAGGTGTCAGCCTGCAGCCGTTTTCCAAGCCTTTCTCCGCCAGTTCATAGAACAGACCGGACCGTACCTCTGGGGAATGGGGGAACAGGGCCTTGATCCGCCCCCTGTATCCGCTCAGCTGCTGTGCAAGATCCCCCAGATTGTCCGGAAGGATCCGGCTGATCCGCGCCTTCAGATATCTGGCGATCACAGGGCTTGCGCCTCCGGTGGAAATGCCCACCACCACGGGGCCGTCCCGCACAATGGAGGGAAAGATAAAGGAACACTCCTCCTTTACGTCCACCACATTGACCGGAATCCCCTGTCTATGACAGACAGCGGATATATGGCTGTTCAGTGCTTGGTCGCTGGTAGCCGCTATGACAAAGTCAGCATCCAGCAGATCCCCGTCCTCAAATGCCCGGCGGGACAGGGTAAGCCTGCCCCTGTAAACAGGATCCGCACCCAGTTCCAACAGACCGGCGGACAGGTCTGTGGACACCACCCGTATGATGGCGCCATAGGGCAGCAGGTCCCTGACCTTGCGCAGGGATACCCCGCCTCCTCCGGCGATCAGCCATTTCTTTCCCTCTATATCTGCAAAAAACGGAAAATATGCCATTTCCTTACCTCCTCCATCAATCCCATATCTGTCTCCTGTCCCGCTTCCTGCAAAGACATTGAATGAGACGCAGACAGAAGTTGGTCCATGCTGTCCGCGTCTCATTTGGTAGCGTCATACACTTGTATTAATCCATGTCGCGCTGCTTTCTCCGCTCCTCCAGGATGCGCTCAAAATCTTCTTCCGTGAATCCGATATCAGCCAGTCTCTGCCTGCGCTTTTCACGGAGTCTGAGCTGGCGCTGGCGTTCCGCCTCCTGCCGCTTTTTGATCCAGAAAAAGCCGATGGCTGCAAGCGCTGCCAGGACAAGGATCACGCCGCCCACAATAAACACCGGGGTGGGGATCTTAACACCGCTGCTGTCGGGAACCTGGGGATCCTGGGTCTGCGGCTCTTCCTGGGAAGGAAGTGGGGCGGCCGTGTTTACGGATTGCTCCCTGGTGGTGAAAAGCCAGGCATCCCCGATCTTTCGTTCATTGTATGTATAAGACAGTTTAGCCACAGCGCCTTCGGGATGGTCGGACGGCAGGTCGGTGACCAGCTGCTTTTGTGCGTCCACAAACTGGGCATCATTGGGAAGGGTGATCACGGCTGCCTTGTCAATATAGAGCTGGCCGGGTTCATAGGTCTCGGAACCGATGGTGACCAATGCATCCCCTGTTACATAGTCTGTTTCATTGTCAGCTATGCCGACATTCTTAAATCTTGCAAACCCGAAATCCATGATTGTCTTAGTGTCGGAATAATGGGTCTTTTGGGTACTCCTTAAGGTAACCGCGATCTGGCTGCGGCCATCCCGCCTGGCGTATGTGACAAGGGTCTGGCCGGCCTGGGAGGTCCACCCGGTTTTACCGGCAACCGCATCGGGATAATACTCCTCGCTGCTCTCGTCCTCGGTTATAACAAGCTTGTGTTCCATGGAAAACGTCCTTCCGTCCGGGTTGTTGATGGTTGCCGGGATGGAAGCCTTTTTTGTGGAGCTGATCTCCAGAAGGGTGGGATTCTTAAATGCCTCCCTTGCAATCAGAGCCATGTCGTAGGCGGAGGTGCGCTGGGTGTCATCGTTCAGCCCCGAGGGGTTGGCAAAATGGCTTTCCTGACATCCAAGCTCAGCCACTTTGCGGTTCATCATATCCACAAACCCGGACCGGCTGCCTCCGATGTACTCGGCCAGAGCATTGCTGGCCTGATTGGAAGACTGCAGGAGCATGACGTAAAGGCAGTCCTTTACGCTGAGCACATCCCCCTCCTCCAACGCCAGTTTATTGCCGCTGCCTGATTCTATGTTGTACACCGCATCGTGAGAAAAGGTCACAGGAGCGTCCAGGTTGTCACAGTTTTCAATGACCACCAGGGCGGTGAGCAGTTTGGTGATACTGGCCGGGATCTTTTGTTCATGTATGTTCTGGGCAAACAGGACCGCTCCGGAATCCATGTCCATGACAATGCCGGCCTCCGACTGTACCCCTGTGTCAGTGGGCCAGTCCGGCTTTGCAAACGCGGTTACGGTCGACAAAGATAACACCATGACGAGACTTACGATAATGTATGATAAACGATGCATATGTACCTCTTCTTTTACTCTCTTAATAAAACAGTCTACACATGATTATATTTTAATAAGGGGCCGCTGTCAATGAATTAAAATTTCTTATTCTCTCTCTTTAAAAAACTAATTAGCCATCCAACCGTATCTGAGGTATACTTATACTTGGTATGCAATGCCTGTGTACCGTACATTGACGCACCGGAGGTCTTGTGGCATGGAAAATTTTACTAAAATGCTGAATGCTCAGCTGATTCTTCTGATTTATATGGCAGTGGGGATGTACTGTATGAAGGTACATATCATCAACCAGGAGACGAAAAAGAAACTGGTGGACCTGATCCTTAAGATCACCCTTCCCTGTATGATCTTCAACTCCTTTAACAAGCCGCTGACACCGGAGGTCCTGATGCAGACGGCTCTGATCCTGGTGGTGGCCTTCTGTATTTCCATCCTCTCTTTTTTTCTGGGAAAGGTGATCTACAACCGGTATCCCCTGGAAAAGAAAAGCATCCTCCAGTACTGTACTCTGGTCAACAACTCAGGATTTCTGGGAATGCCCATGGTCGCTTCGGTTTACGGAAATGACGGATTATTTGCAGCCTCCATTTTTATTA
Source organism: Enterocloster citroniae (assembly GCF_040545455.1). NCBI lineage: Bacteria > Bacillati > Bacillota > Clostridia > Lachnospirales > Lachnospiraceae > Enterocloster > Enterocloster citroniae. Next base: position 121,431 of record NZ_JBEPLZ010000004.1, on the reverse strand, counting down.
TCCCCAACCGTATCTTTATGTGGACCGCAGGGCTGTCCGTGTTCACCACCGCTGATCTTAAGACAAAATGCCGCAATATCCTGCTGAATCCATGTATCATCACTGTATTTTTGGGACTGGCACGGCGGATGAGCGGGTTTCCGGTTCCCGGCTTTCTGGACACTGCCATTGCCAATATAGGCGCCGTCACCTCACCCCTTTCCATGATGGTGATCGGGACCATGCTCATTGGCGTGCCCTGGAAAAAGCTGTTGGAGCCCAGCCTGTTTTATCTGGCATTTGTACGTCTGATCGCCCTTCCCCTGGTGGCTCTGGTTATTCTGAACCTGATCCGGGTGGAACCCATGCTGGCCGGGGTCTCCCTGATCCTTACAGGCATGTCTGCGGGAAGCACCAGCGCTCTTCTGGCCGCTAAATATGGGGCGGACGAGGATTATGCCTCCAGATGTATTGTGACAACCACCCTTCTGTCCCTGGTTACCATACCGCTTCTGATGCTGCTTTTGTAACGGATGTCCGCGCACTAAAAAGCCCTGAGTGTGTTCCTTACGCTCAGGGCTTTTGGTTATATGAATATGTTTTTATCAGGTGATGGGCGCGGGATTAAAAATACAGAAGTCATTATATAATTTATATTTCTCGGCAAAGCTCTGCTTTCTGCCGCTGGCCACGTCAATGATCTCGTGGAACAACTGTGTTCCGATCTCCTGGATGGTAGCTTCACCGGTGGCAATGGGGCCTGCGTTCACATCAATGAGATCCTGCCACTGCATCTTCATGTCGTTTCTTGAACATACCTTGATCACAGGAGCGACCGCCAGGCCATAGGGGGTTCCGCGGCCTGTCATGAACACCTGAAGGCCGATCCCGCTGGCCAGCTGGCAGGGACCGCATACGATATCGCTGGCCGGTGTGGCCGCATAGATCAGTCCCTTTTTGGATGGTTTTTCCGCCGGCGACAGCACCTCCACAATGGGGGACGTGCCTGACTTGGCAATGGAGCCCATGGCCTTTTCCACAATGTTGGACAACCCTCCCTTTTTGTTTCCGGGAGTGGGGTTGGCGCTTCGGTCCACCTGTCCGTTTTCCAGATATCGGTCATACCACTTCATCTCGTCAGCCAGCTTTTTGCCAACCTCGCTGTTGACGCAGCGCTCACCCAGAAGATAGACTCCGTCCCTGACTTCCGTGACTTCAGAGAAGAGAACCGTGGCGCCGCCTTTTACCAGCATATCTGCCGCGTATCCGGCAGAAGGATTGGCGGTGACTCCGGAAAAAGCATCACTGCCCCCGCACTGCATACCAATGAGCAGGTCGCTGAGTGGAAGGGTCTGGCGGGTTCTCCGGTTTAATTTTGCCAGCTTTTTCTCAGCCATTTCCATCAGGGAGCTGATCATGTCGTCAAATCCCTTTTTTTCCTGGAGGATGATCACGTTTTCCGGGGAAATGTCAGCCTCATCCAGCAGCATTTCCACTGTGAACTTTTCACATCCCAGGCCGACCACCATCAGCTCCCCGCCGAAGTTGGGATGCTTTGCAAGGTTTCTCAGGGCGCGTATGGGAACCTTGGCCTCAGGTGCGCCGATGGCAACGCCGCAGCCGTAGGCATGGTTGATGGGGACAATATCATCCACATTGGGATATTTGGGCAGAAGCTCCCGCTTCATCCGCTCCACAGCCACGTTCAGGACTCCTGTCACACACTGCACCGTTGTGCTGATCCCAAGAATGTTCCTGGTGCCCCCGTACCCTCCGTTGGGATTTACATACCCTTCCCATGTCACGACCGGCGGATCAGGAAGGTCCGTTACCAGGTTGGTGGCAAAGGTCATCTCGTCCACGGATGGCGGGGTGGGCAGCTTAAGCATGGTTTCATTGATCCACTGGCCCTTTTTTATGGGGTCGATGGCATAGCCCAGCACCACCCCGTAGCGGACGATCCTGCCGTCTTTGGGGATATCGCACAGGGCGATCTTATGGGCCTGGGGGATATCCTGCTCCGCAACCACACCGTCCATGACCTGGGTTCCGGCCGGAATGTCATTGACTGCAATAGCCACATTGTCTTTGCCGCTGATTTTAATGTATAAGGGAACGCTCATTTTTTTCCTCCTTTAGTTTATGTGCACTCCCGGAGTACACTTATGAATTAATTTCATTATAGCAACGGATCACTCATAAGTAAAATTATTAGATTTAAGTTTACTCTTAAAAAAATTACTATTACCTGTTGCCCGCCTTGATCAACTGATGTAAAATGAAACTGATGCAAAAGGATATTTGTGCAGGAAACCATCCTGCTCTCATAAAAGGAGATCATATGGACACAAGACAGATTGAATATATATTGAAGATAGCGGAAGAAAATAACATTACCCACGCAGCAGCCAAGCTTTTTATCACCCAGTCCGCCTTAAACCAGCAGCTGATCAAGCTGGAGAATGAATTGGGAACCCCCCTCTTCCACCGTTCCCGTACCAACTGGCACCTGACAGAAGCCGGTGAGATCTATATCAGGAACGCCAAGGAGATCATGCGCCTGAAGCGGGAAACGTATCAGACCATCCACGATCTGTCAGACGGAAGATGCGGCCACCTGGCCGTGGGCTTTACGGCCGGAAGGGGGATCAATATGTTTACCCGGGTGTACGGAACCTTTCACCAGCTCTATCCCAATGTGATCATTGAACCGGTGGAGGGCATTGTCAAGCAGCTCCAGAAACTGATCTCCATGGGCGATCTGGATCTTGCGTTTCTCACATTAACGGACAAGGACAGGAGCGATGATCTGTATGAACCGATCTATGACGAGGAGCTGTTCCTGGTGATCCCGGCAGGACATCCCTTGGCCGGCACCCGGCCCGAAGAGGGGGAGGACTATGCCACCATGGATATCCGTAGGCTTGAGTACGAACCCTTTGTGCTCATGGACCGCCGCTCTACCATGAGTACCATGCTCAACCGCATTTTCGCGGAAGCCGGCTTCAGCCCCCAGGTATTGTTTGAGACAGGCAATAACCATACCATTATTTCCATGATACGGGCCAACATGTGCTGCGGCATCCTGCCCTACTACTATGTAAAGGACCTGGACCAGGATTTCTGCTGTTTCCACCTGCCCTCCCGCCCAACCTGGCAGTTTACGGCCAGTTACAAAAAGGGCCGCTACCTCAGCCGCCCGGCCCGCAGCTTCATCGATCTGATGAAGGAGCAGTGGGGGGACAAGATAACGGCCACACAGTGAACCTTGCCGACTATAATATAAAGCGGGCATTGCAAAGCCCTTGTGAAGCAGCCTTTAGATCAGGCCGGCAGCTCTCATTTCAGCCTTGATCCTGTCTAATACAGGACCTTCCGGTGTTGCCAGATTGGGCTTATAGGGAAGACCAATGTCCCTTCCCCTCAGATTGGCCATATCCTTTGCCGCCACGGGAAAGCTGGCTCCGTCCATGGACAGTCTTACGGGATTCAGCTTAAACTGTGCTTCCAGGGAACCCTGAAGGTCGCCGGCCACATACTTATTGTAAACATCCACGATCAGTTCAGGCATGAAATTGGCCGCCGTGCACACGCCGCCCACTGCGCCATGACACATGGATGCGTATAACAGGGTGTCCTTTCCGCCAAACACCTTAAAGCCCACATCCCTTGTCCGCCTGATGAACTCAGAGGTCTGGGTGATGTCGCCGCTGGTATCCTTCATTCCCACAATATTGGGAACTTCATGGGCAAGGCGCTCCACCAGCTTGCCGGACATGGTATAGTTTACCCGGCCCGGATTGTTGTACAGCAGTACGGGTGTCTCAGGCACTGTTTCGGCAATGGTCTTAAAATGCAGATACAGCTCATCCTCAGTTGGCTTTAAGAACATGGGCTGCAGCACGGAAATGCCGGCCGCACCGCACCGCACCGCCATCTGAGCAAGGCGGCAGCACTTTTTGGTGCTGATCGCACCGATTCCAAAATATACAGGTACACGGCCGGCCGCCTGGTCGATCATAATCTTTAATCCGCGCTCCATCTCATCTTCCTCAATGACATAGAACTCTCCGTTACTGCCAAATGCCAGGATACCCAGTACGCCTCCCTCGATCACATAGTTAACCTGATCTCTCAGCTTTGCCTCGTCAATAAACTCATTTTCATTGACAGGAGTGAGAATGGGGACAATGACACCCTTGATAAAATCTGTATTCATGACGCTTCTCCTTTAGGGGTGATTATGACTCAACTGTGGTATTGGCGATCTTCTCGTAGTACTTAACAATACTGGAGTGGTCTTCCTTCTCGTAGCCGTCAGCCTTTAAGCCCTGCATGATCTCCATCAGCTGTCCTGTTAAGGGAACCGGGGAACTGATGGCATGGGCTGCGTTCAGCGCGTTGTTCAGGTCCTTAATATGCAGTTCAATGCGGAAGCCGGGTTTGAAGTTTCTGCTCAACATCATAGGTGCCTTTGCATCCATAACAGTGGAGCCTGCCAGTCCGCCTCTGATCGCCTGGTATACTAACTCAGGATCTGTTCCAGCCTTTTTTGCAAAGGTAAGGGCTTCAGATACGGCAGCGATATTGACGGCAACCACGATCTGGTTAGCCAGCTTGGCAACATTGCCTGAACCCAGCTCACCCACATATACAACAGAGCCGGCCATAACCATGAGCATGTCGTAATACTTGTCAAAGAGTTCCTTTTTGCCGCCCACCATAACGGACAGGGTACCGTCAATGGCCTTTGGCTCTCCGCCGGAAACAGGTGCATCCAGCATATCGATTCCCAGCTTGGCCAGTTCAGCGCCGATGGCCTTGCTCTCAGTTGGGTCAATGGAGCTCATGTCAATTACAACTGTTCCTGGCTTTGCGCCTTCTGCAACACCGTTTTCACCCAGTACGGCAGCACGTACATGAGGGGAGTTGGGAACCATGGTGATCACTACCTCACACTGTTCGGCAACCTCCTTGCCGTTGGCGGCAGCTACAGCGCCGCAGCCTACCACCTCGTTCACTGCGTCCTTGTTAAAATCAAAAATAACCAGCTCATAACCAGCTTTTAATAAATTCTTGCTCATTGGCTTTCCCATAATGCCTAATCCGATAAAACCTACTTTCATTTCATTACCTCACCTTTCATTCAATTTGGCCATTCATACCCTTGGCGGACAAGAAGGCGTGTGTGCCCTTGCTGCTGAGGATATCCCTGACCTATGACCACATTATATCTGACCGTTTCTTTTTCTACAATTGACATTGTAAATAAAAAAGACGGCTTTTTATATACAAGCCGTCCAGTCTTTCAAAAAATGATTCAATTATGAAATAGTAGTTTCAAATATATTTTAATTTTATTTCATTTCAGTCCCATATCATACTTACTCGATATTATACTTCTTCATCTTCCTCCAAAGAGTGGCCTTGCTGATTTTCAGGCTTTTTGCAGTGCGTTCCCTGTTTCCGCTGCATTTTGCCAATGCGGTCCGGATCTGTCTCTCCTCCTCGCTCTGCACAGGTTTTATAAGACCTGCCGGCCGATCTTCCTTTTCATACTCACCGGGAGGGGAGATTTCTTTCGGGGGATACAACTCTTCCAACATGGCACGCACCAGGATCTCGTCAATGCTTCTTTTTCCAGCGGTGAGCACCAGACGGTTCATGTAGGAATCCAGCTGGATCCTGTTGCCGGGCCAGCCATATTCCTTCAGGCACTGGCGTGCCCCCTTTGTCAGCACATGATATCTGGAATATTGGTCGCAGGACTCTTTTAAAAGGTCTTCGATCAGCTGTTCCAGATCCTCGGGGCGCTCCCTGAGAGGGGGCACCTGAAGTTTAAGTCCAGACAGCAGATAGAACAGGTCCCTTCTGAACCTGCCGTCCTCCACCATCTCCCAAAGCCTGGTATAAGGCAGGGTGCTGGATGCCATGATGCGGATGTGAAAATGCACCGTTCCCGCAACGTCCCTGCTGCTCCCTGTTTTGTAGCGGATCAGCTGGTACAGCCCATACTGGCTGGACAGGGAGAGATGTTCCACATCTTCCATGTAAATGGTTCCCTCATTGGCCAGAAACACCGCTCCCTTATCGCCAAAGATCATATCATGCTGCTCTTCCCCGGAAAGGCCGTTGCAGGTGAGGGAAAAAAACGCCCCGTCATTATACAGGCCGGCATTGTGCATACTCTCTGCCATGAGGCGCAGTTCGCTTCCGGTCTCCCCCAGGATCAGCACCGGCTGCTGGGATTGGGAGTAAAGCCTTGCCAGATGGATACAGTCCTGCATGGGCCTGGAGTTCTGGACCAGGGATGAAAAGCTGCCCCTGGCGATCAGGCCGTGATGCTTCAAATGGTTTCCGTCCGCGTGATCCCGCTCTTTTACCGGTCTCTGGCGCTTTACCTTGTGACAGGTAAGGATGGCGCCTTCCACCTCATCCCCCACCCTGACAGGTGCAAGGATGGCAAACACAGGGGTGCCGTTAGCCTGCATAAAGGAGGAATAGCTTTCATCCCGCCCTTCCAGCACCCGGACCAGTTTTCCCTGGTCGATATCCTGGAATACCTGCTCCATCCTCCGGCCTATGATCTGCTCGCCCTCGGGTCCCAGGATATCCCTCATCACAGGATTGACCGTGGTAATGACACCATTCCTGTCCATGTTTACCACACCGTTAAAGGAATAATCCAAAAGCGCTTCGATCTGGGCATTGCTCCTCTTTTCAGCGCCCATGGCAAAGTCCATGCTTTCCGCCATGGCAAATGCCATGCGCAGGGAATCCTCGGTCATGGAAAGAAACAGGGAGGGAAAACCGGCTTCCTTTGCCGTGGCCACAGCCACATCCCCGCCGATCATCAGGTCGGCGCCTTCCTCCATAGCCAGCTTGGCCTGTTCTTCCAGTCCAGCCCCGTTGGATGCAAAGTAAGTGCGCAGCTTGATGTCATAGATGGTCTCAAAATACGTCATATCACAGAACATATTCTTCACACCTACCACGGCAATGATCGGTTTTGTCTTACCCACGATCTGCTTTGCCTTGACCACCAAAAGGGCCATCTCCTGGGCGGTTGCCACGATCTCCACCACAGGGATATCCGTGTACTGCTTGATAATGGAAGCCTGGAGTCCCCTGGCAATGATGATGGTAGCCCCGGCAGCAATAGCGCTTCTGGCCTCCACCACTGCGTTCTCTGTCTGGATCATCCGCATGTCACTGATGGCGTATTTCTTTTCCTGCAGGATATTGTGGGCCTGGTAAAGCATTTCCTCCCTGGGCACCAGAAGAACGATTTTCCCCATAAGTCCTCCTCTACTGCTTCTCCAGTCTTGTCTTCATAAACTCCAGTCCGGCCAGGATCAGGCCGCCCAGAAGGAAGAACAGGATCCTGAACGTGTCAAGACCCATGGGATCCCTGGGCACGTCCAAGGTTGTGGGTCCCATGGTAATGGCATAAAGTGAGCCTATCATCAGGCCTATGATGGTATAGATGGCCTGGGAGCGGTAGCGCTCAAGGCACAGCTTGATCAGTTTAATGATCCCCACAATGCCTGTGATGACACCCAGACCAAACACCGCCAGAATGGGCACGTAATTCAGGTTCATATGAAGAAATTCTTTTACAGCCCCTATGATGGGTACATAGATACCAAAAATCAGAAGCAGTGTGGAACCGGAAATTCCCGGAAGCACCATGGCGGTGATGGCCACCATGGCGGTGATGAACACATAGACGACCAGTCCCAGGGACAGATGTTCCACTGAAACATTGATCCCCTGCCCGCCGGCGGGGTTAAAATACGAAATGCAGAATACCAAAGCCATCCCTGCAAAGGTAAAGATCAGATTGCCGTATCTTCCCTTCATGGAATGCCTTTCCTCCCTGATGACCATGGGGATCGCAAACAGGGTCAGTCCCATAAAGACGGAACTGATTTCATAAATATAATCCTGAAACAGGCCTGAAAGTACCAGGACGGACAGGCAAAAACCCAGAATCCACCCGATGCCCAACTTAAAAAGGAAGATAAATGCCTGTTTTCGCCTGGCATTATCCTTTCCCATCAGATCATTAAGCGAATTGATAAACTCATCATAAAACCCAAGCAAAAAGGCAATGGTTCCCCCAGATACCCCCGGAACGCTGTCCGCCATGGCCATGCAGAACCCTCTGATACCGTTTAAAAGCACATGTATTTCCTCCTGTCGATTTCTTTCAACAATTATACATGAATTATGGGGAAATTCAAGTAAAATATAAAGTCATCTTATTTCTTTTTCAGCTTTTATGTGGTATCATAGTGCTAATTTATGCTGGAAACCAACACTAAAAATGTAACCCTGATTATGTAACGCAAAGAATGTAATGCAAAGAATGTAATGCTGAGAATGCAAGGAGGTAACATCATGTATGAGCTGATCCAGGCGGGACCCAGAAGCTTCTATATTAATTGTCCTGCTAAAATAGGTGTTTTTAAAATAAACGATACTCAGGTCTGTCTCATTGACAGCGGAAATGACAAGGATGCCGGCCGAAAGGTCCGCCAGATTCTGGAACGGGAGGGCTGGCAGCTTCACGCCATCATCAACACCCATTCCAATGCAGACCACATTGGAGGCAACCGGTATCTCCAGCAGCAGACAGGCTGCAAGGTGTATGCAAAAGGTGTGGAGGCTGCCTTTACCGCTTACCCGGAACTGGAACCAGCATTTCTTTACGGAGGTTATCCCTTTGCGGATCTGCGCCACAAATTTCTTATGGCCCCAAGCAGCCAGGTGAGCGACATGGATTCCCTGTATGAAGACGAGGCCCTGAGAGAACTGGAGATCATTCCTCTTCCGGGCCATTTTTTCCAGATGGTGGGGGTGCGCATCCCTGATGGCACCCTATTCCTGGCTGACTGCCTGAGCAGCCGCGCCACCCTGGACAAATACAAGGTATCGTTTATATATGATGTGGCTTCCTATCTGGAGACCCTTGACAAAGTCATGACCATGGAGGCCGCCCTTTTTGTTCCCGCCCATGCGGAGGCGACCGACAGCATCCGCAGTCTGGCCGAGTACAATAAACAGTGCGTCCATGAAATCGCGGCCAAATTGCTGGAGCTGTGCGCTGCCCCGCAGACCTTTGAGTCGGTTTTAAAAGCTGTTTTTGATTACTACGGCCTGACCATGAACTTCCAGCAGCATGTGCTGGTAGGCTCCACCATACGCTCCTACCTGGCCTGGCTGAAGGATACGGGGCTCCTGCAGGCATACGTACAGGACAACAGGATCATCTGGTCCGTGTGATCTGAGCGGTCTAATCTGAACGGTCTAATCTAAGCGGTCTGGATGTGTGATCACCGGACCTCTTATTCACCCTGCAGTGCGTCAAATCCCTGCTCGCCGGTACGCACCTTGATCACATTTTCCACATCATATACAAACAGTTTTCCATCTCCGATATTTCCTGTGTACAGGACTTTTTTTGCCGTGGCGATCACGTCCTCCACCGGAACCCTGCTCACCACTACTTCCAGTTTGATCTTGGGAAGAAGGGCCACTTCCTCTATCTTTATGCCTCTGTAATAATTGGCATGGCCCTTCTGGGTGCCGCAGCCCATGACCTGGGTAATGGTCATGCCGGTCACTCCCAGCTGGGAAAGGGCATCCTTGAGGGCCACAAATCTGGCCTGGTTAAATACCATGACTATTTTTGTCAGCTTGGCTGTTGTGGAAGCCGGTTTGGATTCGGGGAAATGTTCCACGGTAACGGATTTTTCCATGGAGATCCCTTGGGAAGGCTCTGATTCCTGTGATTTGCCCATGAATACCATGGGCATAAAATCCGCATAGGAACTGGTCAGGTTGTGTTCGGTAGCATCCAGCCCCTTAGTCTCCTCTTCCCAGCTGGCCCGAAGACCGATGGTGTGCTTTAAGACATTAAAGGTGACGAACATGGTTACGGTAACCCATGCAATGACAGCGATCACGCCGATGAACTGGATCATCAGAAATCCTGCGCCGCCGCCATATACCAGGCCGCCCTCGGCAGCAAATACCCCGGTAAGCAGAGTTCCCGCAGCACCACACATTCCATGGACCCCAATGGCCCCCACAGGATCATCGATCTTACACACCTTGTCAATGAACTCAATGCCGAATACCACAACAAAAGCGGCGATCAGGCCAATGAAAAAGGCTCCCACAGGGGTTACAAGGTCACATCCGGCCGTAATGGCAACCAGGCCTGCCAGGGAACCGTTCAATGTCATGGAAATATCCGGTTTTTTGTAGCGGATCCAGGTAATGACCATGGTGGCTACCGTGGCCGTGGCCGCTGCCAGGTTGGTGGTTACAAAGATATTGCCCGCTGAATACACGGCAGCATCGCTGTCCATGGCAACCGTGGAACAGCCGTTAAAGCCAAACCAGCAGAACCAGAGAATGAACACTCCCAGGGCTCCAAGTGTAAGGCTGTGGCCCAGGATCGCCTTTGGATTCCCGTCCTTGTCATATTTCCCGATACGGGGCCCCAGGATCTTTGCCCCTATGAGGGCAGCCACTCCGCCGCACATGTGGACCGCAGTGGAACCTGCAAAATCGTGGAATCCCATCTGGGCCAGCCAGCCGCCGCCCCAGATCCAATGGCCGGATACAGGATATACCACTGCGCTGATCACTGCGCTGTAGATACAGTAGGAAATAAATTTTGTCCTCTCTGCCATGGCTCCCGACACAATGGTTGCAGCCGTTGCGCAGAAAACAGTCTGGAAGATCAGAAAGGCGGGAAGGGGCACCCCTGAAGGAAGGACCGCGCTGTAGTCGCCTCTTACCAGCGGATCCAATCCTCCCACCAGTGCGCCTGTGCCCCCAAACATGATGCCAAAGCCTGTAAGCCAGAACAGCGGGGTACCGATGGCAAAGTCCATCAGGTTTTTCATGATGATGTTTCCTGCATTTTTAGCCCTTGTAAACCCGGTCTCTACCATTGCAAAACCTGCCTGCATAAAAAACACCAGAGCTGCGCCTAGCAGGACCCAGATAGTATTAACTGCTGAATAATCCATAATACGTTCCTCCTTGAGGTTTGTTTTTGATGGGGATGACGGTGCCGGATGGCACTGGAACAACAAAAGGGTGTATTGCCGCCGGTACCTGGCGATTGCAATACACCCCATTGTGCACACTGTTGCTTACGTAAGAACAGAAAAAGCGCCGGTTATAAGCACCAGCGCTTTTCTTTATGTGCCTTATTATAGTGTGCTGACTTTTAAAAGTCAACCACCAATTAAGTTTTCGTTAATAAATTATAAAGAAAGAATAAAACACCAATTATTTTCAGCAAAATGTTAAAGGTCAGATTTTTATCGCAGACTGGCGGCCTTCCAGCGCCCGGCCTGGGCCTCAAACTGTTGGTTTACCCAGTCCACTCCTTGGGCCAGACCGTCCGCATTAAAGTCAAACAGGACCTTCTCCTTTTCACTGTCCGGGGTAGCGTCATATCCATATGGCTCCGGCCATACGGTAACACCCAGTTTAGGCTTTTCTTCCCCTTCCGCCTCCACCTTTTCCATTTGGAAACGCATTCCCTTGTGGCTTCCAGTGAATTTTTCCTTTTTCAGGAAATTAATAGGCATGAAATCTTTTAATTCCAACATGACGGCACCTGCTTATTTTTCGTTTTCACTTAACTCGGCCAGTGTTACAGCCAGACCTGCGATGGCGGTATCCTCCACCTCGCCGGATGTATAAAGGGTATATTTGGTACTGCCCCATTCCCAGGAAGCCAGGCGGCCGCCGCTTTCCGTGGTCTTGACCTGAACCTCGGTCTCCTGTCCGTTGCTTCCTGCTGTCTCTGTGAGCACACCCTCTTTAAAACGTTCAAAAATGCCTGCGAAATCCTGGGCTGTGTCGGAGGCCCGGTAGGTGTACTCAGTGCCGTCAAAGGTGAACTGCACATCCGCCACTTCTCCATTGATGATATAATAGGAAGGGGACTCTGCTTCCTTTGGCAGCACCATGTGAACGCCTATGGCCTCAAAGTCCAGGACACTGTCCGCCTCCTTCATGGGGTTAGGCATGCCCTGGGATTCCGTCTGTGTGGCCGCAGTGGTCTGGGCCGCGGTGGTCTGGGCAGGCGGAGCGGGTTCCTTGGCACATCCGCCCAGCACAGAGGCGGCTGTTACAGCAAAAACCAGCAATGAGTTCCTTAAGATTTTTCCATAATGATCCATATATATTCTCCCTTTTCCAATCTGCCATACGTTATTCCATCACTCCTCAGGCCTGAGGCCAACGGTCTGGCAATATTCCTGCAGGGTCCTGTGGAGCTGTCCCTCGGACGTCTCATCACACAGCACCACGATCTTATCTCCCGCCAAAAGCATGGTATCCCCCCTTGGCACAAACTCGGCATCCCCCCGCATCAGGGACACCACCAGACAGGTCCTTGGCCAGGCAATGGCGGATACCTTTTTGCCTTCGGCAGCGCTTCCATGGAAGATCATCCCCTCCACCAGGACCTTTTCACCGGTCAGAGTGGCTTGTTTGTCCGGATTCTGCTTTCGCAGCAGTCTGTGGAGCAGCTGGTCATAAACAGGTGCGCAGTGGAGCATATCGGGCACCAGGTAAGCGGCCAGGGATACCATGGACAGTGTGAGCAGGTGAGAAAAAGAGCCTGCCATCTCGCTGATCAGGATAATTCCTGTTATGGGCGCCCTGACAATGGCTGAAAAGTATCCCGCCATGCCAAGAATGATAAAATTCACCAGAAGTCCTGACAGAGAAGGGCTCATATGCTCCGCCACACGGTAATAAATACTTCCGATAATAGCCCCCAGCACAAGCAGGGGAAGAAAAATGCCGCCCGGAGCGCCTGAGCCAAAGCTGACCATGGAAAAGCAGAACTTGACCACCAAAAGCAGGCACAGGGATCCCAACACCATATCCCCGGCAGACAACTCCTCCACCAGGGCGTGGCCTCCGCCCAGGACTCCCCTGTATAAAAAGCCGAACACTCCGGCCAGCATAAAGGGGATCAGGATCTTTACAAGGCGCCAGGGGATCCTCTCATACAGGTCCTGGGTCTTGGAAAGTGTGGTGTTGTAGACAACCCCCATTGCTCCGATTATAACTCCCAAAAACAGCACATGCCCGTAAGTGGATAAGGGCATCATGTGGGTAATGGTAAATGTAAAAACAGGTTTCAGTCCAAACACATTTCTGGAAACAAAGTCCGATGTGATGGAGGCCGCCATGGAGGATAGGAGAAGCTCCGGTGAAAAATGCTTATGTACCTCCTCCAGGGAAAACAGGATACCCGCGATGGGAGCGTTAAAGGCAGCCGACAATCCGGCGCTGGCACCGCATGTGATCAGCAGCTTTTCCTCAGTCTTAACACGCTTAGTGACCCTTGAAAAACCTTTGGCCGCCATGGCGCCCAACTGGATGCTGGGACCTTCACGGCCCAGGGAAAGGCCGCATCCCAGTGACAGGATGCCGCCCCCCAGCTTGGCTAACAGCACCCGCCACCAGCATTCATCGATCTCACCCATGATCTCGCCCTCGATCTGCGGGATGCCGCTTCCGGAGATCAGGGATTCCCATTTGAGAAGCCATGCCACAATAAAGGCCGCCGCTGCCAGGATCAGGAACCACACAGGTATGAACCATGGATGGCTCTGACCAAAATCCAAAATGGAATGCAGCAATGTGTCCGCGTATCCGATCAAATACCGGAACGCCACCACCACAGCGCCTGCAATGGCCCCCACTATCACTCCTTCTAATATTAACTCATAGCGAAAACTCCGGTAACGGTTAATCGTATGAGTAACCGTATGTTCTTCCGGCCGCATCATATATACCCCCCTGTTTCAAATCACTTTGAAAGCCCTTTCTTACACTTTCCATTACATCTCGCTGTAGGTTCCCTTGAATTTAACAAGCTTCGGACGGTAGCCCGCACCTGTGAGCGCCGCCACGATCTGATTCTTGTGGTCTGTTCCAAATGCCTCCATGGTGATGCGGAGCTCCACGGCAGCGTTGCGGTTGATGCTGATAAACTGGTTGTGCTCCAGCTTGATGATGTTGCCCTGTTCCTTTGCCAAAAGGGATGATACCCTGGCAAGTTCACCCGGCTTATCAGGAAGAAGTACGGAAACCGTGAACACGCGGTCCCTCTGGATCAGGCCGTGCTGCACAATAGAGGACATGGTGATCACGTCCATATTGCCGCCGCTTAAGATGGAAACGATCTTCTTTTTCTGTACATTCAGATGCTTTAATGCGGCAACGGTGAGAAGACCGGAGTTCTCCACGATCATTTTGTGGTTCTCCACCATGTCCAGGAATGAAACGATCAGCTCGCTGTCCTCAATGGTGATGATATCATCCACATTCTGCTGGATATAGGGGAAAAGCTTTTCTCCCGGTCTCTTGACCGCGGTGCCGTCCGCAATGGTGTTCACTTCGGGAAGGGTGGTCACCTGTCCCTGGCGCAGGGATTCCTGCATACAGTTGGCGCCCGCCGGCTCCACGCCGATCACCTTGATCTTGGGATTAAGAAGCTTTGCCAGGGTGGAAACGCCTGTACACAGTCCGCCTCCGCCAACGGGAACCAGTATGTAATCCACGGTGGGCAGTTCCTTTATGATCTCCATGGCAATGGTGCCCTGTCCTGTTGCCACGGCCAGATCGTCAAATGGATGTACAAAGGTATATCCGTGTTCCTCCGCCAGCTTATAGGCATAATCACATGCTTCATCGAACACATCGCCCTCCAGCACCACCTCGGCGCCATATCCCTTGGTGCGGTTTACCTTCATCAGGGGCGTGGTGGTGGGCATAACAACGGTGGCCTTCACACCGGCCAGCTTGGCTGCATAGGCAACGCCCTGGGCATGGTTGCCCGCTGATGCGGTGATCAGGCCTTTGGATTTTTCCTCATCACTAAGGGTGCTGATCTTATAGTAAGCGCCTCTCACCTTGTAAGCGCCGGTATACTGCATGTTCTCCGGTTTAAAATACACCTTGTTGCCGGTCTGGGCAGAGAAATACTCGCTGTATACAAGCTTTGTCTCCGTGGTCACTTCTTTTACAAGATCAGAAGCTTCTTCAAAACACTCTAATGTCAATTCTTCCATAATTGGGTCCTTCTTTCCATCGTTTGTCTTCTACTATATCACGTTACAGTGCTGAATTCAAGAATTCCTTTGTACATTGAAAAGTGCATTGACAAAATCATCCGCATTAAATTTCTGCAGATCATCAATCTGCTCACCAATGCCAATATATTTGACGGGAAGCCCTAATTCAGACTGGATGGCCACCGCGATACCGCCCTTGGCCGTGCCGTCCAGCTTGGTGAGGATGATCCCCGTAATATCGGCAACCTCCATAAACTGGCGCGCCTGGGCCAGTGCATTCTGGCCCGTGGTGCCGTCCAGCACCACCAGGGTCTCCCTGTAGGCATCGGCGTATTCTTTGTCAATAATACGGTTGATCTTTTTAAGCTCCTCCATCAGGTTCTTCTTATTATGGAGCCGGCCGGCCGTGTCACAGATCAGCACATCCGCCTTCCTGGACTTGGCGGCAGCCACGGCGTCATAGATCACAGCCGCCGGGTCGGAGCCTTCCTGCTGTGCGATAATATCCACTCCCGCCCTGCCGGCCCATTCCGTCAGCTGTTCAATGGCAGCGGCGCGGAATGTATCCGCCGCTGCCAGTATCACCTTGTGGCCGGAATCCTTAAGCTGTCCCGCCAGCTTGCCCACGGACGTGGTCTTGCCCACGCCGTTGACCCCGATGACAAGGACCACGGACTTTTTGTGTTCAAACTCATAGGCATTCTCACCCAGGTCCATCTGTGCCTTGATGCTGCTCACCAGCAGTTCCTTGCACTCCTCCGGCTCCTTGATGTGCTGCTCCTTGACCTTGGCCCTCAGATCCTCCACAATGGACATGGTGGTCTGGATCCCCAGATCGCCCATGATCAGTGTCTCCTCTATCTCCTCGTAGAAATCATCATCAATGGCGGAAAACCCACTGAAGATGGAATCAATGCCGGATACGATGTTGTTGCGGGTCTTGGCAAGCCCTTCTACCAGACGACCGAAAAATCCCTTCTTTCCCTCAGACATAAACCTTCACTCCTTAATTGTCATTTACATTTATCAATAATCATATCACAGTTCCTGTTATTTATCCAGGTCATCCTCTATCAGGTTAACGGAAACCAGGGTGGATACGCCCTTTTCCTGCATGGTGATACCGTACAGGCGGTCCGCCGCCACCATGGTTCCCCTTCTGTGGGTAATGACGATAAACTGGGTGTTCTTGATCAGCTTGTGTAGGTATCCCGCAAAACGGTCCACGTTGGAATCGTCCAGGGCTGCCTCGATCTCATCCAGCAGGCAGAAGGGGGAGGGCTTCAGGTTCTGGATGGCAAAGAGCAGGGAAATGGCTGTCAGCGCCTTCTCGCCGCCGGACAGCTGCATCATATTCTGAAGCTTCTTGCCCGGAGGCTGGGCGATGATCTGGATTCCCGCTTCCAGGATATCTTCATCCTCCATCAGTTCCAGTGTACCCCGGCCGCCTCCGAACAATTCCTTGAACACCTTGTCGAATTCCGCGCGGATCTGGGAAAACTTTTCTTCAAACTGGCGTCTCATGCCAGTGTCCAGTTCCTCGATGATCTTTTCCAGCTCCGCCTGGGCCTGGGTCAGGTCATCATACTGGTTTTTCAGGAATTCATACCGCTCAGATACTTCCTTATAGTCCTCAATGGCGTTCACATTGATGTTGCCCAGTCCCCTGATCCTGGATTTCAGCTCATCGATCCGCTTTTTCACCTCTGAGGAGGATTGGTATTCCTCCTTTTTTAACTCCAGGGCTGTGGAATAGGTCATCTCATATTCGGTCCACATATAGGATGTGGAATGCTCCAGCTTTTCTTCCAGCTTTTCCTGCTGTGCCTGGATACGGAACATGTCCTTGTCCAGGTCGGCCAGACGGCCGGTCAGTTCCTCCCGCCTGGCAAAAAAAGCTTTCTGCCCTTTGGTCATTGTCTCCCTGCGGGCAGCCCGCTCCGCGATGATTGCTTCCAGCTCCCTCATCCGCGTATCGCCGTCCGCGATCAGCGCCTTCAGACGTTCAATTTCCTGCTGCTTGCCCAGGATGACCTGCTGTGCGTTACCGGTGCCGGCTTCCAGGGACTTAAATTCTTCCTCCAGTTTCCGGATCTCACCGGCCACACGGTTTGTATTTTCTTTTATAAAGTCCTGCTTCTGGACCAGGTTGGCAGTTTCCATCTGGACAGCGGACAGGGCCGCGGCAGCCACCTCCCGCTCTTTGCGGGCATTTTCCAGGAGCGTGGTCTTTTCCTCGATCTCCTGGTTGGCCTGGGTGTTCTTGGACTCCAGTCCTTTGGTGTCCTCCTCCAGGGCCGTCCGGCTCTGGTTGATCTCCTTTACCTGTTCCTCAAGCTGTCCGTGTTCCCTTACAAGGTCGCTGGAGGAATCCGCGATCTCAGCCTTCTTGTCCTCCAGCTGGGAAATATTCATGCGGATGGTATTCTCTTTGATGGCAAGGGACTGGATCTCTGCTTTTAACTGCTCCAGCTCCGCCTTTTTCTCCTGGGCCAGGCTCTCCTTCAGAGCCAGTTCATTCTGGATCTTCTCAATCTGGACCAGCGCCTTGCCGCAGGCCTCCTCCAGTTCTTCGATCTCCCTGCGCCGTCCCAGCAGATTGCTGCTGTTTTTAAAGGCGCCGCCTGTCATGGAACCGCCGGCGCTGAGAAGTTCGCCCTCCAGGGTCACAATGCGCAGGCTGTATCTGTATTTCCTTGCCAGGGCAATGGCGTTGTCAATGGTATCCACCACCACCACCCGCCCCAAAAGATATCCGGCCAGGCCTTCGTACTGTTTGGCCGCCTGCACCAGGGTGTTTGCCAGACCCAGCACGCCTTTTTCCTTTAGGGCCGCCGGCTGTGGGAAATGCTGGTTTCCATTAATGCTGGTGAGAGGCAGGAATGTGGCCCTGCCGTACTTATTCTTTTTCAGATATTCGATCAGCTGTTTGGCAGTTGCCTCGGAGTCTGTTACAATATTCTGTATGCTCCCTCCCAGGGCTGTCTCAATGGCTGTCTCATATTTTTGTTCCGTGGAAATAATATCCGCCACAACGCCGTGGATCCCATGGACCCGGTCCCTCACTTCCATGACACGGCGGATGCTGTTGCCGTATCCATCGTAGCGCTCAGCCAGGTTCTTCAGGGATTCCAGCTTGGTGTAAGCCATGTGGTATTCCTGCTGGGTATCGTTTTGGTTGCGTGTGAGACGCCTGACCTCTCCCTCGGCCTCTGTCATGGCATCTTCTGTTTCCTGGGCCAGGAACTGCTTGTTCTCCATCAGTTCCCGCACCTGGTCCAGGGCTGTCTGTTCCTTATGGATGAGTTCATCCTGAACAGACTCATCACTTTTATACTTAAGCAGTTTCTGCGTTACCTCGCTGCGCCGCAGATTTACCTGCTCCAGCATGGTCTCATAACGCTGCTGCCTGGCGGTAAGGGATGCCTTTTCATTGAGGGACTGGATCACCGCAGCCTTGGCTGCTTCTATGGAATCATCCAGTGTACGGATCAGCTCGTCCTGGCGGTCCAGCTGCCCCTGGGCCATGTTCTGGCGCTCCCTGGCATCCGATACTTGTGCATCCATGAGGGAGTATTCTTCCTCATAGGAGGACAGCTGTCCTTTTTTAACTTCCAGTTCACCGGTGATGACGGTCCTCCGGCTGGAGAGATGTTCTTCGTTCATCTCCTCCGTATGTATCTGTTCGTTCAGGACATTGATCTGGCCTTCCAGGCTTCCCCGTGAAACCGTCTCACGGTTTAAGGTTTCCCTGTCCGCCGAGATCTGGGTCTCCAGGCCGGTCAGGTCCTGCTCCAGCTTTTCATACTCTGTTTTCAGGCGTTCTGATTCTTTTCTGGTATCATCCATGTCGCCGGATAACAGGCTGCAGTTTTTTTCCACCTCCTGCAGCTGCCGGCCGATCGCCTCCGTGTCCATAAGGAACAGGTTGGCATCGCAGATCTTCAGTTCGTCCTTTAACTGCAGGTATTCCCTGGCAGCCCTGGACTGTCGTTCCAAAGGCCCCACCTGTTTTTCCAGCTCCGACAGGATATCGCTGACACGCACCAGATTTGCCTGTTCATCCTCCAGCTTTTTCTGGGCAATGGCTTTTCTCCGTTTGAATTTAACGATTCCGGCCGCCTCGTCAAATAGTTCGCGCCGTTCTTCCGGCTTTCCGCTTAATATCTTATCGATCTGACCCTGCCCGATAATGGAGTATCCCTCCTTACCGATACCGGTGTCGTAGAACAGTTCATTGATATCCTTCAGCCTGCAGGAGCTTCCGTTGATCATGTACTCGCTCTCGCCGGAGCGGTACAGACGGCGGGACACAGTGACCTCATCATAGTCAATGGTCAGCTGATGGTCGCTGTTGTCCAGTGTAATGGCAACATAGGCAAAGCCCTGGGGCTTTCTCATCTCGGTGCCGGCAAAGATCACATCCTGCATGCTGGCGCCTCTGAGCTGTTTGATTCTCTGCTCTCCCAGGACCCAGCGCACCGCATCGGCCACATTGCTTTTGCCGCTGCCGTTTGGTCCTACGATTCCGGTAATGCCGTTGTGGAATTCAAACAGTAATTTATTGGCAAAGGATTTAAAACCCTGAATTTCAATACTCTTTAGATACATGCTTCACCTGCTTATTTTCTGTGTCGGCGGGTTTCAGGCATCCCCTTGTTATACGTCTTCCGCCTTCAGCTTCAGGATGCCGTTGTATGCTGCCACCTGTTCCGCGGCCTTTTTGGTGCGTCCCACGCCGCGCCCGATCTCCTCGCTTCCGATTTTGGCGCAGACTTCAAAGGACTTGTTGTGGTCCGGTCCATCTTCCCTGAGAATTTCGTAGGACAGGGCGGCCGCCTGGCGGCTCTGGACCATTTCCTGTAAGATAGTCTTGCTATCATAAAAGAGCTGCTTGTGTTCAATATCGTTGAGGATAAAACGATGTATGAACTCTTTTGCATTAGCAAAACCACCGTCCAGATAGATTGCGCCTATAAGTGCCTCCATGGCATCGCTTACCACGGAATTGCGGCAGCGTCCTCCGGTGGCGTCCTCCCCCTTGCCCAAGAGCAGGTAGTCCCCCAGACGGATATCCCCCGCACAGTAAGCCAGGGTTGGTTCGCAGACAATGCTGGCCCGTATTTTAGTCAGATCACCTTCCGGCAGTGATTCGTATTTGTGGTAAAGAAAATCACTGGTGACGATCTCCAGGACAGCGTCTCCCAGAAACTCCAGGCGTTCATTGCAGCGATTGTGGTCCAGGCGGTGCTCATTGGCATAAGAACTGTGTGTCAGGGCCTGGGAAAACAGGTTTGGATTTTTAAACTGGTAAGAAATCCTTTCTTCTAATTCTTTCAAATGGCCGTTCATATATATCCTTCTTTCTATTAGTGACCTGCCTAAAACGCACAAAAAGGGCTGTGCTCACAGCCCCTGTGCCATCATTAATTTAATGCGTTCTTAATCTGCTCTACTGCGTCTCCCACAGTCACAATCTGTTCTGCAGCTTCATTTGGAATCTCAATATCAAACTCCTCTTCAATTCCCATAATGATCTGGAAAATGTCCAGCGAGTCTGCACCCAGGTCATCTACGAACGTAGCTGCCATTGTCACTTCCTCCGGTTCAATGTTCAACACTTCTGCGATAATTCCCTGTAATTTCTCAAATTCCATCTCTTAGCTCCTCTTTCTTACAATCTTGTTTTTACGTTCGTCCTTCGGACTTATTCTGTGCCTTTTGCTCCTAAGGATTCCCGGATCTTTTCATTGATCTCCTGCTCCTTGAACGTGACACATTGAATAATGGAATTACGCACTTCCGTGCGCTTGGAGTTGCCATGGGTCTTAACCACCAGGCCATTCAGGCCAAGAAGCGGTGCCCCTCCGTATTGGCTGCCGTCAAAGGCCTTCAGTGTCTGCTTCAGCGCCGGTTTCACAAGTAGTGCTCCTATCTTGCTTCTTAAGGTGGACATCATCCCTCCCTTAACCATGCTGATCAGAGTGGCCCCGACACCCTCATAAAGCTTTAAAATGACATTGCCCACAAATGCTTCGCAGACAATGACATCCGCTGCGCCATGGGGAATTTCCCTGGCTTCAATGCTTCCGATGAAATTGATTCCCTCACATTCCTTTAACAATGGAAATGTTTCCTTCACCAGCGCATTGCCCTTTTCTTCTTCCGCACCGATATTGACGATTGCGACTCTTGGATTCCGGATCCCCATCACATGCTCCATATAGATGGAGCCCATCTGGGCAAACTGCACCAGATGAGATGCGCGGGCATCCACGTTAGCTCCGCAGTCGATCAAAAGTGATACGCCTTTTTCTGTTGGAATAAGCGGCGCTAAAGGCGGTCGTTCCACGCCCTTGATACGCCCCACGATTACCTGTCCACCCACCAGGATGGCCCCTGAACTTCCTGCAGAAACAAAGGCATCAGCCTCCCCCTTTTTCACAAGGTTCATACCTACCACTATAGAAGAGTCCTTCTTCTTTCTAATAGCGTTAACCGGCGGCTCCTCGGTCGCGATCACCTCTGTGGCGTTCACCACCTGGATCTGGTCCTTGTTGTAAGTGTATCTGCCTAATTCCGAAGCAACTGTCTGCTCCTGGCCAACAAGCAATACCCGGATCCCCGGCTTCGCATTCACAGCTTCCACTGCTCCTGCCACCATCTCGCCCGGCGCAAAGTCTCCGCCCATGGCATCTACCGCTACTTTAATCATACTGACTCTCCTTTCGGTCCTGCATACAACTTATAATATACTAGATATCATTCTATAAATCAATATGTTTTTTATCCTGTTTTTTGAAATGCGGGGGGAGTAAAAATATGGTTCCCCTCCCGTACCAAAACCATGCGGATCCGGCTCTTTCAGAAGGAGCCAAGACAGGGAACAGGCATCAGTTCCTCCATGTTGTCACCTCCTTAAGAGGTCTCCTGGGCCTGGGAGCCGGGGTCTCGTCCCCATACCCGATGGAAAGCGCGGCAGCCAGTTCCCCCTCTGCATTCATCCATTCCTTTAGTTCCCTGTACGCAAAAAAGATATCGCAGATCCACAGGCTTCCCAGGCCCAGTTTTGCTGCCTCCAGCGTCATGTTTTCAATGGCGGCTCCGATAGACTGGTAGTTGCAGATCTCATAGATCCGTTCCTCCGGGGTCAGTGGTGCGGACAGGCCAAGTCCCAGGGTGTTGACAATCAGTATGGTGGCAGGCGCCTGTTCCATTATAAACCACCGTTACCTGTTCGGCAATCCAAAGGTTATTAAGGTTACTATTGCAATCCCTTCCCCTTATATTATAGAATAAAGCCAGGAGGACGGCCTTTAAGAAGACCGGATAGAGGAATGGAAACAAGCGCGATTCAGGACTTATGCAAAACCGGACTTTTTGCCGGGATATCCCACCGGGACGCTGAGCATCTGCTGTCCTGCCTGGATACACAGGTGTGGAAATATACCGCGGCAGCTACCGTGATCGAGGAGGGCAGCTGTGTGAGGCGCTTTGGTGTGCTTCTCAACGGGCAGGGACGTTCCTACCGGACAGATCCCTCAGGCCGCACCATAACCATTACCCTGCTCCGTGAGGGCAGCGAAATAGGCGTGCTTCTGGCCGCCAGCCGGGAGTGCAAAAGCCCGGTTTCAGTGGAGGTATCGGAGGGTTCCTCCATTCTTTTCATATCCTACACCAGCCTGACTGGCAGCTGCTGCAAAAACTGTCCCTGCCACAAACAGCTGCTGCAGAATTTTATGGGCATAGTGGCGCAAAAAGGGCTGGTGCTCCATGAACGGATCGACTGTCTGCTCAAACCCACGGCCAGGGAAAAGATCCTCACCTATCTCAACTGTATATCCAGGGAAAAGGAAAGCAGCTCCTTTACTATTCCAATGGATCGCAGCGCCATGGCTGAATACCTGAACATTGACCGCAGCGCTCTGTCCAGGGAACTGTCCAGGATGAAGGCGGATGGCATCCTGGATTATTACAAAAACCAGTTCCGGCTCATGAAATCTCAATAACCCGCTGGGCCCAGCCGCGGTAAAAGGATTCCTCATGGGAAACAAGGAGGACGGTTCCCGGAAATTGGGACAGGGATTTTTTCAGGGCATCCTTGGCCTGGATATCCAGATGGTTGGTGGGCTCATCCATGATCATCAGATTACAGGGTATAAGTGTCAGGATACACAGCTTCACCTTTGTCTGCTCCCCTCCGCTTAAGGTGCCGATGGGCTGCAATGCCTGTTTAGCGGAAATGCCGCAGTAAGCAAGATGTTGTCTTACCTCCCTCACTGTCATATCCGGAAAAAGATCCGATATGACCTGAATGGGCGTCATGGTCTGGTCCGTCCAGACAAGCTCCTGTTCAAAGTAGGCCGCAGTTACCTGGGCAGACAGACGGACCCTTCCGCCCAGAGCGGGGATCTGCCCCATGATCGTTTTCAGAAGGGTGGATTTCCCAACTCCGTTAAATCCGGTGATGACTGCCTTTTGCCCGCCTTTGACGGAAAAACTGATATCCTCTAATACCGGCTCCTGATACCCCACGGTGAGATGTCCCACGGTGAGATGCTCCGTGTCTGTAAACGGAAGGCAGACAAAAGGAAAGGCGGGCTTGATCTCCCTGTTTTCCAACGCGTCCATGCGTTCTAAGCGGTCCAGCTGCTTTTGCCTCCCCCTGGCCATCCTTGCATTCCGCCCCGCAATATTCTTCCGGATAAATTCCTCGGTCTTTTTGATCTCCTTTTGCTGGGCTGCATACTGGCGCTGGTAATCATCTCTCAGCCGTGTTTTCTTTTGAACAAACTCAGAATAGGTGCCATGGTATTTGGTTATTGTATCATTGTCAATATCACAGATACGGTTGGACGTCACTTCCAGAAAATGATCGTCATGGGATACCAGCAAAAAGGCGTTCTCAATTCCGGTCAGATATTCCCCCAGCCATGTAACCTGCTCCTGATCCAGAAAGTTTGTTGGTTCATCTAAAAGAAGTACATCCGGCCGCTCTAATATGAGCTTGGCCAGGATCACCTTTGCCCTCTGCCCTCCGCTCATATGGCTGACCAGACGGTCTAATCCCATGCCGGTCAGGCCAAGGCCTGACGCAACCTGCCTGATCCGGGTCTCCACGGAATAAAAATCACATTGCTCCAGATATTCCTGGTAACGGGCGGCCCGGACCAGCATTCCATCTTCCCCTTTTGCCGCTCCCTCATAGAGCCGGTTCATTTTTTCTTCCGTCTTATACAGATGTGAAAAGGCGGAACGCAGGAATTCCTTAACGGTCAGGTATTCTTCCAGCTCTGCATACTGGTCCAGATATCCCACCGTGATCCCGGGCTGCCGTACAATACGGCCCTGGTCCGGGATGACCTGCTCCGTGCATATTTTTATCAGTGTGCTTTTCCCGGTTCCGTTCTGACCCACGATCCCTATGTGCTCTCCTTTGTTCAGTGTAAACTCCGCATTCCGGTACAGCACGTGATCGCCGTAGGAATGGGATAACCCGGTAATAGTTAATAAACTCATAATCGTATATCCTCACTTTTTCTGATTTCTTTAAACAACAAAAGGCCACGGACAAAACATTGTCCATAGCCTTTGACTGCTTAAAATCCCGGGAAATGTGCATGAACCGAATACGCCCTGTAAAAAACAGGACGGTATGACGTTACGGTTATCCGCTTCATTTCCCGGTGAAATCTTAAAGCGTGGTTCTATACGCTATACTCTGCACAATGTTTCACCGGTATGGATTGTACAGAGTTGAGTTTCTTTTTAAACTGGTCCGACAAATAAAAGCTCATGATGATTCTCCTTTTACAAATGCAGCCCCATATTATCACACAGCTGCGGGTATGTCAAGCCTCCATTATAACACCAGACTTGAAACTTATGTTACAATCAAAGCAGAAGGTAATACTTATATTACGATCAAATTATGTTACGGTCAAAGCAGGAGGTATCAAATTGGGACGAACATATTCCACATCGGAGATTGCCGGGATCATAGGGATCCATCCAAACACCGTGCGTTTGTATGAGGAGCTGCATCTGATCACTCCCCCGAAGCGAAAGGATAACGGCTACAGGGTCTTTACAGAACTGCAGGTAGACCAGTTTATCAATGCGCGCCTTGCCTTTCAGGTGGAGATCCTTCAAAACGGACTGCGAAGCCTGGCCATTGATGTGATCAGGGCGGCTGCGGATCAGGATTTCACCCGGGCTATCCGGCTGGTCAACCAGTATATGGCCCGGGTAGAGACTGAGATGGCCGGGGCCGAGGAAGCGATCAGGATCACAAAGGCCCTTCTGTCCGGAATGGATGAGGAGGACGGGGATCTGCAGCTTACCAGGAACCAGGCGGCTGATTATCTGGGAATTACCATTGACACGCTGCGCAACTGGGAAATGAACGGACTGATGAAAATAAAACGCAGACAAAACGGTTACCGCGTTTACCGGGACGCGGATATCAAACGGCTGAAGATCATACGGGCCCTGCGCTGCGCCAATTATTCCCTGGCGTCCATCTTGAGAATGCTCCGGGCCGTATCTCTTGACCCGGATGCGGATCTACGGACAGCCATCGACACCCCGGATGATGAGATCATCACGGCTTGTGACAGCCTGCTCTCCTCCCTTTCCCATGCCGGAAAGAATGCCGCCCTTATCCATAAACGGCTGTGCTGCATGAAGGAAAAATATTCATAAAAAATTAATAACCCTCCACTTTCACACCAGTCTTTTGACTGGTGTTATCCTTTAGTGAAAAAGGAGGTAATTATCATGAACGCAGTGATTGCGGTAAGGGGACTGAGCAAGTCCTATCATGGCCGTCCGGCAATTTGCGGTTTAACCTTTGAGGTGCAACGAGGGGAAGTCTTTGGGCTTCTGGGCGCTAACGGAGCGGGCAAAAGCACATCCATAGAGTGTATCCTGGGGACCAGGCAGGCGGACAGCGGCACCGCGTCCGTTCTGGGTATGGATCCCATATCCGGGCGCAGGCAGCTGTTCCAAAAAGCAGGGGTGCAGTTCCAGGAATCCAGCTATCCGGATAAAATACGGGTGGGCGAGCTCTGTGAGGAAACCATGTCCCTTTACAGGGAACCGGAGGATTATAAAAAGCTGCTGCGCCGATTCGGACTGGAGGAAAAATCTCACAGTCCGGTCAGCGACCTGTCCGGCGGACAGAGACAGCGCCTGTTTATTGTATTAGCTCTGATCCCCGGACCGGAAGTGGTGTTCCTGGACGAGCTGACCACCGGGCTTGATGTAAAGGCCAGAAGGGAGGTATGGAGGTATCTGGAGCATCTTAAAAAGGAAGGCATGACGATCCTTCTCACCTCCCACTTCATGGATGAGGTAAACGCCCTGTGCGACCGGGTCGCCATATTAAAAAGAGGCAGGACCGTCTTTTGCGGTACGGTACAGGAGGCTGTGGATGCCAGCCCATATTGTACATTGGAGGAAGCATATCTGTGGTTTACAGAGGAGGAAGAAAATGAGAACATTTAAGACAATGCTTAAGATCGAATCCAGGCTCTCTGTCCGGGGAATGGACATGGTGATCTTTGCCCTGTGCATGCCGGTGGTCATGGTTTTTATCCTGGGTATCATATTCGGGGACAGGCCCGCATACCAGGGAGCGCCCTATACATTTTTAGAACAGTCCTTTGGAGCGCTTTCCACCATTGCAGTCTGCGCAGGCGGTGTCATGGGTCTGCCCCTTCTGGTGTCTGATTACAGGCAGAAACACATCCTGAAACGTTTTCAGGTAACACCTGTAAGCCCGGCCATGATATTGGCCGTGCATGTCACCATCTATGCAGCCTATTCCCTTGTGTCCCTGGTACTGGTCTACGCAAGCGCAGCCCTTTTGTTCGGTTACCGCATGCAGGGCTCTCCGGCAGCCTTCCTTTTGTGCTATATTCTGGTTATGCTGTCCATGTTCAGCATAGGCATGATGGTGGGAGGCATTGCGCCTGATATGAAATCAGCCAGTGTGGCGGCATCTGTCCTGTATTTCCCAATGCTGATCTTTTCCGGGGCCACCCTGCCCTATGAGGTGATGCCTGAGCCCATGCAAAAGGCAGCCGGCCTGATGCCCCTTACACAGGGGATCAAGCTGCTAAAGGCAGTCTCATTGGATCAGGAGCCGGTTACCGTCTGGATTCCCATGGCTGTCATCACGGGCGTGTTCCTTCTTTGCAGCTGTATCAGCCTTCGCTTTTTCAGGTGGGAGTAGTTTTATTCAGGAAAGGAGATCCGTCATGCTCATCTGCTCTCCTTCCTGCTTATCATCAAATTCATTCATAAAGGAAAAAAGGCGGCCGATATCTGTCTCCAGGCCGCCGGGGAAATAATGCAAAGTTCCTGCTCCGGCGGTGTGTAGGGATCCAGCCGCGGTACGGGTTCATACCGATTTTGGCTGATAAAACGGATTTTACGCTGATCTCATGCATGGGTCATATCTCCTGTCCTGACCTAGATCATATTGGCAAAGCGCTCCACTGCCTTTGTAAAGCTGGCAATGGTCTGATCCGCATCCCCGTGTTCGATCCCGTCCCGCACACAGTGTTTGATGTGGCCTTCCAACACCACCTGGCCCACCTTGTGAAGAGCGGACTTGGCCGCATTGATCTGTGCAAGGACATCCTCGCAGGGAACATCCTCATCCACCATCCTGTCAATGGCCTGGACCTGTCCGATGATCTTCTTCAGGCGGCGGTGTAAATTTTCAGAATCCATACATTGTTTCATGTCAGGACCTCCTTATAGTCGTTTGTTTCAAATTGTCCAGCTTCCACCGGTTTGCTGAAATAGTATCCCTGGATGGTCCTGCACCCAAAAGATTTGAGAAGTTCCAGCTGTTCCCTGGTCTCCACTCCCTCAGCCACACATTCCACATCCAGGCTGCGGCACATATTGACAATGCATTTTACAACTGTCTGGTTGGTCTCATTTTCCGCCAGGTTGTCGATCAGGGATTTGTCCAGCTTTACCTCATCAAAATGTATGATGGAAAGAATGGACATATTGGCGTAATTGGAGCCGAAATCATCCAGTGAAAGCTTAAATCCGGCTTGCCTAAGCCGCGAGCCGATGGATTCTATGACTTTATGTTCAATGTCTCCAATGCTCTCTGTTATCTCTATCATAACCAGGCCGCTGGGTATATCATACCTGCTTTTTATTTCCCTCAGGATCCGGAACAGATCGCTTTCCAGCAGAGTAATCCTTGAAAAGTTCACGGAAACAGGCACCAGGGGCCTGCCCTTTTCTTTCCATCCGCAAAGGAGCTTCAGTACCTGCTCCAGCATGTAAAAATCCAGATACCGGATCAGCTTTACCTTTTCAAGAAGGGGCACGAACTTGCCGGGCGGCTTCACCTCCTGCCCGGGGTCATGATACCGGGCCAGAGCCTCCACGGAGCGCAGTCCGCCGGTGGCTGAATCCAGCTTGGGCTGCAGATAGATTTTGTAGTACCCGTGTTCCATATCGGAAAATAGCTTTTTTGCGTTTTCCGGTGAATAATGTTTCCGCACATCATCGCTGATCTTGTAATAGATCTGTTTATTGACGATCATCAATTCTTCCGCATGGTGAAGGGTGGTATTAAAGTCAGTCAGATGCTCCACCCAGGTACATCCCAGGGAAACACCGTTGGGTGTCTCCATGTCCAGATCATTGCCCATCTGCTTTACCTGTTCCATAAACCCGTCATAATCCATTCCCAGGACAATGATCACAAACTCATCTCCGCTGAGCCGGAAAATCCGGCTCTCCGGGAAACAGGCTCTCATAACAGAGCTTGCAGTCACAATGACCTGATCCCCCAGGCTGTGGCCATAATCCCGGTTCAGCTGTTTTAAGCCATTGATATCCGCAGCTACGATCCCGCAGGAACGGTCCATGGACCTGTCCAGTTTTTCCTGGTACTGGACAAAGCTTCCGCGGTTCAGAAGCCCGCTCAGTGCATCGTGGGAGGCTTCATATTCCAGGCGGTGGTACAGGCGCCGCTTTTTCATCTCACCGGATATGTTCAGGGCTATGGAATCCAACAGCCGGATGGTATCCTGATTAATGGTGGGATTATCCACCCCAATATATCCGCTGACCATGGCCTCATCCTCAAACGGTACGGCAAACAAGCTGTGCGCTCCTCTGGAAGACAGATATTGATACTCACTTGGATAGGTATGCTTCAGCTCATCTGCGCGGGCAATGATCAGATGCTGTTTGTTATGAATGGTTTCATAGATATATGGGATCTTTTTCACAGGCACATTCTGAAGCATGGATTTCTGCGGCGAAATGCCCTTGCGGCACCACTCATACGTATTGCTTATAACCCCGCGCTTCCGGTCGATCTCCGCAATATAGGCGCGCTCCCCATCATAAAAATCAGCGATAAGGGACAGTACCCTGTCAATGGCCTCCTCCAGGCTGCCGGCTGAATTCAGGGCACGGAGACTTTCCAGCATAACGGTCTCCATATGGTATTTGGAGGTTATATTGGAATCAATGAGCACCTTGCTCCCCACATCCACCGCAATCTCCATGCGTACCAGGCGGCCGTTCCACTCCACCAGCTTGTCCTTTACAATGAAATTCTTCCTTAAATAAGGATTCTCATATTCCCACACATAATACTCTTCTGTGCTGAGCTTTGTATTGGTACAAAAGGGGCATGGGCTGTCCCTTCCCTGAAGCACCTCATAACATTTACAAGTCTCAAACTCCTCCATCTTAAGACCGGTGAGCTCCCGTCCCGCCCTGTTGAGATAGATCAGGGAATGGTCCTGGATATCGCTGATATAGACAATCTCCTCCAGCTCATCGATCAGCCACTCCCGGTTTACATACTGCAGCGGTGCAACCTGGGAGGTTTTGCTCCCAAATACACTGTAACAGGATTTCCCTGCCTGTTTTGCGTACCGCAGTGCGGCATCAGCCTTGATGTAAAGTTCATCAAACTTATTCCCGTGTCTGGGGCAGAAGGCGATTCCAATGGAGTTGCTGATTCCCATCTGATCCTCTCCCTGCTCCTGGGCACTCTGAAGTTCCCTGGCAATGATCTGTGCCTTGTTACATGCGGCGGCATCATTGGGGATATCAGGCATGAAGGCAACAAACTCATCTCCGCCCAGCCGGCCCAGGACGGCGTTATCTTCAAATATACTTTTTAATTTATAGGCAATTCCTGCCAGTACTTTGTCTCCGTACATGTGGCCGTAATTGTCATTGACCGCCTTAAAATTATCCACATCAATCATCAGCAGCGCGCTTAAGGCGCCTGCTTGATCCTTCAGCATACGGTTGATCTCCTGAAGACAGGCCGCACGGTTTAAAAGGCCTGTCAGGGGATCGATCCGTGACTGGCGCAGAAGTTCAAGCTCCTTATGCTTTTTCTCTTCAATGTTGCGGACATAGACAAAACCGCTGAGATGTCCGCCTGACAGAATCAGATATATTGTGGTGTTGCACCAGACCATCTTCTCATCCGCGTTCAGGCTGCGGTATTCACAAACCACTTCCTGGCGGCCGTTTTCATACTGTCTGCGCAGGTATTGGGGATTTAGTTCCCGCAGGAATAGACCCCGGTCTTGGGGATGCACATTCTGCTCAGACCATCGGTCTAAAAAACGGCTGTAGCTGCAATTTTCAGACAGGCCCACAGATGCCAGCATGTCCTTATTTTTCTCAGTAATCATCTCCATGATCCGATCATCATCAATATCGATCTCATAACTGGCCAGGGCACCGCCGACCAGGGCCTGACGGTATTTCTCCTCCTGTTGGTACCGTTCCTGTTCCTGATGCTCCCTGCTTATATCCTCGGCAACACCGATGGCAACATTGCCCGGCCGGCTGCCGTGGCTCAGGAGCGTATGGGTGATCCTGTACCATTTTTCTTCTCCGTTCCCCGGGGTCGCACGTATGACGGCACTGGTCATAGTCCTGCCGTCTTTAAGGTCCCGGAACATCTGGCGAAAGGCGGGCAGGTATTCCTGGTCCAGACGGGCACTCTCAAAGGTCTGTTTACTAAAATCACGGATGATCTCAGCTTCCCGGAA
The DNA here is from genome assembly GCF_040545455.1 of Enterocloster citroniae. Classification (NCBI taxonomy): domain Bacteria; kingdom Bacillati; phylum Bacillota; class Clostridia; order Lachnospirales; family Lachnospiraceae; genus Enterocloster; species Enterocloster citroniae. The sequence goes on along the minus strand of NZ_JBEPLZ010000004.1, from coordinate 90,254 downwards.
GGGCGAATCCGTGGTATTCTCAATACAGGCCCAGTCTTCGTCCATGTGATATTCCCAAATGAGATTATGGCTTTTGGAAAGGGCGATCTTATAGCGCTGGACATTCAGGGAGATCTCGTGTTCCAGCTGTTTCTTTTCCGTGATATCCCAGATCAGGCAGACCAGGATATCCATATCATTTTCCCTTAAAAGGGTGGATTTGACCTCCACCCATATCATGGAACCATCCCTGCAAAAGCAGCGCATCTCAAAGCTCACATAGTGTTCGCCCCTTGCAATGGATTGGTTCAGCTTTTCCCGGATACCCATGCGGTCGTCCGGGTGGATCAAAGAGACTGGGCTGTTGTTCTTCTCTTCGGCAAACTGTTTTGGAGTATAACCATATACACGATAGCAGGCCTCATTGGCGCTGACGATCGTAAGGGTCTCCGTGTACTGTAAAATGCAGATACCGCTGTTGAGAATGGATGCAAAATGGTAAACCGTCTGCCGTTCCATGTCCCCGCTTCGCTGCAAAAGGGCCATGGTTACCTCCACATGTTCATCCAGCAGTACTTTTTGGAAAGAAAGGCAGTAATTATCTCCCCGGAACGGAAAAATCATTTTCAGGTCGGGATACCGGGATGTTGTAAATGGATTCTTTTTTGTAATCTCACCGACAACAGACTCTATATCCATTCCCATGTAATCAGACACAGGATGTCCCAGGAATTGTTTCATATTTTCATGTATAAAGATGATCCTCCCCATTGTATCTGTGATCATGACAAGCAAAGGCGAGCTAAACAGCAAAGGATTATGCGGCATATGATACCTCACTCAGGATAGGATTATGGTTTTACGTTGCTTTCCCGTCTAGTTTACCACGAAAGATCCAACTTCTCAACTTAAAAAGCCCCTGAGACTGTGCTCAGGGGCTTTCGGGGTATGGATATTATTCATTATGGTCAGGATAGCCACGGGGGATTATCCCTCAATGGCAATGTACTTCCTCTCTTCCACTTCCGGCACTGCTTCCTTTTTAGGAATCAGCAGTTTCAGGGTGCCGTCCTCAAATTTAGCCTTGATATCCTCCTGGGTTACGGCATCTCCTACATAAAAGCTTCTGCTGCAGGAACCGCTGTAACGTTCCCTGCGGATATACCTGCCATTGGAATCCTTCTCTTCCTTATTAGAATCAGTGGATGCCTGGATGGTCAGATACCCGTCCCTCAGTTCAGCCTTTACATCCTCCTTCTTTACCCCGGGCATGTTGATGGTAACTTCATAGCCGTTATCCGTATCCTTAATGTCCGTGTTCATAAGGCTGCCGGTGCCGTACCTGTCAAATGGGAAATCAAAAAAGTCATCCAATAAGTTGTCTCTGAATATACTAGGCATTAACATAGGTCATCTCTCCTTTTCCATCATTAATTGCTTTGTATGTTTTGTTATCTATGTTCTATATGTAATATAACACGCAACCAGGTGGATGTCAAGAATGGGGGTGGGAATTTATAGAAAGTTTATAATTCCTTGAACTGTTAATAGGAAACCGTAGCCTCTGGCGCAAGAATTTCCGCCACTTCATTGGAACCATAAGTTAAGATCTTACCTCCTGAGCCTAACGTCCATTTTTGATCGTTTCCGTCTGTTACTTTTGTATTCTTCATGATTTTCCCGCTGGAATTGATCAAACGCTTTCCTTCTCCCGGAATATCAAATACTTCGTATCGGGCAGCAGAATCTGCCTTTTGGAGTTTACCTTTATAATAAAAATTTCCGTCTTTTATGCCTGTGATTCCTTTTCCTTTAAGATCAAAGCAATATTGAGCCCGGGATGAGCCTATACCATCATTTAGCATTGTTTTACCAGTAACACATTTTCTGTCATTGTCTGGTCCTTTACAGTAATAAAATTCACCGTTCAATTCAATCAGACCGTATTGTGCAACTCCATACATATCAAAAACATAATAGCTGTCATGAATTTTTTCCACATGATAGCTGTCTTCTTCTCCAAATTTAGGTTTGCCAGACCGGTCGAAATAATACCATTCTTTTTGTCCTGAACTGTTAAGGTCTGGAGGGCCGTCCAGCTTTAACCACATTCCTTCGACCCGCTCCCCTTCGGCGAGAGTCTTATCCTGATCTGATGTCGGCTGATAAAAGTAACGATAGCCTTTGATCTCCGGTGTGGTGCTGCTAAGTTTTACCCAGCCGGGATACATAATTCCATTACCATCAATGCAGTAGGTTATACCATCCACATTAACTTCTTTTTTGCCTCCCGAAGAACGTTTTTTATTTCCTGAAGATTTGCTGAAATAAAAGTAGGCATACTCTCCATGCTCCTGTACATAATCCACCACATCAGAGTTATCCATCCAGTTCTGCGGGATTTTCAGCCACTGCCATCCTGTAACCCTGGCTCCGTCTTGCCCGCAGTAATAATAGGCATTCTCGTCTTCCTCATCATCCGCTGTTTCGGTCAGCCAGCCTGTCCGCATAACACCGGAAGAGTTAAAACAATAATATTTCCCATCGATTTTGTACCATCCATCCATACGCACATATCCGTTACTATCACCATAATACCAGTTGTTGTAATCTGAATTCCTGGAATCCAGACCACTGATGACAAACCACTGGCTCTGATATAAATATCCCTCATCCCCTATGTAACGCTTTTTACCGTTTTCCTCGGTCAGCCATCGTTTCCGGTAATTAAGGCCATTGGCGTCAAAGTAGTATTTTTTTCCCTCCAGCTCCCTAAAACCGCCTTTGAGCACTGCACCGGATTCAGATGCATAATACCAACTTTCAGACACAATACCGGTGTTGCTGTTAATATTTTCAATCTTAAACCAGCCATCATCCTGAAGGATTCCATTTTCATCCAGATAGTATCGGTTCCCGGATTCATCTGTGTACCAGCGCTTCCTGTAATTCAAACCATTGGCATCAAAGAAGTACCAGTTTCCATCTGACTCCCTCCACCCATTGCGCCATAATACACCATTTGAATCCGCACGATACCAGTTGGTATATTCCTGACCATTGGCATTGGTACTTGTAACAGAGAACCAACCATTTTGCCGATTTCCGTTCTCGTCCACATAGTATCGGTCATCATTCAAGTTAAACCATCTGTTGCGGTAGGCGCTGCCATTGGTGTCAAAATAACAGGTTACACCTTCCAGTTCATGCCAGCCATCCCGCAAAAGGAAGCCATCTTCCGTAACATAATACCAAGTGGTGTAGGAGATCCCCTTGCTGTTTACGTTATCAATAGAGAACCATCCGGGATTCTTTCTGGCCCCCATCTCATCTACATAATATCGTTTATCCTCCAGGTTAAAAAAAGAATTTCTGGGTGAATTTCCTCCCGGGTAAAAATAATACAATTTTCCATTCAAATCATACCAGCCATTTTTTAGTATATTTCCATCAACCCCTGCGTAATACCAGGTGGTACCAGGATTACCGGATGGCAATGATGGTTTGGATGTAAGGCTGAACCACTCATTTTCATACCTGGATCCATCCGACCGGACACGAAAGCGGTTTTCACCTATTGTTACCCAATTGTCTGTTACAATCTGTCCATTTCCTCCCACATATCTCATGGTTCCATCCGGCCATGGAAGCCACTGGTTCACTAATTTTTTATCATTTTCCATGTAAACCCACTGATGGACAGAGTCCTGCTGCCATCCGTCTGCTCCCAATACCGGGATGGTTGAAACGGCAAAAAAGGCGGCCGTGCACGTGATGATTCTTATGAGTTTTTCTCTTTTCATTGATTATGCTCCTTATGAAAGCGCTCCATATATTTTTGTAATAGATACCCCAGCAAATGAAACACCATTTTATTGATTCCCAGGAGGCGTCTCCTTGTCATAATAATTGCCGTATACCACATTTAGATAGGGAACTGTTTGAGCTGCCCATACATATTCCGACATATAGTTTCCTGTGTAAGCCGCCATATATGTTTTATTCCCACTTAACAATTCGTATAGATCACAGGTAAATGATTGGGTATTGACTGAATATATGCCGCGCCGGTGAATCAGAAGTTCCTCGCATTCATGCTCTTTTAATGTTTTCCGCAGGCGGTGGGCAAGTACCCGTATATTCTTTTTGGCTGTGATCTCCGGAACTTCTTCATACAACATATATGCAAGCTGGGAAATGGTTACACTGCCCCCTCGTTTATCCACAAGGATAGCCAGAAGCTCCTTTGCTTTTTTGCTGGGAAAGTATATCATCTGATTATTAATAAAAACATCAAATCCGCAAAATGTCTGAATAAAAATCATATTGTATCTTCCTGTTCAAAAATGTATTTTGCACTCATACGCACATGATAGGCGGAACCGCATTCAACCATCCGGATCCTCCTTAAGCCTTGAATTTCCTCATTCTTCATTTCTAAATCATCCAGTGTGTTCTGATTGTCTTTGATCCTGGTGTTCAGGGTATCCCTTACTGCTTTGGGCTGTTCTTGTTCTTGGTAATACAGAGAATCTCCATATTTCCATTATCACACACCCAATCATGCATCCTACTCCATTGTGGATCATATCATCCCATTCAAATAAACCTCTGCAGAATACTAACTGACATGTTTCAATTACTGCAGATGTGGCAATTCCAATCAGCAGTGCTTTCCACCATCTTACGTTGTGATTTAACACAATCGGCAGCAGCATCCCCATAGGTATCAAGAGGATACAATTTAATAAGTTTTCTTTCAGCAGTCCACTGTCTCCATTCAGAATCCTTTTCCACGACCAGAACAGCTCCAGCTTATACTGTCGTTCGCCTGGTATCCGGGTAAATACAGTGGAACCAAATACGACTCCCAGAAATAAAAAAAGAAGCAGGCCAGCTACAGCCTGTGATAGCATAATACGTTTTTTCGATAACAGGTTACAGACATATATCACGATTATAATGAAGGAAATCAAAAAAAAGATTAGTTCACGAACCGTCCATGTCCTATTGTGTTTAATGATAATTTGATATAAATCCAAATACTTCTTCCTCTTTTCCTTTAAGACACTTAAGTGCATTCCTGTTTCCCGCTCTTAAACTGCCGATACAGTCTATTTCCCATCATCTCCTATACATCTGCACATTGCCTCTGAAATTTCTGCTTCCATCCTCATAGCTTCTGCCCGGCTATCTGCGTTTACGGAAATATATACTTTTAGCTTTGGTTCAGTTCCGCTTGGCCGTATTATAACTGAACAATTTCCATCCAACAGAAACTTCAGTACATTCGATGCCGGCAGGTCATCAAGCCCTTTCAAGTAGTCACATTCTTCCTCGACTTTACTGAACCCAATATGAGTGATGCCGCTGCGGAACCCTGCCATAATACTCCGCATCCTTTCAAATCCGATACTCCCCTCAAACTCATAACTATGAAGCGTATTCAAGCAGTAGCCATACTCTGAATAGATTGCATTTAGTCTATCCAAAAGACTGATACCCCGGGATTTATAATAAGCAAACATCTCACAAATTAAAAATGCTCCCCCCACAGCATCCTTATCACGTACATATTCCCCAGATAAATAGCCATAACTCTCCTCAAAACCAAAAATAAAGGAACTTTCTTTTCCCCTGTTTTCTAATTTTCCAATCTGTTCGCCAATAAATTTGAAACCTGTCAAGACATTGATTGTCCTTACACCGTATTTTTTTGCAATGCGTTCCGCCATATCAATGGTAACAATCGTTTTCACCATGACAGGATTATCCGGCATGGCGTGATGCTTTAAGCGTTGGCTGCAGATAAAATCCAAAAGCAGTATACCAGTCTCATTTCCAGAAAGTAAAATCATTTCACCACCAGCATCCTTAACCGCAATTCCAACACGGTCACAATCCGGGTCAGTTGCCAATAGCAGTTCAGCGCCACACCGGGAAGCGTATTCCATTCCCAATGACATTGCCTCCCTCATTTCAGGATTCGGATAAGGGCACGTAGGGAAATGGCCATCCGGCTGTTCCTGCTCGCTAACTACACAAATATTGGAATACCCACTTTCTTTCAGGATGTGCAGGACAGGTTTCAAACCAGTGCCATTTAAAGGAGAATATACAATTGAAACACTTTTATCCACTTCATCCCCAAATAGTACTGACTGCTTTTTTACTGCCTCAATAAAATCTATATAGACTTCCTCACCGATCCACGAAATCAGCCCTATATTCATGCCTCTGTTAAAGTCTATTACCTTAACGTCATTAAAAATATCCAGCTTCTGGATTTCCGCAAAAATATCCTCTGCGGCTTTTGTCGTAATCTGACACCCATCAGCGCCATATACTTTATAGCCATTATATTTGGACGGATTGTGAGAGGCAGTGACCATAATTCCTGCAGCACATCCCAGCCTTCGCACAGCATAGGACAAACACGGTGTAGGCATCAATTCATTATAAATTGATACGTAAATTCCATTTGCTGAAAAAACCTCTGCAGCTTTTTTTGAAAAAACATCTGATTTAATGCGGCTGTCATATGAAATTGCAATCCTCCATTTCACCGGTGCAAAGTTTTTCTTTATATAGTCAGCAATTCCCTGGGAGGCTTTTGCAACGGTATATGTATTCATCCGGTTTGTTCCTGCACCAATCACTCCCCGCAATCCCCCTGTGCCAAATTCCAGGTCACAATAGAAAGCATCCTCTATTTGGGCTGGGGTATGGGCCATATTCCTTAATTCCTGAACCAAATCCTTATCTAATGTGACATTTTTACACCACCTTTGGTATTGTTCCGTGATTTTTTCTATTTCCATGTGCCACTCCCTCACTTCATGCCAACTCTTCCAGTTCAAATTTCTGCTTGTCGTGTACACTAATCTCCATACCCATCTGTACCTCAATCACTTTTACTTCTGTTCTAGCAATGATTGTGTGACGGCAGCCTGCCTGCATCGAGACCACATCCCCGGCCTTGACCGGCCATTCCTTTCCATCCACAATCACACTCCCCTCTCCGGAGATAATATTCCAAACCTCATCCCGTCTTGCATGGCTGTGATAGTTCATCCGATGTCCTGGATTCAATGTAACCTTGATTGTCAGGCTGCCCGCCTCCACATCAAGGACCCTGTAGTTCCCCCAGGATTTCTCCGCAAACATAATCTGTTGGCTGATTTGGTCTACAAAAGGCTTGATATAACTGGACTGTTCCTTGTCAGACACCAGGATGCCCTCTGGAGAGGCAGATACCACTATGTCTTTAAGTCCCATGCAGACGACAGGAACATCCAGTTCATTAACAACATGGACATTCTCACATATATCATTAAGCATCGCATTCCCCACAACTGAATCCGCCATTGCCTCAGTAAGCGTATTCCAAGTACCAAGATCCTTCCATTGTCCGGCAAAACGCTGTACCTGGATTTTATTTTCTTTCTCTACTACAGCATAGTCAAAGCTGATTTTGTCCAGCGTGTCATATTTGGAAAATAAATCATCATAGTCTGTGAAGTCAATCCGCTCATGGGTCATTTTTAGTACATAACCCAACTTATATGCAAAAACACCGCCATTCCACAATGCCCCCTGTGTTATATATTCTTTTGCTGTCTCTACATCCGGTTTCTCCTTAAACATGGATACCGTACTGGTCTGGTCTCCATCTATTGGGATGATATAACCATATTTTTCACTGGGGTAAGTCGGTTCAATGCCCATCAGGACGAGATTTGCTTCTCCCTTCTGCGCCTGATCTGCCAACTGTTTCAGTGCTTCAAAATAAGAATCATCCACATAAGGGTCTACTGGGCAGACAACAACCGTTTCCTCTTCACTTACGCCCTGTACGTCATGTAAATATGAAGTTGCCAGTGCAATAGCCGGGAAGGTGTCACGGCGGCAGGGCTCTACACTGATTCCCACACTTCCTTCCAATTGATTATGTATTGCAGACACCTGTGACCTGGATGTTGCAATGGTCACTGTAGCTTTGGCATCCATCCTTTTTATCTGGCGGTAGACACGCTGTACCATAGACTCGTATCCTCCCTCTTCGTCCCTAAATATCTTAATAAACTGTTTTGAGCGCACATCATTAGACAGCGGCCATAGTCTTTTTCCTGAACCACCGGACAACAAGATAATATTCATCCAATCTCCCTTTCTGTTCCTAAATAAAGAAAACCGGTATACGGTTAGCTTTGCAGCCTCTATTTTATCGTTCAGCCCTCATAGGATTATTTAAGAAGTCTTTATAAGCCAGGCGGATACCATCCTCAAGTCCGGTCTTATATCTCCAGCCAAGCGCTTCCGCCTTACTAACATCCAAAAGTTTTCTCGGGGGCCCATTGGGCCGTGAAGTATCCCAGAGGATTTCTCCGGTGTATCCCACCACCTTTGCTACCAATTCAGTTAATTCCTTAATGGTCAGCTCTTTACCAGTGCCCGCGTTAACCGTCTCGTTTCCGCTATAATTATTCATAAGGAATACACAAAGGTCTGCTAAGTCATCCACATACAGGAATTCCCGCAATGGACTCCCATCCCCCCAGCAGGTAACAGATTCCCTACCCTCTGCTTTTGCCTCATGGAAACGGCGAATCAGTGCAGGGAGTACATGGCTATGGGTAGGATGATAGTTATCATTCGGACCGTATAAGTTTGTCGGCATCACACTTATATAATCCGTGCCATACTGTCTGTTCAGAAATTCACAATATTTAAGCCCTGAAATCTTCGCAAGGGCGTATGCCTCGTTTGTCTTTTCCAATTCAGAAGTCAACAGGCAGCTCTCCTTCATAGGCTGCGGAGCCATTCTGGGATAGATACAGGACGATCCCAGAAATTCCAACTTCCTGCAGCCATTCTTCCATGCAGAATGAATCACATTCATTTCAAGAATCATATTGTCATACATAAAATCCGCAAGAGAGCTTTCATTTGCAACAATTCCCCCGACTCTTGCCGCTGCAAGGAAAACATATTCAGGTTTTTCCTCTGCAAAAAAATTTTCTACGGCTTCCTGCCGGCACAAATTAAGTTCCTGATGAGTCCTCGTAATAATATTTGTATATCCCTGGCGCCGAAGTTCCCTTACAATTGCTGAACCAACCATGCCTCTATGTCCAGCCACATATATTTTTTCATATTTTTCCATCATAGTATGTTTATCCCCCTACTTAACAACACCCTTTTCCAGATACTCGGCCAAATTGCAGCAGATATGTTCCTCCGCCCTCTCCACAGCCACTTTCTCCATATCATGGTCAACCATAAGCTTTACAAGCTGCTCAAAGCTTGTTTTTGTGGGATTCCAACCTAACTCCGTCCTTGCTTTTGTCGGGTCCCCCCATAGATTCACTACGTCTGTTGGTCTGTAAAAATCCGGGCTTACTTCAATAAGGATCTTTCCGCTCTCCTGATCAATTCCCTTCTCATCAAGCCCCTCACCTTCCCATCGAAGTTCTATACCAACATAATGGAATGCCAGCTGACAGAATTCCCGTACGGAATGCTGGGTTCCGGTAGCTATAACAAAATCTTCAGGTCTATTATTCTGAAGAATCAGCCACATACACTCTACATAGTCCTTGGCATAGCCCCAGTCCCTTAGACTCGATAAATTGCCAAGGTACAGCTTATCCTGCTTTCCCTGCTTGATTCTTGCAGCAGCAAGCGTAATTTTCCTTGTGACAAATGTTTCCCCACGTCTCTCACTCTCATGATTAAACAAAATGCCTGAACAGCAAAACATGTTATATGCTTCCCTATATTCTTTTGTAATCCAAAAACCATACTGTTTAGCCACTGCATAAGGAGAATATGGATGAAACGGAGTTTTCTCGTTTTGAGGTACCTCCTCGACCTTTCCATAAAGCTCAGAAGTGGATGCCTGATAAATCCTGCAGGTATCTGCTAATCCACACTGTCGTACCGCTTCAAGAATACGGGTAACGCCAATTGCATCTACCTCTCCGGAATATTCAGGAACATCAAATGAAACCTGTACATGGCTTTGCGCCGCCAGATTATACAATTCGTCTGGCATTACCTTGTTTATGATACCAATAAGACTCATGGAATCACTCAAATCCCCATAATGGAGATGGAAATTTCCTTTTCCTTCCAAGTGAGTAATACGTTCCCTAAAATCCACACTGGAACGGCGTATCATACCATGTACGTCATATCCCTTTTCTAAAAGAAACTCCGCCAGATAGGATCCATCCTGGCCTGTTATTCCTGTAATAAGTGCTTTTTTCATAATGTTTTCCTCCATTTATTTCATCATTCAAGTAACGCCAAAAACTGCAATTAGCATAATATTGGTTTTTTCACAAAACAAAAAGCCTACGGATAATTAAATCCGCAGGTTCATATTAAAAAATTGCCGCAGGACATAATGCATCATGCAAACGTCCTCTGGCTATAGTTTTCATTTTTTTATATTGACTGAATAGTATGTTTTTTAAAATATTATTCTGTAAGTGTACGTATTATTTTTGCAGGCACACCTCCTACTATACAATTGGGAACCACATTTTTGTTTACTAACGATCCAGCAGCAATTATTGATGAATCTCCCACCGCAATATCCTCATAAAGCGTACTTCTTCCTCCAATCCATACACCATTACCAATTACAATTGTATAGTGTTTTCCTTGACCTGCCCTTCTATCTGTCCCTCCAATATCATGCGAACCGGAAAGTACACTAACATCAGGCCCTATATCACATTTATCTCCTATAATACAGGTCCCACTTCCATAAACAGAAAAATCCGTTCCTAGCCATGTACCTTCTCCAACTGTCAAATTTACAGCATCCCCTAGAATTAATGGCCCTACTACTTTAGTAGTGGATGCAATATTAACGTTTGCTAATTTCAAAACAAAACGCTTTAATCCCCACATACGGGTCTTTCTAGAAAATAAAAAATTAAATATTGGAAGAAAAAACTTTCTCCTAATCCTTTTTATCCGACTTTTTTCCACTATACCATATCTCCTCAATTTTTTACGAAGGCTACAATTTCACTACGCGATTTAGTACCTAATAGTATAATTCCTGTATATGTAATTATTGATGCAGACATCAATAATAATGTTAGCATTAAATCCATGCTAACCATTGACCGTTTGATTATATAACTAACAATTCCAACTAAAAATGAGAGTCCAAAATATGGAAACACATTCTTCAGCATTCCCCATGGAGAAATTTTGAGTACAAATCGCATAATTCCCATCTGAACAATATAATAGATAAGAGAATTAATTACCGTAACATAGCAGACTATTTTGAAGCCGTACACAGCACAAGTGTAAATGCTAATGCATAAAATACAATTGTTGACTGCAATAGATAACGCTGAAACAAGCGGTTTCTCTTTGGCCCTATATGCTTCCACGCAAAAAATACAAAATACATTTTCAACAACTATAGCACAACCATATAAACCGACAAACCAAGATACTTCTAACCATTGTGAACCAAGCAGAATACCAGTAACAATATCACTATACACCAACATAACCATCGCCATGGGGAATGCTATCATCGCCATTAACCGTTGTATCCTGAATAATAAATTTTCAAACTCCTTTTTTTGGTTTTTTACCCGGGACAGTCCCGAGTAAAGTACAGGAATAAGTGCTGAATATAATAACCCGATTATTGAATTGTCTATAGTTATTGGTGTTTTATACAACCCTAAATAGAATGGAGTAAATACACCCGATAAAATCAAAATGGCAGCATTGGATTTAAACCAAGTCATAAGGGTTTCCAACAAAGTAAAGCCACTAAAAGAAAACATATTCTTAAGTATGGAAAAATCAAAAAAGAAAGCAGGTTTCCATATTGGCCTCAAATTAAATAAGAGAGCATAAGTAAAGTCCCTGCATAATGTTCCAAAAATAACCGCCCAAACTCCTGCTCCCCAAAATGCCAGTGCAACTGACACAACCAGATTTATCACTGTTGCAGCAGTTCGTATTTTAAACAGATGCTTAAAGTCCAATTTTTTTCTTAACAATGCCATATGCATGCTTGAGAACGCAGTCATAAACAATGCCAGTGCTGCAACCACAAGAGCGTTTTCAAAACCTGATATGCCAATAATTGTAGCAATATTCACACGAAAGCAAACTATAACCAGCCAAATTATTGTAGAAATCGTCAGATTAAGCCAAAACCCAACGGTTGCATGGCGTTTAAGGTCTTGCTCGTCTGTGAAGGTATGCTGAATAATAAATTTATTACATCCACCATCTGTAAATAAATCAGAAAAACTGGTCACCATTGTAATTGATGCAATCAAGCCAAATGCTTCTGGTGTCAAAAGTCTGGCCAATAACATACTGGTGATAGGAGATACCAATTTTGACATTAACTCTGCTGTTGAGGACCATCTAACTGCTTTATTTATTTCTACATTATTACTCATGTAATTACGCCCTTTCACATATCTGTATCCGCCCGCATTTTCCCACTTCTACTACATCATTTAAAAGAAGTTCTCGAATAAGCTCAAGTAAACGACAGGCAGCATTTTGAGGGCTCCACTCCGTAGTAATAAAATGATATCCTGTTACACCTTTTTCCAATAAACTAGAATCATTAAGTGCTTTTTCTAATGTTCGTGTCAACCCTCTCTGTGTATTATCATACCAATAACCATTTAGATCATTTTCAACCAAATATTCTGTCGCTCCCATTGCTTTGCTTGCTATAATGGCACATGCACAATTTTCTGCTTCATTAATAACTGCTCCCCATCCTTCTAACCGATTACTTGTAGCAACAAATATATTTGCATTCATCATCAAATTGAGGACTTCCTCATTCCTCATCAGTCCGTGAACCTTAATTTGTCTTATATGATTATTCTCAACGTACCTCTTTATCTTTTTGAATTTTTTCCCATCTCCAACAATGTCCAGAGAAAAACTGTATCCCATTCTATGCAGTTTTTCTGTGGCTTTTATTATTTGCATAGGACGTTTCCACCAAATCATTCGTCCAACCCACAAAATCCGCTTTTCATCATGTACTTTTAATGAAAGGATTTCCTCCAAGCTTTCTTTTTTTGTCTCCGTTATATATCCAAACTTCCACATATGTTTATGATTAAACCCACATAAACGGAAGTCCTTAGCAACATATGCGCCCATACACAATAAATGGACATTCCTATGGTACACGGATTTGAAAAAAAATATATTCTTCCATAGCCTATAGTCAACAATTTTAGCAATACCCTTTTTAAAAAGGCGTTCAGACATTAATAAACATAGTCTATTTTTGTTTATCCGCTCATTTAACAGATTTATATCAATTGAACCAAAACTTACAATCACAGCTTCTGCCTCATCAATTAAACTTTGATAGTAAGTTCGTTTCAAGCAGAATTCTTCATGTGAAACAACAAAAGATAAATCCCTGTATTTGTCATACCCAAGTCCACTTCTCTCACTTGTCATTTTTCTGGTTTCAATGAAATAAAAATCCCCTTTATACTGTTTAACAATCTCGTTGCACAGTGGTATTGTATGTGGACTAACAAAATTACTTATAAATAAAATCATTCCATTTACCTCTTACAAGAATAATACTTTTTGTCTATATGCGGCATAGGCTCATAAATATCTTGATGAATGAATGAAAAATATAATCCGATACTTGCAAAATTAAACACTCCTGTTCCAATCATCAGAACCATATATACAACACAGAGCAGCTTACCAAATACCCCACATTTTCTGTAAGAAGATATTATGATCCAAAGCAACAATATAAGTCCTACCAATCCATCACCATATAAAATAGAATATAAAGATGAAAAATAAACAGTTGATGGTCTGTTTCCAAAACCTGTACCGATTATTTTATAAAAAATAGGCAATTCCTTATATAGTTCACCGGCTCCGCTATCTAATCTTCCTAAAACAGCTGTTCCCAATGATCCATCTGACTTGATATACCTTTGTAGCACAGTCTGCCCAACATCTGAATTTATATAAACATTAAGTGCGATAATAATTACGATGGCAACAATCGCACCAAGCAGCAGACTGTTTCGTGTGGTTGATATATTATGTTTAAATAGCATAAGCATGGCAGTAATTAATACGGTTATTGGTATCAATACAATACCTGTGCCAGAAGTCGACATGACAACTCCCAAAGTCATTACTGCTAATTGAAATCTTCTATATTTTTCAGTGTTAGCAGATAATAAATAAGTAAAATATACTAATGCATACGCACAAAAATGTGATGGTTCAAAGAAGAAACTTGTTGGCCTAAATAATATACTATACATAAATTCAAAATTGTAATCTGAGTATCCTTCTGCCGAAGCTAATGGAATATAAATACCATGAAGTATAATACCTGCCCCATAATATAATATACTTTGCAATATTATAAATGCTACGCATAGTAAACTGAATATCCGCAATGTCTTTATTGCAATCGTATAATCAAACCACTTTCTTCCTTGAACGATTACAATCAGCACAACTGCACATATCTTTAAAAATCTAAATGTTATTGAAAACAATGAAGTCTCCAATATTCCTGGATTAAAGGATGCGATTATCGTAAAAAGTAAAAACGCATATAACATGACAAGCCATTTCCAGATTAAATTATCCGCATAGATTTTTCTATCATTCAAAAACATAAACAGAAACAGTATCAATAATAAAAATGTTCCGAGTTCCACATTAGGAATCGGACTTTTATAGGTATTTATTGCGGGTAATATTGTGATTATCACTGTGTATAGTTTATATCCAATAGGTTTCTCGCTCTCAGCATATCTACCACGCATATAAATCCCTTTCTCTTTCAAAATTAAATATTTTTTGGGGTCCGCTTCCTAATCCCAACTAAATCTAACAGTCGAACAAAGATACACATCATCAATCCAAAATAACCTTTATATTCGTACCGATGCTGCATCCATACTTTACCCGGATAAATTACACGAACCAAATCCTTTTTCTTATCATACAATGCTGTCTGAAATAGCAGAAAACCTATTTTGGAAAATTTCTTTTCATGAGGATGAGGCAGTCCAGCGTCTGAGAGTAATTTCACTAATTTTTTGATATTTTTGGGCCTCAATTCATCCAACACCCATTGTGGAATCTGCGTATGCAGAATAACTGACGGTATATACAAAGAAAGGTATGTGGATGTGCATACATGCGCCTCCTTAACCTTTTTCAAAAATAACTCCCAATCAATATCCGTATGTGCAACAATACGGTCCACATCCATATGCAGCCGCATGCCCGGTGCACGGACATAGGAATGTTTTGCCGTATGAATGCATACCTGCAGCAAATTATCCTCTGGAGAAAGAACACGCACCTGTGTATCGCCTACTGTATGGGAGCGTCCAATAAAACCATTCGTATCCGGCTCTAAGTCAGGACGGATCCAACGGCCTGCAACCGCTCTCCATGCTAATTCAAACCATATCTTTTCACCGGTGGGCATTGTAATGAAATACTCCGTAGAACCATCCCTGTATGCTTCTTCCAATTTCTCTGCTTCATACTCACTTCTAAATTTAAAGGTAAAACCATTTTCTATTAAGAGTTTATGCGCTTGATAAAAATCAGTTTTTCTTATTAATGAATCAATATCCTCCATTGGACACTTAACTGTTTCTGGAATCATATCCATCATAATCCCGCCATTTTTTAGGATAACCATTGGTATTCCGTGATCCGACATAAGCTGACAAACCTGGATTGCTGTGTTTTTCAAAAAATCCAGCCGCCTTTTTTCTAAAAGAAACGCTTTCTCCCACTCATCAGGAATGGGCAGCCCCATAGATTTTGCATATGCACCAGTCACACCATGCAGTTCATGTTCGCGGCAAACCACAAACAGCTTCTTTTGATTTACTTTTCCGTATCGTTCTTTTATATCCTGATTTTCCTCTTCAGAGTGTTTTTCTCTTGACATGTCGAGCATGAGCCGATAAATATCATCGTCCAAAAAATTGAACAGCTTTTCCACTTAGTTTTATATCCTTTCTGCTTCATGGCCTATCCTGTACCACGTAATAAACATGCCACATGCTTCAGCCAATTCTTTAGATAACTGTCTCTATGATACTTCCTGTTTATCCACAACAATCTGGAAACAGCGTTTTGTATATTGTTTTTACAACGAAACAAAATTTTCAATGGGATATGCACAAATCCCATTTTGACCCATAATTCTATTCACAAGACAATCCATACTTCTTACCTCTCATATGCATTTCTAAACAGGCCAGGTATTCATCAAATTTGTCAGATCCAAAATCACCTGGCAAAGTTTCCAGTTCATTAAGCTGGAATATCAGGTCTTCCAAAAGAACACAGGCTTCTTTCTCTTTTGATTTTTCAATCTTACAGTAACTCCCAATACCATTTGGCCTAAGTCCTTCCATCAGAACAGCTTTATCATACCAAATACTTCGTTCTCCCCAGGATTCCCAGTCTATAATAAAAATTTTTCCTGTCTTATTCTCAACCCAAATATTTCCTGTCTGTAAATCCCCGTGGGAAAAAAGCAGCATGATTTCGTCTGCCATTCTTACCACTGATGCCAACTTACTTGCAATACATCTCACTGTCTCTTGTCTTCTCACCTTAACACTTATCTGTTTACATACCAAAGCATATAACTCTTCTGCATATTTTGAACCGCTGATTATACGCCTTCTATCCTTTGCATACTCATAAAACATATTATAGGCCCGATTGACATATATATCATAATCATCAGAGATACGGGCCAGGGGCCTTCCATCTATAATTTTCTCCATATAACGGTTAGGGGTAAATGAAATCAGCTGCGGCACAAAATCTGGTAATCCATTTTGGGTCCGAAAAAAGATTTCTCTTTGTAAATCGTCTTGTGGAAATCCATATTTGGGTATGACCTCTACTGTATTTTTTGAAAAGTTGAAAATCCTGTATTTTCTATTACACGGATATATTAATGTATTATCGTCAATCGCAGCATGTACCGTTATCTTCTTTGAACTCATACATCCGTAGCTGCTTAAACACAGTCCCACATATACACCCGTAAGAATTCTTTTCAAAGCATTATTCCGGACACTATACTCACATAAAAGATATTCCAACACCTTCCTGCTTGGCTTAGCAGTTACAATTGCATTTAACTGGGGATATATATATAACCTCGTATTCTGTGTTTTTTCAGTGTAATATCTGTCCAGCGTTTCATCGTTTATCCTATAGAAATCTTCTCTTAAAAGCATCTGACTGATTTTCATATACAAGCCTTTCTGATGTCATCGAAGACTTTATCAATCGTATTGGTTGCCTCAATACGCCACTGCCACACATTTCTCCCGGCTAAAAAATCGTACATTTCGATTCGTTTCCGCCTCACATCAATAGGCTCAGGAAATGGCTCGTCCTTTAAACCACTTCTGCGCATGGATTCCTCTGCTGGTATAAACATGACAATTGACGGATTCGGTTTCACCATGGTTTTCAATGTTAATCTCCACCAAAAGCCATGCTCAAAATCATATTCTGGGTATTTCAACTTAAAATCAATATATGTATCCCAAATATAACGATCACAGATTACTGTTGTTCCAAAAATCTCTTTTAATCGCAAAACCAGGGTATAATACAACCACAAATCCATCAATGATGCAATAAAAAGTAGCCTCCTCTTTATCGGGCTACCATTTACCTCCTCGGAAAACTTAATGCGCTCTTCTTTACTTATATTTTTTTCTTTCCTGAAAAATCTTTTTACCGCCTGGATTCCCGGGGTATATCCGCCACGGCTCCATATAACCTCACATTTTCGCCCTTTGCTTTTTAGTTCTTCACATAAAAGTTCAATTTGCGTTGATTTACCACAACAATCGATACCGCTTATTGAAATCATCTTCTTCCCCGCCTTTTCGTTTTACATTTTTCTAAAACGACCAGATATTGACGCGCTATGTAATCCGGCTTATAGATACCTTCATCAAACTTTACTTCTGATATATAGGCACTTTTTATTTTTCCTATCCATTCGTCTACCGAATAAGGATCCTCCACATAGCATGCCGCATTTTGTGTGATTTCCGGAATACATACCATGTTCGTAGTAATAACAGGCACACCTGAACTGATTGCTTCTACTAAGGGCATTCCAAAACCTTCAAAAACGCTTGGGAACAAGAATGCCTTACAATTGCTATACAGACAGTTTCGGACGTTATTTTCCACAAAGCCAGTTAAAACGAGTTCATCTGTAAGTGAATAGGATTTTGCCACTTGACGCAATTCCTCCTCCATACCGCCATTCACGCCACTGATTACCAGCTTGCAGGGAATATCCTGAATATTCTGTTTCTTAATCTCCCCAAACACCTTAACAAGGGTCACAAGATTCTTATGCGGATTTAACTTGGAAACCGTATAATAATATTCCTCTGGATTAATTCCATATTGCATCCTCATTCTGGCAAAATCACATTTATCAGATACATCAATCGTAATTGGATCATAAATGGTTGTCAGGTTATCCCCGGATATTTTATATGTATCTAAAATATCCTGACGGACAAAATTTGAAATACAGACAACCTGCTCCGATGTCCTTACCGTATTAAACCAGCTTATACGAAGCCAAATATTAGTCACCCAGGAATGATTTTCTGGAAAATGCAGTGCTTCCAAGTCATGAATAACTGTAACAAATTTTATTCCGCTAATATTGAAAAATGGTTTCGCATAAACGGGTTCCAAACAAAGCCCTATTCTGTTCTTTTTTAGAAAGCGGCTTAGGCATAAATTCTGCCATATAATCCTCTTAGGTACAGACCCTGCATTCACAGGCGCAATAATCAGATGTATTCTTTCATCCTCTTCATATTTTCTGAAATACTGCTCATTATCCAACGCAGCAATAATATACAATGAAAACGTATCCTTTGTCTCCATAAAGCCCTGAAGCAGGTTATGGGTAAAAGATTCTGTGCCTCCAACAATTTTATGACGAACCCAGGTAACATCCAAGGCAAACTTAATATTCATCCAATCTCCCCCTGCAGCATGTACCTCTTAAATAATTCTTTATACTGTTTCGTAACCGTTATACTGCTAAATTTCTCTTCCGCCGTTATTCTGGCACATTTCTTATAACGTTCAAGAGTTACTTTGTCCATATATAAATGTAAAATTTCCCTGGCAAGAGTATCTGCTGATCCATCTGTAACCGCAATACCTATCGGATTGTTTTCCAGCAAAGAATACAGATCATCCTTCTTGGTACAAATACCAACAATTGCTTCACCACAGGCCATCATGCTATAAACTTTACTCGGCATGAACAAATGGGCCATGCTCGCTTCCTGTGTCACAATCCCTATGTCGCCACAGGCCATTGAATACGGAAATATATTATCTGGCTGCAATGGAAATAGCTTTATGTTTTCCGATTGGTTTTCCTTAATAAACTGTTCCACTATTGGATATTTGGGACCATTTCCTATAAACACAAAGCAAATCTTCCTCTGATTTTGAAGTACCCTTGCAGCTTCTAATATAACCTCTATATTATGACCCATACCCATTTTTCCGGAATAAAGAACAATAAACTTATCGCATAGTCCGTATTCCTGGCAGAATGGATTTTCCTGTTTTTCCATTGGCTGTAATAGCCCTATATCCGCAGCAATCGGGATACAGGTAATCTTTATCTTTTCTCTAAGGCTACTTTTTATGGATACCGCCATCTGTTCCCCTATGGTTAACATTTGATTAACTTTGGGATAGTTTACAGAGTTCCATTCATGCCAGAGCCTGCAGATAACTTTTACTGCCGGATTCTTAATGGTACTTTCAATCACTTGCGGATATATGTCCCAATTCATATAAATAAAAGGGGCTTGAAACTTCTTTTTAAGTTTTAACCCTAAATATGCATTGATTGGTGGATTTGATACTGCAAATATTAAATCATAGTGCACGCTTTGATTTTCTTTCATCCACTGGTTTACAAAACGGAAATGTCTATACCAACATACAAGCCTGGATTTCAAACTGTCTGCTTCATGTTTGGGAGATTTAATAACATTCCCTCTGACATTGCTGCCAGTAATGATATCTATATGTACCCCTTCTTCCAATGCCTCAGCCAATACATCCACATACCACTGCGGTATCACTTGGGATACAATTAATACTTGTTTCTTCAACGCCATCTGACTACCTGCTTTTCCTTTGTTTCTACCACTGTTCTCAATACAAACCATCCTGATTTCTAAACCATACCGCTCTCATCCCAAGTTTTAGGGGGGCACTAAAATCCTTTTTAATATTATCCCCAACGTAACACATCTGGGTAAAAGCCACATTCAGCTTATCTGCCATCTGAATGAATGCTGCTTCATTTGGTTTTCTATATTTAACACCGCCAAGTTCGTCCGTAACAATAATATGGTCCATATATTTTCCTAATCCTAAAACCCGGATTTTCGCCCTCTGACCTTCTGGTCTGCCATCTGTAATGACACCTAGCTTATATCCATGACATCTTAGTTTTGTCAATAGTTCCATGACCCCATCATACAAATGAATATCCGGCTCATGTAAACGATATACCCCCAGACATCTCTGACGGATTTCCTCTGTATATATACCTTCCATGGAAAGGACTTCATCTATGGCAGGCTTCTTTTCCAAAAAAAGACGCCACAACTTCCTTTCTGCATTTTTCACCTGGGGAATGACCTTTGCTACCGCACGATATCCGCTTCGTATATATTCCTTTTCTCCATAAAGCGTATCATCAAGGTCAAATACTACAGCTTTCAGCCCTTCTGTATAGTTCAGTACATCTGCTATTTGATTTATCTCAATCATCTGTTACCTATCCTGGCTTTTCCCTTTTTCACACAGATACTCTGGTCAAAACGGCTATATATTTCTCCGTCCCTCGCTGCTTTTTCCACATACTCCATTCTCCCGCCTGTGAGCATTTTAATAACTGCTTCCGCACTGTCAGCTCCTGCCTTCATACTAAGAGGTGCGCCGCCGCCAAAACGTGGATTGATCTCTATATAATAGTCCTCCCCTGTATCTCCATCACGGATAAGCTGTACCGTAATCTGCCCACAAGGTTTAAAATCTTTGATTAACATCAATATTTCATCTATCATGGTATCATCTTGAATAATCTTTGTTTTAAGGACTTCCCCTGCACGGACTGCCAATCTCTCCCTGGGAGTAATATATACCGGGTTTCCATAATAATCACAGAATACATCAATCGTATATTCCCTGCCGCTTATGAATGGCTGGATAATGTAATCTTCAATCTTTTCTGCATACCGTTTTAAATCTTTTAAATTATCCACCCTGTAAGCATTCATGCTTGAACTGCCATCCTTGGGTTTTATAAAAGCGGGAAAATGCTGTTCTCCAGCCTTAAAGGCAGCTTCGTATTTTACCAAATCATTAAATGGTAACGGAGATTTTAATCCTAATGAAATAAGATAATCAGCAGTATAATTCTTGTCTCTGCAGAGTTTTACTTTATCTGCTGCGCTAATTAACACTTTTGTCCCAATTGCCTCAAATTGTTCCTTATTTCCTGCCAAAACCAACAAGTCTGTGTCAATCATCGGTATCAGACAATCTACCTTTTCTTCTTTACAAAGCTTAAGAAGCATTGGAATATACTGTCTATCTTCAATCCGGCATACGATTTGTGTTTTATCACAGAAATACAATGCCGGGGCATCTTCTGTTATATCTGTTCCCATGATTATTAAATCAACCTTTAACTTCTCTGCTGCACAGCGAAAGGCCTGCATCAATTCCACACGGCGTCCAACACTGGTAAAAAGTATTTTCATCCTGCTCTCCTTCTGTATTTCACCTGCTGAACAAACTTTTAGTCATTTGCTTCTTTTTCGGATATATGATTAGGTGTACCTGTAAAAAACTCCATTGTCGCTGCTGTTTGTGAATGGATTCCTTCACGTTTTAGAACCGTCTTCACTGTCTGAAATACGATTTTCCAATCTCCTATAAAGGTAATATGGTCTACATAATAGACATCTTTATCAAACTTATCTTCCCATGTAATAGAATTCCGCCCATGCACCTGTGCATAGCCAGTAAGGCCCGGCCTGACTTCGTGCCTTCTTGCCTGCTGTTCATTATAAAGAGACAGATAGGACACTAACAATGGCCGTGGTCCAACCACACTAAGTGTTCCATTAAGAATATTCCATATCTCTGGAAGTTCATCGATACTAAGCCGTCTGATTTGCATTCCAAATGGTGTAAGACGTTCCTCATCCGGCAAAAGATTACCATCAGCATCCCTTTCATCCGTCATTGTACGGAACTTATATAAAGTGAATATCTCCCCATTCAGTCCCGGACGCTTTTGTTTGAATAACACAGGTGTTCCCAATTTAATTCGCACAAGAATCATGATTATTAGCAGGATTGGGGATAGAACAATTAAAGCTAATAATGCACAGATAAAATCCTGTGGACGTTTTATATATTTCTCATAGAATCCTTTTTGATGAGGGATAAAATACTTATTATTTTTATGTATTGTCTTTTCCACCTTTTAATCCTCATTCAAAACAATTCTTAATTATCTCAATAATTGTTTCCTGCTGCGGGGCCGTCATCTTATTATCACTTGGCAGACACAATCCCCGATGGAAGATATCCATGCCTACATCTAACGGCATACCATCCTTTCCTTTGTTTCCACTTTCAAGATATGCATTCGTATTTGCTCTTGCGTTCCCATCACGGGTGATAAAGCCATTCATTCTATATATGGGCTGCATGTGCATGGGTTTCCAGATTGGACGGCCCTCTGCATTATATTTTGATAAATTTTCCAAGATCTCTGTCGGACAGCTTTTACCGGATTGACTGATATACAAAGCCTCTTTTTCTCCTCTGACCTGCTTACACATTGCCACCTCATCAATTAACATACAGCTCAGCCAGAAGTTAGGTTCCGATTTATTGCTGTCATATGGATTCATCCGAACCGGCAATCCTGACAGTCCCTTTTTATACCGCTCATATATTTCCTTTTTCTGCTTAATATGTTCCTCTAAATATGGATATTGCCCACGTACAACGCCTGCTATTAAATTACTCATACGATAATTGTAACCTAATTCCTCATGTTGGTACCAAGGAGCATTTTCTCTAGCCTGCGTAGACCATTTGCGCACCCTATTTGCCGCATCAAGGTCATCTGTCAGCAGCATGCCCCCTGATGAACCAGTAATGATTTTATTTCCGTTATACGAAATACAATTATACATACCAAAGTTTCCTGTTTGAATGCCTTTATATGTCGCGCCAAGTGATTCAGCAGCATCCTCTACAATCACAGCTCCATGTTTGTCACATATTGACTTGATCTCATCTATTTTGCCTGGTGTACCATATAAATGTGCTACTACCACTACCTTTACATCTGGATAAATTTCAAATGCCCTCTCTAATGCAGCAGGATCCATATTCCAGGTATCATACTCTGTGTCAACAAAAACCGGAATTCCCCCTTCATAGACAACTGGATTTACAGTGGCGCCAAAGGTTAGGTCGGAACAAAAAACCTTATCCCCGCATTTGACTCCTGCAAGCTTCACCGCCATATGTAATGCCGCTGTTCCGGTGGAAAGAGCTACAGAATACTTACATCCTATCTTCTCGCAGGTAAGGCGTTCCACTTCATTAATGTTGGCTCCTACTGTAGACATCCAGTTGGACTCATAGGCTTCCATCACATATTTTAATTCCGGACCGTGCATGGTCGGTGAACTAAGCCAAACCTTATTGGCAAACTTTTCATAACACTTTGTTGTATCCATTTTGTTTCCTCTCCAGTTCTTGATTGATATGGTATTTTTAACTACTCCCTATGCACAATCTCCAACCCTACCTTCACATCCATCCATCTGCCAAACATCTCAATCTGAATCACTGCAAGCCTTTTATGCCTGTCAATAGATGTAATCTTACCTTTAAATTTTGACAAAGGCCCAGACATTATGATAACCTTGTCACCTTTAATAATTCCCTTGGACATTTCAGCTAAATGGGAACTGCCTCCCATCTTCTGCAAAAACACCTTTTCTTCCTCTTTTATAGGAACAAATTCCATTCCATCTCCAAGAATTCTTGTTAATCCCTGTACTTTTTTCAATTCCCAGAACAGTACATCCACCTGTTCTGTAACAAGAAAGATATATCCCGGAAATAAAATATATTGTTCCTTATGCCATTCCCCTTGAAAGCGCTTCATACGTTCGTAGTATGGAATGAAACACTCCTTCAAAGCAGATTCATCTATTATCTTTTTACTTAACTGCAGTACTGCTTCTTCCCTTCCGGCTCTAACTTGTACTGCATACCAGTTTTCCATCTCCAATCCTCCCAATATGTTCCATGATCTAATTGAGAAATCTCAATCTGGATTAGACAGCATTGATTAAATAGGGCAGGCTTCGCCATTCCATGGACAGGATTACGATGCCCTGGATCAACCAAAGCAGGTAATGTTCTTTCCACAGATATAGCTTAACAATATAACAGGTATGATCCCAGAATGCGGCAAAGCGACAATTCTGCGTCCATACCCTTTTTCTCCCCTCTACTTGCCTCCCATGTTATACATTGCGATTCTTTTGTGAATAAAAGGCCTGTCCGCATTTAACACTGCAACACCGGGTTCCAAACCAGCTGCGGCTTCTGACGCAGCAATATCCGCATCCGAACCTTTATAATGGTATTCCGGCACCAGATCACAAACCATCTGCCGTATATTCCCTGTTTCATTCTGGGCAGCTTCCCCCAAGCGGTTAAGCGCTTTTTCAAACCGCTCATAATCCATCTGGATGGGTGTTCCTATCAATATCCGCTCATTTTCTGTTTTCTGAAGTCCTTCCTCATCCATGAGAAGTTCTTCATACAGCTTTTCACCTGGCCTTAGCCCTGTAAAGCAGATGTCTATATCCTTGTACGGTTCGTAGCCGGATAAACGGATCAGGTTCTCAGCCATGTCCAGAATTTTTACCGGCTTCCCCATGTTCAGTACAAAGATCTCTCCGCCCTTTGCGTAGGCACCGGCCTGTATCACCAGGCTTACGGCTTCCGGAATCGTCATGAAATAGCGTATGATATCCTTATGGGTAACTGTCACTGGGCCGCCGTTTTCTATCTGCTGTTTGAATAATGGGATCACGCTTCCGTTGCTTCCCAGAACATTTCCAAAGCGCACTGCAACAAACTCGGTCCTGCTCTTTTGATTGCTCATCTGTATAATCATCTCGCAGAGACGTTTGCTTGCTCCCATGATATTTGTCGGGTTTACCGCTTTATCTGTGGAGATCAGGATAAAGCGCCTGACTCCATATTTGATGGCGGCCCTGGTCGTCTTATAGGTTCCCATCACATTGTTTTTAACGGCTTCACAGGGGCTGTCCTCCATGAGAGGCACGTGCTTGTGGGCAGCTGCATGATATACAATGTCAGGTCTGTATGTACGGAACAGATCTTCCAGCCTGTTTGTATTGCGTACAGATCCGATCAAAACCACCAGGTCCAGCTGAGGGTATATGCGCCGGAGTTCCTGCTGGATCTCATAGGCATTGTTTTCATATATGTCAAATATGATAAGCTGTTTCACCTGATGTCCTGCCAGCTGTCTGCACAGTTCGCTTCCAATGGAGCCTCCGCCGCCGGTGACCAGGACCACCTTACCTTTTACATAACCCATGATCTCATCCAGATTGGTTTGGACAGGCTCCCTGCCCAGCAGATCCTCTATCTCCACCTTACGAAATCTTGAAATCGTAATTTCCCCATTGATAAGCTGATATACGCCGGGAAGCATTTTAACCTGACATCCTGTTTCCTGGCAGATCTTTAAAATGTCCCTTATATCCTCCGGGGAAGCCGTGGGAATCGCCACATAGATTTCGTCAATTGCCTTATCCCGGACAAGTTTTCCTATATCCTCACGGCTGCCTGCAATGGATACCCCATCTATGACACGTCCAAGTTTGTCCTTGTCGTCATCTACCATGCAAACAGGATATCCATGGAATTTTTCACTGGTTTTCATTTCCTTTAATATTAATGCCCCTGCCTGCCCTGCTCCAACGATCATCACCCGCGCAGGCCTGTTTTTTTCAAGAAAGCGGTTGATCCGGTTTATTATCTTTTGAAGCACCTGAAAACTGGCACGTCCGCTCATGGCTGCAAATGTTATCAGAACAAACCACAAAATGTAATAACTTTTTGGCATGCGCACTTCAAACATAAGGATCCCAACAGACTGTGCCAGGGCAGCAGCCAGACAAGCCAAAACCACCTGCAGCATTTCACGGATTCCTGATACACCCCACATAATGGCATAAAGATGCCCTGCATAAAAAACAAGGGATACCACTGCCATTTGAAGTAAGCCGTATTTCCACACTTCCCTGGCATACTCAATGGGAATTAAAGACAAACTCAAGTCAAATCGCAGTCCAAGGGCAAGGCATGTACAGATCCAGACCATTGCCATGTCATATACCCAAAGTATCCTCATCCTCACACGCTTGCTGTGGGGCAGGTACGCTTCTAAATCCAGTTTATTTTTACCTTTCACTTTCATAATCCCCTTTTGTGCCGTTGTACAGGGCCTTAACGTTTGTAGATTACGGAAAGAGTGCCTGAATTGGGAATATTAAACCAAAGCATCTTGGATGCGGTATCGATCCTGTTTGGCTGGATCAAAGTCCAGGTACCTGTCAGGTTATTGTAAAAAAGAACCTGCACCTCTCCCAGTCCGTCAACCAGGTTTGGAACATACAGCGGGACTTCCACCAGACCGGCCTTTTCCGTATTGGTTGCTGCATCCTTTGTGACGATGGCATGTGTTCCCACAAGTGCGTTATACCCGGTCAAATCCACACCTGGAACCACCTGGTTTAAAGGCTGGCCATTATTAATGCCATTGATTGCGTTTACAGCAATTTCGGGAAGACCTGCTACAGCGCTGCCCCCTCCCTGTACAAACTCAAGTGCCGTATTTCCCACAACGGCCTGACCTCTGCTGTTTGTGGTAACCGCTGTCTCGCCTGCAGTCTGTCCAACGCCAATTTCAACCGCATTGGCTCCCTGCCCGGATCCGGTTACAGAAGAACTGCCTGATGTGGAACCACCGCCCGTAACGCTATCCACCCGCTCCCCGATGTCATACTCACTATCCCCGCTGTTATCCCCGATCACCGGGCCTGTACCCGGGCTGTTGGCTCCATAGGAGCATACTGTCTGTGACGCTGCAAGTGCAGCAATTAATGCCATGGCTGCAATCCTTTTTTTCATCATTTCTTCCCTTCCTTTCTAACATCAGCTATTTATAATAAGTATTTATTACATACCTATTTTCATCTCTTTTTACCAGTGTATACAAGCTTAGTATTCAGATTAGTATTCATTCCTGCCGGTAAAACATATCCAAAATAACAGACTGTATCCCTGCCTGATCAGGATGGTACTCGTCATAGATCGGAGTCTCCTTTGCCTGGCCGGGAAGTGTGATCATATCTGCGGCTCCCACATCCTGCCCGCTGCCTAAAAAGGCCAGTGCCATATCCATGTATCTGTCTTTTGACATATCCGTTACCATATAGGGTGATATGTCGTTCATGATTCCCGGCACAAAGCTGTCACCCTCTCCAGCCTTTTCCACGGCAGCCCGCAGGAATCCTTGTATATATGATTTCTGCCGTTCCGCACGGTCCAGTGCGCTTTGGGCTTTCCCGGTATCCCTGTAACGGATGTATGCTTCCGCCTGCCTGCCCATGAGAGTGACTGTATTTCCGCAGATAAATTCAGGGTCAATCTGTTCCATTCCCTGATTCTCTATGGTTACGGCAACGCCCCCAACCCCGTCATTGATCACCGGCAGGGCGGACATGCTGACTGCCATGTATCCGTCAATGGACAGCCCTCCCAACAGATTGCTGACCGCTTCCGTCATGTACCGGCAGCTCTTTTCCCGGCCGTCTCCATAAGCATAGGCTAAGGTCAGGTGCTGAATATCCCGTCCCAGAATATTTCCGCTTAAATCAGTCAGCGTAATCTCCGTCATGGTATCCCTTGGTATCATAAGGATCCTCACCTTATCCCTGGCAATGTCCTGAGCAACAAGGAAAATTGCATCAGCCTGTCCTCCTGAGCCGGCAACTGTGGGTTCCTTCAGGCTTTGGGGCCTGTCTATACCCATACACAGTATGGCTTTTACATGGGCGTTGCGGCGGTATATTTTTCCCTGGTATTCAATCTTTTGCGATTCGCTTTCCAGGTTGTCTTCAGCCTGTTCCCGGCGCCACTGAGCCACATCTTCCGCCGATGTCATCTTCTCAGCATACAACCGGCTTGTGTTGTGAATAAAAAACAGAGTCAGCAGTGAGAGGAATGCAACAACCGCCTTCTTCCAATTCTTATGGTTTGGATTCTTCCTGTTTTCTGTTTGCTTCATATATGTTATTACCCATTTCTGTCCATAGACTTATGCCTCTATACCCCCCCCCCCCGGTATTTCTGTAATATTTCCCATAGTATTTCCCATAATATTTTTTGTAATATCCATTCTCATATTCCTTGTCTACCCGGTTCAACACAGCTCCCAAAATACGGCACCCGCTCTTTTCCAATTGACCTTTTACTTTCTGGACCAAATGATAGCTGATAGTACCGCTCTCTATTACAATGACTGCCCCGTCGCATTGATTAGCAATAATGGCCCCGTCAATGAGATTTGCCATTGGCGGTGTGTCAATGATGATGTAGTCATATCTTTCCTTAGCTTTTTCCAACAATTCCCGGAACAATGAGTCTTCCAACAGTTCAGCCGGATTTGGGGAATAGGGACCCGCAAGGATGATGTCAAAATTTTCCACGTCAGTGGCATAACAGATCTCATCCAGGGATTTTTGTCCGCTGAGATACTGGGAGAGCCCATTGGGATTGCCCTTGATCTCATACCTTTTTATCAGTACAGATTTGCGTATATCCGCATCGATCATCAATACCTTTTTTCCTATGCTGCCAAGGGAGGCGGCCACTGAAAATGTAATCTCACTTTTCCCCTCATTGGGCAGTGAACTTGTGAACATGATGGTTTTCAGGCTGCTTCCGCAAAACTGCATATTGGTCCGGAGCGTTTTGATGGACTCTTCAAAATGATAATTCTTCTCCCCTGTATTTTTCAGATTTAATATTTGATCCATACCTTGTCTCTCTCCTCTCAGCCCTTTTTTGATATGGGCTTCTGTTTTTTCCGGCTTTTCTTTCGCTTGTTTTTTTGGACCAACGGATTATTTTCCGCTTCCCCATTTTCAGGTATGGCGGCCAGAACACTGATTCCCAGATACCGGGACACATCTTCCTCAGAGCGTATGGTATCGTTCATAATAACCTGGAGGGATATGATACCGCAGGCTGCCACGATCATGGCCAGCCCTCCCAGCGCCGCGTTTTTCTTTATATTAGGGGATGTAGGGACAGAGGGAACCACACCGTTCTCTATGATCTTAGGCGGGATCATTTCCATAATATCCCCAATGTAATCTGAGGACGCCTTGGCCACCGCATCTACAATGGCCTTGGCTCTTACCGGATCGGTGTCTGATACTGACATGTTTAGGATCCTTGTATCGGCAGGGTTGGAGATGCGTATCATATTTTTTAATTGGGTGTATGATAGATTCAGCCCCTGATTTTCAATCACCTGTTCCAAAACCGGCCTGCTGGTGATCATTACACTGTAATCCTTTGTGAGCTGGCTTCCTATCTGCAGATCGGCCAGGGAGGTCAAAGTTGTCTCCTTTGACAGTACATACACCATGGAGGTGGACGTATACACTGGTTTTAAAATCATTTTGCTGTATATACCGGATCCGAGGCATCCCGCCAACGCGGCCAAAATGATCACCCATGCTTTTTTCTTAAATACAAACAATAACTCCAATATATCAATTTCAATTTCGTTCTCGTTCCGATCTTCATATATGTTGTTTTCCATTGCTGTTACCTTTTCCATACTTTCTTTTGCTATATCATTCTGTCCAGAAGAATGAATTCAGGATTTACCATGGTCACCTGAAGCGCTGTGTTCCCCCCTATATTGCGTTCAATCCATGAAATTGCGTTTTTGATGTCCGGTGGTCGGTTCCATGGATTATGCATATCAGTGGCAATGAAATGAATGATCCCTTTTCTTAAGCATCGCTTACACCTCCTGGCACGTTGATCCGTCCATCCGCCATCCAGACTCCGGGAATTCATCTGAAGATATGCCCCGCATTCAACCAATTCCGCCAAATCCTCCAGATGGTTAAGGGATGTATAACGCTCCACATGGGCGATTACGGGAAAATAGGAAGCCTGTATCAACTGGCGCACTGCCCTTTGGATCCTGCCCAGGCTGTCCGATGGTTCAAATTCCACCAGCACATATCTGCTTCCGGCCAGGGTAAGTGCTTTATTCTGGTCCAGATAAGCTGTAAGGTTTTCAAAATACATGATCTCCTGCCCAAGGCTGACCCCATAATCCTGTGCAATGGATTTTGCCTCCAGATCCAGGCGTGAGCCTAAATCCTGAAGTTTTTCCACATCCTGTTTATATGTATAATGAGGGGTAGCTATGATGTGCCGTATCCCCTGGTCATATGCCAGCTTTAACAGTGCCCTGGATTCCTCCCAGTCCCGCGCCCCGTCATCCACTCCAGGCAATACATGGGCATGTATATCGATCCATCCTTTATTCAACATGATTTCCTTCCTCCAGCACCTCGCTCATGCATTCATGGATCCCTCGGATCACATCGATCCCGCTTCTGAAACTCATCTGCTTTTTAGCATTTCTCAGTATGCCCTGAATACTTGCGTTCCGCCTGGAATATACTCTGATGGAAAAAAGATGTTTGGCCGCGCATATGTTGTTGGGATTGAATTTAACAGGCTGAAATTTTTGATCAGATTCCATGTGTGGTAAATCTTTTTTTGTTTTTCTTGCAGAAGAAATATTCACCATATGCCTGTATTCATTACACTTGCTCGGCACACCTGCCATGTCCATAATGCGCTCAAGCTGTATCAGCATATTGTCAAGGCCAAAGAAGGGGAACGGCTGCTCCTGGTAGAACGTCTGCAGATAGCCTTTTGCGATACTGTTGTAATAACATTCGATCACAATAAATATGGTGGCTGTATATTCGGGATATTTTCCGCCGTCCCTTGGGATATCGTCTTCCGCAATGATGTAGTCTTCAAGCATTCCCGCGTCCATACATCTTCCTTTCTATACTCAGAACCGCCTGGGATTCCTTATATTTATTTAATCGGACACGACATTTGATTTTGGTTACCACAGACTATTCATTCTGCGGTACTTCCATAGTATTTTTCAAGGTTGAGATGGACATGGGGGGATGTTTCGTATATTGAAAAAACAACAATTGTATTTTTTGACACACAAACAGGCCGGCAAGCATATATTTTCCTTCCCGGTCTGTTTGGTTTGAGAAAAATAAGTGTATGTATATTGACTCCATCCAGTTTTTGTTATAAAATACAAGGAGTCTAAGTCCTAATTATTTAAATATGTTGACATGGCACCACAGAATGAATATTCTGTGGTATTTCCATAGTTTGGCTGACCGCAGAATGAATATTCTGTGGTATTTTTTCGTCCACCACAATGTTCATCCGGTTCATCACCTTTTCATACTGTTTTATGCTGGCTGCCACATAGATCCGCGTTGTTTCAATGGAGGAATGGCCCAGGATGTCCGCCAGATGAGCCAGGTTTTTTTCAATCGCGTAAAAACTTTTAGCAAACAGGTGACGGAAATTATGGGGAAATACTTTTGATTTCTCCACTCCTGCTTCCTGGCATATCTTTTTCATGGAATGGCATATATTGCTTCTGTCCAGACACCGTCCGCTCCTGGTCCTGAAAATACAGCCGCTTTGTATTTTCATGTTTTTTATATATTCTTTCAGCTTTTTAACAAGATTTCTTGGAAAAATAATCACCCGGTACTTTCCTTTCAAATATATTTCCGCTTTTCCCTGGTCCACTGCTTCCACAGTTACATAGGGAAGTTCACTGATTCTGATCCCGGTGCCGTATAGAACCTGCATAAGGAAATACATCTGGGTCTTTCCCTGTCGGATGGTGGTTTCCAGAAGCCGCTTATAATCGCGCTCGGTCATCTCCCTCTTTTCATCCACATATGCCTTTCTTTGGACCTTCAGGAATTTGACTTTATACATCTCCATGTTCATATATCTTAAATACGAGTTCACTGCTGATAATTTTCCGTTCACTGTCTGTGCCCTGCACTGTGTGCTTAGATACTGCCTATACTGTATGAGCATTTCTTTGTTTATTTCCCCAAACTTCCCAGCATCCATAAAATCCAACATTTCCGCTGCATCATGCAGATATTTACTGATAGTGGCATCTGATTTCTCCTCCATCTGCAGATAATCCGCAAATTCCTTTATAAGCCTTTCCCTTTCCATAACAACCTCCGTTTCATGGTCGTGTACTCCCAAAGTCTCCTTAGCATCCTGCTTTACGAGAATACACTAATCTTTTAATATGACCTTTTTAGTTTCTTTATTGTAAGGTATATTTATTCATCAAAAAACCGGGGGGTTATTTTCCGGTATGTTTCGGAATCAAAAAACCGCATCCACAACATTTCCTGTGAATACGGTTTTTTACTTTTTTTATTCTGCTTAGTCTGCGGGTAATATCAGAAATCGGATATTAGGGAAGACTGAAAATCCAGTCGACAATGTCCTTGATCTCCGGGTTATCCTTCTCCTACCCCAAAAATCTCCTCAACACCCGGTAAAGTTCTTCCATCTCAAGAGGCTTTGCCAGATACTCGTCTATCCCGGCTTCCATTGCCTTTTTCCGGTCCTCCGCAAAGGCGTTTGCGGTCATGGCTGTAATGGGGGTTGATACTCCCAGGCTGCGTATGCGGCGGGATGCTTCATATCCATCCATCCGCGGCATCATAATATCCATAAAGATAAGGTCATACGTTCCCGGGCCCGTCTTTTCCATGGATTCCATGATCTCCACCGCCTCCAAGCCATCGGAGGCAGTGTCAACCGTGAGTCCGGCGTGTGACAAAATGGTGGCCGCGATCTCCCTGTTCACTTCATTGTCTTCAACCAGCAGGACTCGCTTGTCATTGTAAAGGGGCGCTTCTGATCTCTCCTTTTCTGTTTCAGCCGGACAGGTATCGATCTCAAGGCGGAATGAAACCGTTATCTCAGTCCCCTTTCCCAGCTCGCTTTCCACCTGGATCTCCCCGCCTATCATATCCACGATATGCTTGACAATAGACAGTCCTAAACCGGTTCCTTCCAGCTTGCTGTCCGTGCTGCTGTGCTCCCGTTCAAACGGCTCAAACAGCCGCTGCTGGAATTCTCTGCTCATGCCCCTTCCATTGTCGCTGACCTTCAGCTGGTATGCGGCCATATTTTCCTGATCCCATTCCTGTTCCGTCAAGCTTACCCTGATCCACCCGCCGGCTTTTGTGAATTTTACAGCATTGTTGATCAGGTTCATGGCAATGCGGTTTAAGTGATCCCCATCCCCGATCACGTGGTCATGGAGGAGACCGGACATGTCCATCTCAAATCTCAGCGATTTGTCTTTGGTCTGCTGCTCCACGATACCGGCAAGTCCGCTTAGCCTTTCTGTGATCTGAAAGGGTGCCCTCTTCTCGGTAAACTTCCCCTTCTCGATGGCGCTCATATCCAGAACATCATTGATAATGGCAAGCAGGTGGATGGAGGATTTTTTGATCTGGCGTATGCATCTTCGCATTTGGTCCACATTGTCCTCTTCCATCCCGGCAATGGTGGCCATCCCGATGATCGCGTTCATGGGAGTACGGATATCGTGTGATACATTGGCCAGGAAATCGGTCTTGGCCTGATTGGCTATTTCCGCATCATGCAGGGCCAGTCTGAGCCTCCGGTGATACCGTCTCTGCACAATAGTGGCTGTACATAAAACCGCGATTACGGCCAGAAAGAGGAACATGGCCGCCATCAACTGGGGAAACTCGTAGAACAATCTGGTGAGACTCATGGGACGCTCTCCGAATTCCGTATTCCTCCGGGTTACATTTTCCAAATAATAAGCATCCAGGCTGTTTACGCCTTTATTCAGAATCGTAAGCAGATTGGAATCCAGATGATGACCAACGCCAATGCTGAAACGTTCATAGTGGGATGTGAGCACGGTTGCCAGTTCATTGTGTACATCATCAAACACAAACCGTTCCGCCTGGAAGGTATATGTATAGTAACCGTCCGCCTTCCCGCTGCGCACCGCATTGAGGCATTCTGCCACCGAGTCAAAATAAAGGACCTGGGCATCTCCCACCAGTTCAGGCAAAACCGTGGTAGCTGCAGCGCTGGGGCCAATGGTTGCCACCCGTTCCATTGTCCCGTGAAAATTTTTGCGGACGACCCAGGAAAAATCAGTTAATAAATAACTGTCGGTGATCTTCATCCCCATGGATTCCGCCTT
Source organism: Enterocloster citroniae (assembly GCF_040545455.1). Classification (NCBI taxonomy): domain Bacteria; kingdom Bacillati; phylum Bacillota; class Clostridia; order Lachnospirales; family Lachnospiraceae; genus Enterocloster; species Enterocloster citroniae. The sequence goes on along the minus strand of NZ_JBEPLZ010000004.1, from coordinate 55,600 downwards.
GGAGAAATCGTCATGAATGTCCATACACAGATCCGCCTTATGTGAACTTAGCAGGTCCACATACTCTGGGCGGCTGGCTGTCTCTATGATCTCATAGCGGATGCCTGCCCTCCTGGCTATCTCGGCAAACAGTTCCGGCATGATCCCCCTCGCCGTTCCGTCCTCAAACCAGGAATATGGATAGCGGTCCGGGTTCATTGCAACTTTAAACACAGTGTCCTTCTGGTCGTTTAAAAACTCCCGCTCCTCCACTGACAGATGAAGCTGCTCGCCCATGTCTCTCTGATAGTATTTACTGTAAAGTCCATCCCTCCATTTGGGCGAATCCATATCCAATTTCTCGATGGCATTGTTTACCATGGACAGTATGTGGGAATCCCCTTTTTTTACCATCACATAGAAGGGAACCGTTTCAAACACATTTAAAATCCATTCATCTCTTAATGTCCTGAGATTACTGGTCAGGGCAGCGTCTATCCTTTGGTCTTGAAGGGCATCTGTCAACTCCTGTTCCGATATGAAATACTCAGGGACGTAGCTGAATCCATGTTCCCTGGCAAAATCTGCAAAGCGGTCATTTCTGCTGTTGTCAGCGATCATTCCCACACGGATTCCGTCATAGGTGGCGTAATTACCTGCCACCAGTCTGTCGTTGCCGGCTTTAACCGTTAAAATGGTACTGCTGGAACCTATGTCACGCTCTGAAAAATCAAATTTTTCCAACCGCTCAGATGTTTTCTCCGCTGATGTAAGAAGGTCAAGTTCACCGGCCTCCAGCATCTCAAGCATCTGGGACCAATTCTTTTCATATCCTGTATATTCGTAAGTGACGTTTTCATATCGGGCCAGCAGCTGCAGGACCTCATAACCATAGCCGCTTTTATTTCCCATGTCATCCATCTCATGATAACCGTCATATTGAAAGAAACCAACGCGAAGCATCTCAGGGTTACTGTTTTTCTGTCCATAAGATACCGTAGGTATGGCCACTGTCATAAATACGGTACATATCAAAACCATGATCAGAATGCCTGAATGTTTTTTCATCCGCCCTCCATCTATCTGCATTCCTGCATTATTTCCTTAAATCAGTATAGCATAACCTGGGGCAAATACAAATATTTTTTTGGTGCAGGAGTTGTATGTGATGAGCCGTATAACATAGAAAGCCTCCGGGGCAAATCCGCCGGAGGCTTTGGGATCTTTTATGATTGGTTCATTTCCTTTATCCTTTTTATGATATTCATTTCTTCCTGTGGAAGCACCTCCACAAAGGGGCGGCTGACTTTGTTGGTACTGTACAGGCCCATCTCCCGCAGAGCCGTCTTGCATGCGCTCTGATATGCGCCGGTGTCAACCATCTCCAGAAAGGTGCAGTACTCCATGATCCGATCCTGCAGGGCCATTGCCTTCTCATAATCTTTTTGGTTGTGGGCGCTCCAAATGCCTGCAAGCTCTCCGGGTATCACGTTGGCTATGGAGGAGACAGAGCCGTCCCCGCCCACACAGTATGAGGGAAGCGTACAGTAGTCTTCCCCATTTAAGACGGAAAACTCAGGATCGCCCTTCATTGTATGTACAAGATTGGTAAAGTAAAAGAAATCATCCCCGCATGCCACCTTGATTCCACAGATGTTGGGATGCTTTGATAAAGCCATCACAGTTTCAGGATCCAGGCTCAGTTTGGTTTCCCCCGGCTGCTGATAAATCCACAGGGGCACCTTTGCCTTGTCGGCAATTGTCTGGTAAAACGTAAGTATGGCCCTCTGGTCAATCCTTGAATAATAGGGAGGGGTAAGCATTACTTCGTCCGCCCCTTCCTCCTGGGCCATTTTAAGTAATTCCAGTACATTTGCGGTGGAACAGTCGCTGATCAGCGCCACAAGAGGCACCCGCTTTTTTATTGTGTCTGCAGCAGCTTTTATTAACTGCCTTTTCTGCTCAAATGTCAGGTTAGCAAATTCCCCTGTTCCGCTTGGGATCAGGAGTGAATCCACCTGGTGTTCCAGCAGAAACAGCAGGTGCTCCTTAAATTCATTGATCGCTATTTCGCCGTTGATGTCAAACGGCGTTAAGACAGGGACCATGATTCCCTGAAAATGTTTGCCCATAACTTCCTCCAATACATATTCGAGCACCCTTGGAAACTCCAAGAGTACGCCTTATTATGTCTGCAGCCGTCACTCCCCGATCACATAAGTGGCCCGGTGCTGTCCGGCGTCCGTATCAACCACGATCTCATATTTGTCAGCCCTGTAAATACTCTCTTCCAGGGATATCAGCCTGTCGTACTGGTCATAGACCCTGCCTTCCATACGAAATGCAGGGGACTTCTTTTTCTGATCCAGGAGCTTTGCATGCTCCTCATCCAGCAGCACCGCGTTATATGTCTCATGTGATTTAAGCACACAGATATCATACGTATCCTTTAAAAATGCGTACAGGGAATTCCCCTGATATAAATGAATGATATCCCTGCAGGTTTCCGTTGTAAAGTAATTTGTCTCTATGCTGTAGGGAATCCCGGCAATCTTCCTGACCCTTACAAGTTTATATAATTCCGTCTTAAAGGGAACTTCAAACCGTTTGGAAAGGAGATGATCCGCCTTGATCTGCTCCGCGGATATGAGTTCTATGGTGCTTTCGATTCCCATTGCTTTGAACAGTTCAGTCCCGCTCTGCAGTACCGTAATATTGTTGGAAATCTTTTTATCCGTCAAAAAGGTGCCCTTCCCCCTTTTTCTGACCAGCAGATCTTCGGACACAAGATTTTCCACCGCATTGCGCACAGTGATCACACTGACCCCATACTTTTCTACGATCTCCTTATCGCTTAAAAACAGATCGCCCGGTTTGTACTGGGTCATTACCAGTTTCCTTAATTCTTCCGTCAACTGATAGGTTAATGTCAATGGACCTTCCCGTTCTAACTTTTTCATAAGATTTATTATTCCTTTTTACATATTTTATTGGTAATATGGAATTCCCCGGCTGCCACACCTCTCATGGACGCCACCTGGTATAAAAGGATCTCCATAAAAAGCGCACCAGCCATCGCAAATCCTTCTTCCGCCATGCTGCCCACAAAGAAATGGGATCCAAAATCCATGGACTGATTGGAAACGATTACCACCTCACTACCATAATACTGCATTTCCCTGGCTAAATTCAATATCTTTTCCATATATTTTCCGTCACTGAGATATAAAACCGCCCGGTGCTGCTTAGAACAGATCTCAATGGGGCCATGTCTGAACCCGCCCACGGAAAATGCCCTTGCCGAGCATTGGGCCCCTTCCATGAAGATTAAAGCTGATTGTTGGGCAAGGGAAGCCGCGGCCGCCCCTGCACCGATAAAGTGGATCACGTCTGCGGGGGAAAGCCGCTGTGCCCACCGCCTGATCTCCTCTTTCCCTGTTTTCAGGAGTTCTTCCATGACGGGAATGGCTGAGTACAGCCTTTCTTCCAGTTCACTCAGATCTTTTCCATTGATCACGGATTCGATCATGTATAAGACGGCCATGGTGTTGGTAAAGGTTTTATTTGTAATGCTCTCTTCTGTTCCGGCATAGAGAAAAAGCGCCAGGTCGCTGTTTTTGGCCAAAACAGATTCTTCATTGTTTGTGATACCGATGATCTTTACCTTTCTTTTTATCTGTTCAAAGAGCCGGCAGATCTCAATGCTTTCTCCTGACTGGGAGATCAGCACCAGCACATCTCCCTCTCTCAGCAGCCCGGGCATTTCCAGCAGCTCCCCTGCTTCCAGCGCCGAGGCGCTTACCTGTTGGCTCAGGCGCCCAAGTATACAAGAAGCCACGTTCAGGGAAGTCCCCATTCCTGCGAAATATACATGTTTTCCCTGTGTGATCATTGCAGCCGCTTCCCTGACCGTCTCATAGCCCTCCTGTTTATAGATTTCCAAAAGTCCGGCCAGCTTTGACGGCTGTGTCATAACTTCCTCATAAAATCCAGTCATAATGTGTTTGCTCCTTTTTGTCCGTATAGTTTCCTTATCCCATTCCCAGCATAGAGGGAATCAGAAGTGACAGGGTTGGAATATAGGTGACCAGCATTAAAATCAAAAAGTTAACGCCATATAGAGGAAGCATGGCCTTTGAAATTTTTTCCACCGACATATGACTGATCCCGGATGCCAGATAAAGACAAGAACCCACCGGCGGGGTTATCAGTCCCATGATAAGGTTAAAGCACATAAACACCCCAATGTGGACAGGATTCATCCCCATCTGTGTGAGCACCGGGAGAAGGATGGGCGCCAAGATCGTAACAGCAGGCGTTGAATCCATAAAGGTACCCACAAACAGTAAAAATACATTGATGATCAGCAAAAGGATGATCCGGTTGTCCGTAATGTTCAGCAAAATGTTCACCACCATCTGAGGCACCTTTTCCTGTGTCAGGATATAGGCAAAGATAGTGGATGCGCTTAAAATAATCATGACAGACCCCACCGTCTTGGCCGACTTCCAGAAAATCCCCGGCAGATCCCTGAGTTTCAGTTCCCTTGACGCCAATCCAAGGATAATGGCATATACCACGGCCAGTACCGCGGATTCCGCCGCTGTCACCACACCGCCCACAATACCGCCGATAATAATAAGCGGCAGGATCATGGTGGGAATGCCTTCGATCAAATATTTCAGGCAGGTTTTCCAGGGGAGTTTTTCACCCACCGGAATGTAATCTTTGTATTTCCTGCTTTTTCCAAGATAAAAGACATACACCATCTGCCCCAGCCCCAGTAAGATTCCGGGGATCAGACCGCCCATAAACATTTTTCCAATGGAAACGCCTGTGACAGATCCGTATATTACAAAGAGCAGGCTGGGAGGAATGATGGCCCCAATGGTGGAGGACGCCACGGTGATCGCAACGCTGAAATCCTTCCTGTAGCCCTCCTCTGTCATGGCCGGGATCAGCACGGAACCAATGGCAACCGTATCCGCGGTTGCCAGACCCTGGACGCCGCCAAAAAGCATGCTCACCACCACGTTTACATAGGCCAGCCCTCCCTTAAAGCGGCCCACAACAGCTCTTGCCACATTTACCAGCTTCCGTGTCAGCCCCCCGGTATTCATGATCTCACCGCAGAGAATGAACAGAGGAAGGGCAACGAACAAAAAGCTTTCCAGGGACACGGTCATTTTCTGGGGAATCAGGGTCAGAGGCTGTCCGTTGGAGATCAGATAGGCAAGGGAAGACAGCCCAAGGGAATACGCAATGGGCATTCCGATGACCATCAGCAGCAGAAAGATCAGAAACATAACCGCAATATTCATTCTTTGTCCTCCTCTCCCGGCTTGACTATCAGTGACTTTAAAATGTTTCCGATCTCCAAAACCGCATTGAATATAATGATTACATTTGAAACAGAAAATGCTAATGAAACATAGCCCAAATTCATGCGCAGGATGGAACTTTTTTTATTCCACATATTTGCAATGATCTCCTGGTTCGCCCAGAAGCCCACCACACAGAACATGATCAGCAGCACCTGCACCAGGATCCTTGCCGTCTTTTTCATGTTTGGTGAAAGCTTATCCACCACAATGGTGAGCGCGGCCACCTCATTGTCCCTAAGCCCCATGCAGCATCCCATAAAAACCAGCCATACCAAAAGATAGGTCACCAGTTCCTGGGCCCACGAAATGGAAAATGAAAATACATACCGGGATACCACCTGTGAGAAGGATAAAACCACGATAACCGCCAAATCCACTGAGATAAACACGCCGGTTATTTTATAAATAAAATCGCTTAGCTTTTTCAGCATCGTATCTTCCTCTCATCATCTAACGGACACTGTTGATCGCATCTATGTACTTCTGGCAATCGGGGTAATCCTTTACCAGATCATCATATACACCCTGCACTTTTTCCAGATATGGTGCCGTATCTTCCACCACTGAATATTCTTTAAAGGCATTGGCCTTTAAGTCTTCCAGCCCGGCTTTATTCTGGTCCCATCCTGCTTTTACAACACCCGGAAGATCCTCTTTTAGAATGCTCTCCACCGTATTGCGGGTTTCCTCATCCAGCGCATCCAGAGACTTTTTGCTGACAATGCAGGTCTGGGTGGAGGCAAACAAAGGCATATCCGTATAATATGGCGCAACCTCTGCAATAGAAAGGTTCTTGAAGGCAACACCGTCATTCATCCACGCATCCACCACTCCTGTATCCAGGGCTGAATAGATCTCGCTGTATGCAACGATCATGGGATTGGCCCCTAACGCTTCCATGGTCTTGATCTGGATGGGAGAATCCATAACTCTCCATTTTAAGCCTTTAAAATCGTCCGGGGAATTGATCACCTTTTTAACCAGATTAGGCTGCCTGTATCCGATGATCCCCATATAATACATTTTCAGTCCGTCATCCTCCAGTTTTGCGTACATCTCTTCCGCTTCCGGAGTCTTGGCAAACCGGTCCGCGTGTTCATAGGAATCAAAGATAAAGGGAAGGTCCCCCACATTAAATGCATCGTCATACCCTGCCAGCAGGGAGGCGCCGATCTGTGCCGCGTCAATTCCCCCTGTCTGCAGCATGGACAAAAGGTCGGATTCATTTCCAAGCTGTCCCAGGTCATATATCTCAACTTTTATCTTACCGCCGGTCTCCTCCTCAACACGATCCCACATGGCTTTATAAGCTTCCACATATGGAGTCCCCTCCGCGTCAAAACAACTGAATTTCCATGTCACCCCTTCTGTCGGTTTAGATTCATCTGTTTTAGATTCATCCGCTTTTGTCTCAGCGGCAGCGGTCTGTGTCTGTACCGCAGCCGCGGTGGTTTCCACCTTTACATTCTGCCCGCACCCGGACAGCGCCGCCATTGTAAACGCCATTCCTCCCACGATCATACCCGCATACTTCTTCATTTTGTACCCTCCTGTAATTTGTTGTGTTATTAGAGATACTGTGCTATAATAAGATATCATAACCTTATAAACATATAATATTATAAGTATATAATATTTGTCAATTGTTTTAGGAGAATTTGTATGAAAAAAACAGCTTTTATTGGATTTGATGGTTATATTGACCAGATTTTAAGGCCTATTTCTTCTGTACAGGGCCGCAGCTATGATTATTTCACCACCATCAGCGACATGGGACAATACATAATAGGAAAAGGCGGAAAAAGCTGCTCCATCCAGCTGGACCGGGTTTCCAGCCGGCTAGGCGGCAATGGTCCGATCTTTGGACGCACCTTAAAACAGATGGGAATTAATGTGAAACTGGCAGGCATGTTTGGAGCGGATACCATTCATCCTCTTTTTGCAGAGTCTTTCTCTCCGGAAGAATTATGCTCTTTTTCCGATCCCATGGAAACACTTGCGCTGGAATTTGAGGATGGGAAAGTGATGATGTGCCCCACGGCACCCGACCTGAAAAAGCCCCTTAAAGCATTGCTCCAAGGGGCTGACCGCTGTGGATTTTCCTTAGAAGATGCCCTTGCATCCAATCTTCTGGCCTTTCTCAATTGGGGCGAGGTCTACTTTATGCAGACATTGTGGGAGGAAATCTTCTGTGAGTATTTTTCCCAATTAAGAGAGGACACTGTGAAGGGTGAACAGGACATCATATTTTTTGACCCGGCCGATGTCTCCTCCCATGATGAAACCAAGATCCGGGCCATGCTTAACACCATGGAAACATATGGAACCTGCCGTTACGCGATCCTTAGTGTCAATGAAAATGAGGCCCTGCAGATTGGGAAAAGACTGTTTGGCGCATCTGATTGCGGTCAGATCATACGCTTGCTGCAGCAGACCTTCCGGATCCCGGAGATCGTTGTCCATTCCAATAAAGTTACGCGTTCCCTGGTCCATGGAAAGGAGTACCTTATCCCAACCCTGCATGTGGACCATCCTGTGATCTCCACCGGTGCGGGCGACAATTTTAACGCAGGCTACTGTTATGCCAAATTAAAGGGATGGGCGCCTGAGAAGTGCATCCGCACCGCGCACCGGGCCGCGTCTTTTTACATCTCACATGGGTATCCTGTGTCAGGAGATGTCCTGGAACCCGACTGTGAATAAGAACAAGGGGACACCGCCATGTACCAGGCCAAGAAAAGCGGTAAAAGTACATGGAAAATCCTGAGGAACCGAACCGGTTCCCCAGGATTTTTTCACTTTATATTCTCTTCCAACATTTCACTTAATGTCCGCCAGCCCAGCACCGCACATTTTACACGGGCAGGCATATGGGAAATGTCCCGCAGGACCGAGGCCTCCTCCAGGGCCTGAAGTTCCTCCTCCTTTGCCGTTCCCCGGATCATGCTGAAGAAATTTTCAGCCAGTTCCACGGCCTCCTCCTTCTTTTTCCCGATCACCAGATCCAGCATCATATCCGCGGAAGCCTGGGACACAGCACATCCGTCCCCAACAAAAGCGCCGTCCCGGATCACGCCCTCCTCCACCTTCAGCTTGAGCCAGATGTCATCCCCGCAGCTGGGGTTCACACCCTCCAGCACCAGGTTGGCGTCCGGCAGGTCGTGCTTGTGGGCGGGACGGAGGTTGTGCTCCGTCAGTATCTCATTGTAAAAATTCCTATTCTCCATATCCCATTTTCCTCCTGATCCCGGATACACTTCTTAAAAATGCGGCAATCTCCTCCTGGGTATTGTAAAAACAAAGGCTGGCCCTGGTTGCGGAGCTGACCTTCAGATATTCAAACAGCGGCTGGGCACAGTGATGGCCTGCGCGGACAGCGATCCCGTCAGAGTCCAGAATGGCACTCACATCATGGGGGTGGACCCCATCTATGGTAAATGTCAGTATGCCGCAGTGCTCCTCCGGTTTCTCAGACCCTAATACATGTACATGGGGAATTTGCCTGAGTCCTTCCAGAGCCGCGGTGGTCAGGGCTGATTCCTGCCTGTGCACCTCATCAAAACCAATGGTTTTAAGGTAATCCATGGCTGCCGTCAGCCCCCACGCTCCGGCTGCATTGACCGTGCCCGCTTCAAACTTATGGGGAACCGGAGCAAATACGGCGTTGGTCCTGGTAACGGAGTCGATCATCTCCCCTCCGGTGAGAAAGGGCGGCATTTCCTCCAAAAGGGCACGTTTTCCGTACAGTACTCCGATGCCCATGGGGCCCATGAGCTTGTGGCCGGAGAATGCCAGAAAGTCCACATCCAGCGCCCGGACATCGATGGACATGTGGGGAGCGCTCTGGGCCGCATCCAAAACCACCACTGCTCCATGCTTCCTGGCCATGGACACGATCTCTTTAACAGGATTGACGCAGCCCAGCACATTGGACACATGGGCGATGGCCACCAGTCTGGTATGGCGGGAAAATGCCTGATCCAGCCTTTCCTGAGTGATCCTGCCGTCCTCCTCACATTCAAGGAAGCGCAGGCTTGCCCCTGTCTGCCGGGCTGCCATCTGCCATGGAAGCAGATTGCTGTGATGCTCCATCACGCTTACCAGGATCTCATCTCCGGCCTTCAAATGGGACAGCCCGTAGCTGTAGGCCGCCAAATTCAGGCTCTCCGTTGTATTTCTGGTAAAGATGATCTCATCTGCCGATGACGCATTGATAAACCGCCTCACTTCGTCCCTGGCCTTTTCCAGCCGGTCCGTGGCTTCCAGGCTCAGGGCATAGAAACCGCGCATGGGATTGGCATTGTAACGCTCATAGAAGTCACGTTCCGCCTGGATTACGCAGGAAGGCTTTTGGGCTGTGGCCGCGCTGTCTAAATAGACCAGCGGATTTTCCGCTAAAAGGGGAAAATCATTGCGATACTGATTTTTATGATTCATTTCCTATTACCTCCTCTAAGTAATCCTGTACCATTTGTGTGGCCGGCCCGTCCTCCATCCTGCGGCAGACAGCATCCAGCCTGGCCCGGGTGATCATTTTATTGGCAGCCTGCCGGCTCATACCTCTGGAACAGAGATAAAACAGCAGTTCATCATCCAGCCTGCCAATGGTAGCGCCATGGCTGCCCTGGACATCTTCCTCGCCGCAAAGAATCAGGGGTATGGTCTGGTTGACTGCGTCCTCACCCATCAGCAGCACATCCTCCGTCTCCTCGCCTTCTGCTCCCACGGACCCGGCCTTAAAATCAATGGTGCCGCGAAAGAGTTTAAATGCCCTGTCAGAAAGCACACCCTTGGCCCGGGTCCGGCTTTTAGACTTTTCTCCCCAATGGTCCGCCACATAGTTCATGTCAAAATGCTGGCCGTCCCTGCCCAAATATCCCACATCCACATTTAAACTGCTTTCCCTGCCGGACAGATCGGTCCGGCAGCCCGCATAGGTCTTATCGCCGCCTAAAAACATCTGGATCACCTCCGCAGAGGCGCCTGTATCACAGCTTCCGCCTATATCATTGAGCATGGTATAGCCGCTTCCCAGAAGCTGCATCTGGATCAGGCGAAGCCTGGCATTGGCCTGCACCCTGAACCGGGTCTGCACCGCCGCCAAACCTCCGGCTTCAGGCGCGGAGGTAAAATCCATGACAACGGTCAGCATTTCCCCTTCCCTCACAAGGATCTCCACGGGCTGGAAACTTTTTTTCCCGTCTCCAAAGACAAAGTGAAGAGCTGCACGCCTGTTATCCTGGAATGCCCCGGACCCGGATCCGTACTGAGATCCGTACTGAGATTCGGATTGAGCTGCAGACTGAGCTGCGGACTGGATCCGTATGGGGGAAACATTGGCCTCCCTGGCCAGACGGTCCATATCTGCGCCCATTCCTGTGGCGATGGCTGAGAACTCCTTTTGCCAGGACTCTGTTCCCGTAACTTCTTTTGCAATCCCTTCTGTTATGACCGTGTGTTCATCTCCTGCTTCTATCTGCTTCAGGCTTGCCTCATTCATGTCCAGCCAGTTCCATGTCCTGGCAGGGAGCCTGTTTACTTTTAAATTTAGTCCAAGTCCCATAGGGGACCTCCTTTCCGCTTTCCGGGGAAAACCTGCGATCCCATCAAGCCTGTCAAACGTATTGATCTTATCGCTCCCATTACCCTATACTCCCATTCATCTCCAGCCGGATCAGGTTATTCATTTCCACTGCATACTCCAGAGGCAGTTCCTTGGATACATTGTCCGCAAAACCGCTTACGATCAAGGCTCTGGCATCCTCCTCACTCATTCCCCTGGACATAAGGTAAAAGACAGCTTCATCGCTGATCCGTCCGATCTTTGCCTCATGCCCGATATCCGCGTCCGGGGTCCGTATATCCATGGCGGGGATGGTGTCCGACCGGGAGATCCGGTCCAGCATCAGCGACTGGCAGGAAACAGCGGCTTTGCTGTTTTTTGCTCCCTTGGCCACCACCACGGAGCTTCGGAAGGTGCTTACGCCCCCGCTTTTGGATATGGATCTTGTATTTATGTAGGAGGTGGTCTCCGGAGCGGCGTGGACCACCTTTGCACCGGTATCCAGGTTCTGTCCCTGTCCCGCAAATGTTATCCCTGTAAATTCCATCCTGGCGCCGCGTCCCTTTAAGATACTCATGGGATAAAGGTAAGAAACATGGGATCCAAAGGAACCGGATACCCACTCAATGGTCCCTCCTTCCTCCACCTGGGCACGCTTGGTATTCAGGTTGTACATGTTCTTTGACCAGTTTTCAATGGTGGAATAGCGCAGCTTTGCATTCCTGCCCACAAACAGCTCCACACATCCGGCGTGGAGGTTGGCCACATTGTACTTGGGCGCTGAGCAGCCCTCGATAAAATGAAGGCTGGCGCCCTCGTCCACGATAATCAGCGTATGTTCAAACTGCCCGGCTCCGGGGGCGTTGAGCCGGAAGTAGGACTGCAGGGGTATTTCCACGGTAACACCGGGCGGCACATATACAAAGGAACCGCCTGACCAGACTGCTCCGTGAAGGGCCGCAAACTTATGATCGGAAGGCTTCACCAGCTTCATAAAGTGTTTTTTCACCATGTCCCCATATCCGCCTTTTAATGCGCTCTCCATGTCCGTGTACACCACGCCCTGCTCCGCCACCTCCCGGCGCACATTGTGGTATACCAATTCCGAGTCATACTGGGCGCCTACCCCTGCCAGGGACTTCCGCTCCGCCTGAGGGATCCCCAGGCGCTCAAAGGTGTCCTTGATCTCATCCGGCACATCAGACCACTTAGCCCTCATACCGGTGTTGGGACGCACATAGGTGGCGATATGGTTCATATCCAGGCCGTCCAGGGACGGTCCCCAGTCCGGTATATTCATGTTGTTATAGATCTGCAGGGACTGAAGGCGGAACAATTCCATCCATAGAGGGTCCTTTTTTTCCTTTGAGATCTGTTCCACAATGGCCGGACTCAGCCCCTCCTCAATGCGGTAGGAATCCCTTTCCTCATTCCGGATATCATATATGCTTCTGTCTATATCATCTACATATGTTTTTTCTTCCATCGCTGTCCTCCATCCTTTCCGGGCACAGGGAATTCTGGTCCGCCTCATCCAAAAATTGTTCAAACCCCATCCGGTTGATCCGTTCCACCAGGGATGCGTCCCCTGTCTTTACGATCCTGCCATCCACCATGATGTGGGTCTTATCCACCTGCAGGGATTCTAAGATCCGGGTGCTGTGGGTAATGATGAGCAATCCTCCGTCCCGGTCCTTCTGGTACTCCTTTACACCCTGGGACACGGTGCGGACCGCATCCACATCCAGGCCGGAATCCGTCTCATCCAGGATCGCCAGGCTGGGCTTTAAGAGCAGCATCTGAAGGATCTCCGCCTTCTTTTTCTCACCGCCTGAAAAACCTGCATTCAGATCCCTGTCACCATAAGCCCGGTCCATCTGCAGCAGCTCCATGGCCTTTTCCAGCTCTTTTCGGAAGTCCCAAAGCCGTACCCTGGCTCCCCTGCGCTGTTCCATGGCATTGCGGATAAATGTTCCCAGCGTCAGCCCGGGAACTTCCACAGGGTTTTGAAAGGATAGGAACATCCCTTCCCTGGCACGTTTGTCCGGCGCCTCCCGGGTGATCTCCTTTCCCTGAAACCGGATCGCTCCCGCCGTCACTTCATAGCGCGGGTTTCCCATCAGCGCGTAGCCCAAGGTGGATTTTCCAGCCCCGTTAGGCCCCATGAGTACGTGAGTCTCCCCTTTTTTGATCTCCAGATCGATTCCATGAAGAATTTCTTTATCTTCCACATGAACAGACAGTCCTTTTATTTCCAGCAATTGATTTGACATAGTTGTCCTCCATCTCCCGCTATTTTCGTTTTATTATATTATCCTACTAATTCACTTGGTTTATAAACATCATAATATTATAAACCTACTTTGTCAATAGGTTTATAATTATATTTGCTATTGATATTCCTATTTCCCGTGTTGTATAATAGGAATATAAGATTTGGATCATCAGAGGGAGGGATATGGAATGATCATTTCCACAAGGGGGCGTTATGCACTGCGGGTCATGCTGGACCTGGCCCAGCAGACAACGGACCGGTATGTTCCATTAAAAGAAATTGCCAACCGCCAGGATATTTCCGAAAAGTATCTGGAGATCATACTAAAGGTGCTGGTGAAAAATCATCTGCTCACCGGTCTGCGGGGAAAAGGCGGCGGTTACCGCCTGACAAAGGAGCCCGGCGAGTATACCCTGGGTGAGATCCTGCGCCTCACAGAGGGAAGTCTGGCGCCCGTGGCCTGCGTGGAGGAATCCTTTGGGGAATGCTCCCGGCGCGAAACATGTCTTTCCCGCCCGGTGTGGCAGAAGCTGGACACATTGATCAACGATTATCTGGATGGGATCACACTGGAGGATCTGATCCATTCTCCGTGATTGGATTACTGCTGATCCTTCCGGAAAAAGCAAAGGTTAGCAGTCATGAAGACGCAGTATTTTAGATCAATATAAAGATGTGTTATAAAGCCTGAGGACAAAAATCCCCAGGCTTTTCTATATAACAAAACATAGCAAATGTTATGTTGATTTGGCAACCGCACATGGGGCGAAATGATCCTTTTACCGGAATCCGCGTGCTGCTGCAAATACCTACGAATACACATACTTCCGAATGGTACTGATCAGTCTTTCCACATCCACAGGTTTGGAAAGGTGGGCATCCATCCCGGCATCCAATACCTTCCTGACATCTTCCGTAAAGGCATTGGCGGTCATGGCAATGATGGGTATGGTCCCGGCTTGTTCGCAGTCCAGCTGTCTGATCCTGCAGGCTGCCTCACATCCGTCCATAACCGGCATGCAGACATCCATCAGGATCAGGTCACATCCGCCCGGCTGTAATTCCTGAAAACGCCGGACCGCTGCCTGTCCGTTGGGGACAATTTCGCATTCTGCGCCCGCTATGCGCAATAGTTCTGAGAGGATCTCGGCATTCAGTTCATTGTCCTCGGCTGCCAATACACGGATTCCCTGCAAGGGCAGATAGCCGGCCGCGGCGGCTTTTTGCCCTTCTCTTCCTTCTGTCCTGGGAGAAATGCTGCTTTCTTCGGAGACCTGTGACCGGAACCGGACTGTGAATGTACTTCCCTTTCCCTTCTCACTGTCCACTTGAATCACGCCGCCCATCAACTCCACCAGATCCTTGGTTATGGACAGACCCAGCCCTGTTCCCTGGATTCGGTCCACAACTGGATTGGACTCTCTGGAAAAAGGTTCGTACAGATCTTTTACAAAGTCCGGTGCAATTCCAATGCCGGTATCTTTGACCACAAAACAGATCTCCCCCTGATCATCGGCCCGATGTATTGAACTGCTGACCATAAAGTCAATCCGCCTGCCATCCGGTGTATATTTGACCGCGTTATTTAGTATGTTCATCAGAACCTGGGTGATGCGTATTTTATCTCCTGAGAAATACCGGTGTGCCATTGGCTCTATCTGCACATGGAACTCCTGTTTCCGTGCCTGTGCCTGGGGACGTATCATGGTATCCAGTTCATTCACCAATTCTAAAATACTGATCATGGAGATATTCAGCACGGCTTTTCCGCTTTCAATCTGGCTGATGTCCAAAACATCATTGAGCAATGATAACAGCAGCTTGCTGGAGTTAAGGATTTTTTCCGTATATTCCTGCACCCTCTCCTTGTTGGATGCCTCCCTCTCCAAAAGGGTGGCAAATCCTACAATGGCATTCATAGGCGTACGGATGTCATGGGACATGTTGGAAAAGAACTGACTCTTGGCCCTGTTGGCTTCTTCCGCTGTTTTCAGCGCCTCCTGTAATTCCTTTTGCTGCCTCTGCTGCTCCAGATAAAGGTCCGTCAGGTCGGTTCTGGATAAAAGGACCATCTGCTCATCTCGGTCATAATAGCGATACTCCAGTTTCTTTCTTGTGTAGCCGCGTATGGGATCCTCAACACCGCAGTAAATGACATGCTTTTCATATTGTTCCAGTTGTTCAATGACACGCTTCAGCCGCATTTCCCTGATCACATGCTCCCTGTCCCCGGGTACTACAAAATCATTGGCATATTTGACAATCTCCGTTGAGTAATCCAAACACTCCGATGGAGGAAGGGGGGTGCCCGACCGGCTGCCGCTGAACATGGTATAGCTGTTTTGTTTCACATCCAGATAAATAAAATAATCGCAGTTGTTATAAACGAACAGATTAATGATGCTCCTCAAAAGATTCTCCTGCTGATGCTCCTTGTTTTCTAATTCTTTTATCATATGTGTTCCTTTCACGGTTTATTGGAATCAAAATCCGGCATACAGCGGGCGCTCATTATCTGCCCGTCCCAGGACGCCTATGGGAAGCATCTGGGGACATAGGCTTTTACGTCAGCCTCCAGAACCTGCTTCCACTCGTTTGAAACAGCCAGATCATCCCCTTTCTCCAAATAAGTCTCGATCCTCTCCATTGATCCTGCGTAAATTTCATGGATGCTCCGCCCTTCTTCCTTGGCCCGCAGGATGGCAATCGGGTATCCCCAGGCCAGAAGTTCCCGTATTTTCCGGTAGCATTCCCGAATAAAGGCCATAGGACAGACTTCTTCAATAAAACGCATACACACATCGATCCCCCGGTAACTCTCCTGTTTTTTTCTCAAATATGCATACTTCTGTATATGGGCTTTCCTCTGTTCCGGCGCGGATGTATCCAGAACATGGAGCAGGACAGGCTGTATGGTCAGGGCCAGCATCTGCAGGCTCTCCATAAACAGGTGAAGCCCCTCACTCAGGTCGGGATCTGTAAAATCAATCTCCGCTGGTTTCATACAGGCCAGCGTCCCTTTTCCGTGAAAGGTCTCGGTCACTCCCATCTTGTTCAGGATCTCAAGGGCCCTGCGCACCGTATTGATGCCCACCTCATGCTGCTGCGCCAGAAGGGGAAGGGAGGGCAGATAGCTGCCCACAGGGTATTGCCCGCTGATGATCTCCTGTATGATAAAAGAAGCCGCCGTATATCTCATCTGAGGCCGGTTCCGGTAAACATTCCAACGAAACGGGATCTGCTCTGCCTCTGTCAAAGAAAATTCTTCTCCGGCCCTGTTGATAAAATCATACAATTTGGCAACCGCATAATCGCGGTCCGCCTGAAAGTTTTTTAGAAACAAGGCCAAAGCCTCCTCCCGGGAAGCAGCCTCCTTCACCTGTTCCGGTGCATCATCCTCCGCCAGATAGGGAAACCCAAGATACCGTATGATCTCCGAGTAAAGGTTTGGCAGCAGATGATTCCCCGTCCCTTCAAAAACCAGGGCGTAAAACCGGACAGCGGCGGATACCCCTCCGGAATGCGGGTGGAATAAATCATCCTTCAGGCAGTTCCAGTTGTCCTCACCCCATTTTCCCAGTTCCGACTCAATAAGCTGGGACAGCATAAGTCCGCCGGATGCAAGAAGATCTGCGATCCCATCCCTGCGCATCACAAAATACTCCGCCATGTTCCGGCGGTATTTTTGTAAATTTGCTTTATAGACAACCCTTGCCGGCTTCCGGTCCGTTATTTGGATATACCCCGCTTCCTCTAAGCGGGCCAGTGCAAAACGTACCGTAGCCATGGGCATTCTGAAATAGTTACATATTGTGGGGACAGGAGGCAGCAGGTCGTCATAGGCATAGAAACCAAACAGTATCCTTGACTCATAGCACTCATATACAATTTTATAGCGTTCACAATCGGTTCCCATATTCTTCTTCCGCCCTTCCCGTCCATCCTCTTACTTGTTCTTACGTGTCTCATATTTGTCTCTATTCATCTTTGTTTATGGTTATTTGTTTATTCCCAGATCAGGCTCACCCGGCCGTCTCTTGCCGGGCTGATCGTACCTGCAGCCCGGATGGCCGCAGTCATCATCTCCTGGTTGGATCCAGCTTCAGGATACTCCTTAACGAGCCCGGTGATGTATTGTTCATCGATACATCCGGCTCTTGCCGCAACTGTGTACAACCTGTCATTGTCAAGAGCAGTGCCGTCAGCCAAGGTAATGCTGCGCACATTTTCATCCATATCCGCCCAGGGTGCGTACTCCAGCTTCAGCCCGGCAGGGGCATATAGAACATTGACCTGTGTTCCATTGATGACCGGGTGTTCCAACAGTTCCCGCAGCGCGGCGCCGGTGATCTGGTAAGTAGCCAGGTAATCCTTGGCGCCGGTCCCCTTAAGGATAAACCTCTCAGGATAAACAATGGGCCCCTGAAATATCTCCGCAAAATTGGAGCGGTAATAATAATTATTGGGCATTAAGGCAATCTCCGCACCTGTAAGCTGCTGCATTACATCCGCCATATAGATGCTGGTCTCCAGTCTGGTAAATGCCTCCTTCGCAGTCCCAATGGGATCTTCCTCCAACAGCTTCAACTCGTCAATGGGCTTAAAATCATCAACCGCCTTTATCATTTCCGCCATGGCCATTTTACCCATTGTCCAATCCCTGAACACGGGAATATCATCATTGGACCCAAAGTAATCTGCAAAGAAAATGCGGCCTGATTGGATACATGTCTGAATATCCTCATAAGCAAAAACAGCCTTCTGCTGATAGGAGGTAAGGCTGCTGACGCCTGAAAAGGACTGGAACAGGGCGCTTTGCCCCTGGTCCGTGCTGAAGTAATCCAGAATATCCAGGAGGATCTGCTGTTTTCCCGTGTCCTCCATGGATTTTTTGGAGGCGGACAGTTTTGTCCCTGATACCATCTGCATCCAACGCTCTCCCGGTGTATTGGTGGGGAAACCGATGAAGTCGATCTCGCAGTCCGGCTGTTCCGATTGATAAAGGGCAACGATATCCAGGTTTGTGGCCATCATGGCGTATTCGCCGGCATATAAGCTGTGGCGGACCTCCGTGGCACTGGAGGAAAAATCCGCTTCCGTGATGATGCCTTTTTCATACAGTGTTCTCAATGTTTCAAACATAGGCTCCATCAGCCCCTCACAAGACGCCTCCTGCCTGATAAAGGCATTGTAATGGGTCTGTTTTTCCAAATCAGAGAAGACACTGTCATAGCTGAGCCCAAGGCCTATGGACTCTAAGGTGGTATAGTATTTCAGACAGGGAACAAAAGGACGGATCCCGTTTGCGGCAATGGTGTCGCACAGCGAATAAAACTCTTCCAGGGACTCGGGCGCCGTCCATCCGTTCTGTTCAAACAAGGTCTTATTATAAGCAATGCCGATGACCGTATTGGCTGCTGGAATCTGGAAAAGCTTTCCTCCGATGTCCATGGCATTCAGTGAGGAAAGGTTGTACCGGCTGACAAAACTCTCTGCCGACAAGTTGTATAAAAACTCATTATCCGGTGCCGACCGGGTGGAGAGCATCAGGTCCGGAAGGGCATCAGCCCGGCTTTGTAAGGCCATATAGGCAATGGGATCCGATCCCCCAAGAGACTCCACAAAAATGATGTCCAGATCCGGGAACTCAGCTTCGATGGCATTTTCAAGAGGTGTTTCATCAAAAGCCTGATACTTCCCGATAGTGATGATCGTCTTACCGGCTTGCACCGGTGCATAGCTGATAATCTCATTGTCCGCAGTCAGATTCCAATAGCTGCCGGAATCTGATACGGGTGTTGGAGCCTGTTGGGAGCATCCTCCCAACAAAAACAATACGGCCGTCAGGGCTGCTGCTCTTCTTGTTTTTCTAAGACATCTGTTTTGCATCCTTTGTCCTCACTTTATATATAGTTTGAGTATCCGTTTTAACTCAATGATGTCCACGGGCTTTGCCAGATGCGCCTGCATCCCTGCATCCAGCGAGCGCTGTGTATCCTCGTCAAAGGCATTGGCGGAAAGCGCCACAATGGGGATCCTGCGGTCCGGACGGGCGGACGCACGTATCTGTCTTGCGGCCTCCAGGCCATCCATAACAGGCATCTGGATGTCCATCAGGATCATGGAATAGGAATCCGGAGAAGACTGCGTAAATTTGTTCAATACATCCCGGCCATTGACCGCGGTGTCAACCGCAAGGCCCAATTTTTCCAGCATCAGAGAGATGATTTCTCTGTTGATATCGTTGTCCTCGGCTACCAGGACCCTCCTGTCCTTTAATTGCTCCACAAGTCCTTCTTCATCCATCACCGGCCTGGAGGCGGCTGACTTGGGGGCCATGGGCAAGGGCAGTGAAATGGTAAAGCAGCTTCCATGCCCCAAATCACTTTCAACAAAGATCGTTCCATTCATCAGGGATACCAGGCTGTTTACAATGGAGAGGCCCAGCCCGCTTCCCACATAGGAACTGGTAAGTGAAGAATACTCCTGCTCAAAGGGTGTAAAGATCCGCTCAAGGAAGTCCTCACTCATGCCGATACCGGTATCACGTACCTTAAACCGGACCAGGCAGTATGTTTCATCTATGGGCTCAACCCGGTAGGACAGATGGATTTCCCCGCTCTCCGGTGTAAATTTTATTGAATTGGATACCAGATTGATCAGGCACTGGCGTATGCGCAGCGAGTCACCGATGAAATCCGTATCAATGGGGCTTTCCAGGTCAAGAAACAGGGACAGCCTTTTCTCCCTGGCAGGGTTCTCTTCCATCTGCATCACGTGGTCCAGCAGCTCCTCCATATTAAACTGCCGGTTGCTGACAGTCATTTTCCCGCTCTCGATCTTGCTCATATCCAGCACATCATTGATCACAGAAACCAGATATTCGCTGGACATCTTTGCTTTCTTCAGGCAGTCTGTTACCAGACCCGGATCATCCGGGGAACCCAGGGCCAGTTCATGCATTCCTATGATGGCATTTAATGGGGTACGGATATCATGGGACATCTTGTCCAGGAAATCATTTTTCGCCCTGGCTTTTGCCTGCTCCAGGCTTACCGCCTGGTTCCGCTTGATCATCAGCACCAGGGCGGAAAGCACCAGGGCGGCCAGGAACAGCACCACTAGGGTAATAAGGAAAATAACGCTTCGCATCTGACCATAGGTGTCCTTTGCAGTGACCGAGATGGGAACTGCGATTATGATCCCGCGATTCGCATCTGTGCTGACGCTTTGGATCAGCCATGTCATGTCCCGCATGAATGTGACAAACTGGAAGGACTGCCCCTGGGCTACCGCTGTTTTCAGCTGCTCCAGCTCCGTAAGGCTTACGCCTTCTTTTGCCATGATACTGTACAGGTTATACCCATTAAACAGATCATTGGCCTCCGTTGCATTGGGCCGCATCACGATCCGCCCATCGCTGTCTATCACATAGGAAGCCCCCATCCCATTGTAGAGGGGGATGGTAGCAATATCGGCGTATTCCTGCGCATTCACCGGCTTAACAAGGCCCGCGATCTCCTCCCCGTCCAGGGTTACGCCTTTTAATCCCAGGGAAAAAAGCCAAAAGTCCCCTTGCGTCTGTATCGTTGCAAAGGAAGACTCCACATTTGTCCCCTGAGAGACATTGATGCGCAGATCATCATCTTTAATGATCCACATTCTCCCGTCCATTGCCTGAAGATTTCCGGCTGCCGTCACCAGCAGGATATCACCGCTGCCGGAAAACATGCGGCGCATCTCCTCCCTGCTGGTCACTTGGGAATTTTCCAGCATGAAAGCCAGCTGCCTGGTCTCATCCGCGTAAGCGTCCTTTAGCATGGCCACCTTGTCGGAGAGAAGAAACCCTAACTGCTGCACTGCCTCCACCCGTTCATTCAGGATGGATGCATTTAATTTCTGGTAAGCGCGTATAAACAACAGTAAGGTGACCAGGACCCCTATGGCCAGGCCCATTGCCAGCATCCCTGTCAGGTGTTTTGATGGATTTGGGAATCTTTTCGTTTTTCCTAGCCTCACGTCATATTCCTTTCCCGGCTGCCTGCCAGCGTTTTGCCTAATGTTGTCTTCAGTACTTCTATATCCACAGGCTTTGCGATATGTGCGTCCATTCCTGCCTCCATAGCGGCCCTGATATCCTCCTCAAAGGCGTTGGCGGTCATGGCAATGATCGGGATCGTCCCGGCATCGGTACGGTCGGCGGACCGGATGGCCCGGGCCGCCTCATAGCCGTTCATCTCCGGCATTTGGATATCCATAAGGATCGCGTCATAGGTTCCGGGCGCTGCGGCAAAAAATGCATCCACCACTTGTATCCCGTTTCCTTTAACCTCGGACCGCGCCCCGTACATCCGAAGGATCTCACACAGAATCTCAGCATTGAGCTCATTGTCTTCCGCCGCCAGGAATCGGCATCCGGCAAAGGGCCGGCCCGCCGGTTCCTCCAACTTTTCTGTTTCAATCCCCTCATCTTCCGGGGCCGGTGCGGCTTCGCTTTCCAACTCTACCGTGAAGACGGAACCCTTTCCCAGTTCGCTCTGTACGGATATAGTCCCATTCATCAGATCCACCAGTCCCTTGACAATGCTCAGACCCAACCCGGACCCCTCCACCCTGGACACCGCATTGCTTCGGATAAATGGTTCAAACAGCTGCGCCTGGGTTTCGCCCGACATTCCGATCCCGGTGTCGCTGACCGTAAAGCGATAGCATGCCTGGTGTTTCCCTTTTGCAGAGGAAAGCTCCTCCACAGAAAATCCTATGGTTCCCCCCGTTGGCGTGAACTTTACCGCGTTTCCCAGGATGTTGATCAAAATCTGGCTGATGCGCAGGGCGTCCCCATAGAAATACGGGGTATGTATCCTGCCGATCCGGACGTCATACCGCAGTCCGGCCTCATCCGCCTGAGTCTCTATGATCTCCGATACCTGTCCGGCCAGTTTGGGCAGGCAGATCCGCTCCCGGTTCAGTCTGATCTTGGCCTGCTCGATCCTGCTCATGTCCAGGATATCATTGATCAGGCTCAGCAGATGCTTGGAAGATGTGGCTATCTTCTGCAGGCAGCTTTGTACACGGTCGGGATCGCCTATATTGGCGTTTGCCAGGGTGGTCATTCCCATGATGGCATTCATAGGGGTGCGGATGTCATGGCTCATTGCTGACAAAAAGTCGCTTTTGGCCCGGCTGGCTTCCCTGGACAGCGACAACGCCCGCTCCAGCTCTGCTTTCGATGCCCGCTCTGCGGCCAGCATTTCCGTCACATCAGACCGCACCAGACAGACCGTCCGGTGGTTCTGGTCTCCCCACAATACATTGACCTGTTTGTACCGCAAACTGTTCTTCCACTGATAAGGCAGAACAAGATCATAGCCCTCCGGTTTTTCCTCCAGCTGATCCATCAGGGTTTCCAGGCAAAATTGCCGTTTTATGGCCTTGCGGTCCGCTGCTGCTTCGTAGTAACCTACCAAATTATCCAATACTCCGTTATAATCCGGTGCCGTATGGGGCGGAAGGTTCTCTAAAACCATCTGTCTGGTATACATGGAAAGACTGCCTGTGGAAACGTCAATGAAACCTGCCAGTTCACAGGTATAGGCGATCACCCGCAGCAGGCGCTGCTGTTCCCGGATAGACTCTGTAATGTCTGTTCTGGACAGGCAGACCCGTCCCAGCCGAAGGTCAATGGGGGAAACCGTCATGTTCTTGGTCCTGATATCCCCATCATCATCAATCAGGGAGAAAGAAAATGTATAGGCGCCTTCCTGTTTCAGGCGCCGGGCCATCTGGTCCAGGTTCAGACTGTTCCAATATTGCTTGCGGTCCTTTGGAACGACCCGGTTCTCCATCATATATTCTGTCCACTGGGAGTGGTTTCCCTGTTTGGGAGGCACAAATCGGGCGTTGGCGTCCAGGGACAGGATCTTGTAGGTGTCCCGTGTCAGATCCAGATCGGCTGCAAAATCATAACCGGTAACCGAAAGCTGATGCAGGATCCGGTGAGAAACCGTCTGCTCCGTGATATCCCTTACCGTCAAAATTCCGGTAACATCCCCGCTGTCAGGTGTGGAAACCATGTGCATCTCAAATTGTATATACCGGCCGCTCTCCTCATGGGGCAGTTCCACATAGTATTCATTTGTATGTTCCAGTTCTCCCCGTTCAAAGGCGGCCAGGGCCGGTTCGCGCAGGTAGATATACAGGAATCCCTCTTGTTCCTTTTTATCTGGGATCAGGGTGGAAAGACCGGTGAAAAATTCCTCACGGACAGAGCCGAAGGTCTTTCTAAGGTCCATACCGGTCCGGTCTATGATCTCTATAATATAATCTTGTGTGATGTTGCAGTGGCCCAGCACCAGCGCGTTGGGATCAGATTTCTGATAATGCTGCAGGATCAGGTCGTTATACTGCTGCCGGACGTGGGCCCTTTCCTCCCGTTCTTTTGTCATATCACTGTAGACGGAATAGATCCTCCGCTCCCCGCCTCTGTGCTGAATGAGGGACAGTGTATTCTTGACCCATACATAGTCCCCGGAACCATTCAACAGCCGGTATTCGATCTCCCAGCGTTTCCTGCCGCTGGCAAGGTACTCGGACAACTGCTGCAGTGCATGCTCCCGGTCGTCCGGATGGACACCGGTCAGTGCATCTTTCCGGTAGAGCGCCCATGCTTCTTCCAAAGACATTCCAGTGGTGGCCGCAAGGCCTTCTGAGATATACTCAGGGACCATACTCCCATCCTCCTCATATCGGACCACAGCCACACCGCCGGGCAGATTTTTCAGCATGTTCTGAAAATACTGTTCCAGACGGTCACGTTCCCTGCGCATCTCAGCCTCCTCTGTGGCATCACGGATATATTTCACATAGGCCGGTATTCCATTCCAGTCTATTTCCCGAAAGTGTGTGGTAAAGATCTGGCCGGTATCTTTTATGACCATTTCGTGTTCTTTCCCGTCCGGCTTATGGCTTCTCAACGTACAGAATTCACATGGTTCACGTTTGCCGTGAAGCGCAGTATAGCACTTTTGTCCCAGACAGGAACGGTCTTTGGCAAACAGATCCTCGGACTCGTTTACATAGTACAGCTCATAATTGTCTTTTCCAATCACGTAAATGCCGTCCGCGGTGTCGTTGGTCATATTCTGGAACAGGCGGGTTTCCTCCGACATACCTGTAAACACCGCATAGAATCTGGCTGTTTCGGTTAATGGACCCATGCGCCGGCCTCTCACATGCAGCCAGATCAGTTTTCCATTCCTGTGATACATCCGGTAGGAGATATCCAGGACTTCTCCGCTGAGCAGCGCCGCGGTTACAGAGTCCCTTACCCTTTCCCGGTCAAGAGGATAGACGGCAGAGAGGGGATCTTCACCCACCAGGGTGTCATACTCCTCTCTGCTGTGACCGGACATGGCCGGTACTCCGTCTGAATAAAAAACAGGGATCAGACGATTTTCCTCCAACCGGTAACTGGCAATCCCGCCGGGAATGGAATTCAACAGCTGCTCCATCTCAAACTGCGCGTCCTTGAGGTCTGAAATATTGTGGAAAACACAGTGAAGCAGCGGATACCCTCCATCCTCGCCCATCCACTTGGCTTGGGCCCGGACCCACACCAGGCAGCCGTTACGGTGTTTTTTGCGAAATTCCATCACAGCCGTTTTGCGGCTTTTAATAATCTCCCTTGCCTTTGCTTCCACCAGTCCCAGATCTTCCTCATAGATCATAAGTGCCGCATTCTGTTGGACCAGATCCCTGTACTCTTCCACTGAGTAACCGGACAGGGCCGGAACGCCCTCGGAGAAATATACTGTCTCAAAAATATCCGAGACCCGGTAGATGGCAATGCCGCCAGGGATTGCGTTTATGATATTCTGGGTTTTCTCATTGGCCGAGACCAGTTCCTCCTTGAGCTGATGCTGTTCACTTACATCATCATAAATATTGTACAGCAGCTTTTTCCCGTTTTTCCAGGGCTTGGCTACACCTGTGGTGTGCAGCCAGCGGTACTCCTGGCGCTCATCATTCCACAGGCGGCACGTGTATTCCAGCCGCCCGTTATCCCGGAGCGCCTTTTGCACATGCCCGTTTAACACTGGAATATCGTCCGGGTGCACACCCAGATACGTCATTTCCCGCTCCACCTGCCGGGCATGCTCCGGTGAATACCCCATGATGGCATAAAACGCAGGGTTATGAAAGACCGGCGTAATGCGTTCCCCGTCATACTGGTACACGCCCAGCCCGCCGGGAATACTGCTGAGGATTCCCCTCAGCTCTTCATTCTGCAGGTTGGCCCATTCCTCTTTCGATTTGTTCTCCGGCGTCCCGGATAAGGAGAGTTCCCCCATCATGCTGCGCGCCTCCTTTCCACTTTGACAAAAAACTCAGGCATCTTTCAGCTCCGATCTTGCCTATGACTCCTCTCTGCCCATTATAAAATCATACAAAACCTGGTACAGCCGCTCCGGTTCGATGGGCTTTGCCAAATGTGCGTTCATTCCGGCTGCTTTGCTCTTTTCCATATCGTCATCAAACGCATTGGCTGTCATGGCAATAATAGGAATGGTCCTGGCATCGGCATTACTCATATGCCGGATGTTTGTGGCTGCAGTGAGACCATCCATCAGCGGCATCCGGATATCCATCAGGATCGCATCATAAAAGCCCGGCTCCGCCTTGCTGAACATTTCAATAGCGCGGAGTCCGTTTTCAGCCGTGTCCACGGCAAATCCCCTGTGTTCCAAAAGGACAACAGCCACTTCTGTGTTGATGGCGTTATCCTCCACAAGAAACAGGCGGCAGCCGGTAAAGTCGAACACGGCGGGCTTGTCCTCCTGATGGTTTTCCTCTTTTTCTCCCAGCGCCTTGGAAAAGGCGGAGATCAGTGAGGATTTAAACATCGGCTTGCTCATCAGCAGATTGACGCCTGCCCGCCTGGCCTCATGTTCAATGGCGACCCAGTCATAGGCTGTCATTATGATAATGGTGACCTCCGGCCCCGCAATTTCCCGTATGCGCCGGGCTGTCTCAATCCCATCGATGTCGGGCATCTTCCAATCCACCAGGATGATATCATAATATCTGCCCGATGCCCACAGTTGGCGGACGCGTTCAATGGCTTTAAGTCCGCTGTCCACCCACTCCGCGGTGATGCCGATCTCCCTCAGGGTAGACACCGCGCTTTCGCATACGGCCACGTCATCATCCACCACCAGGGTTTTTAAATTAGAAAAATTATATGTCTGTTTTTTCTTGTTGTAACGAAGCTTTTCCTCCTCGGTGATCCCAAGCCGCACATCCACGGTAAACTCAGATCCGATTCCTTTGATGGACCGCACTGTGATCCTTCCGCCCATCAGTTCCACGATATTCTTGGAAATGGACAGGCCCAGCCCGGTCCCTCCATACAGGGAAGTAGTACCCATGGACTCCTGGGCAAACGGTTCAAACAGATGGGGAAGGAACTCATCCCCCATCCCAATCCCGGTATCATTGACAATGAAACGAAGTTCCGCTCCGCTCTTATCTTTTTTGCGAAGTTCTGCGGACAGGGTGACCTTGCCCTTCTCACCTGTGAATTTGATGGCATTGGACAGGATATTCAGCAGGACCTGCTGCAGCTTCATGGCATCCCCAATATAATAGTCATCCAGCACAGGGTCCGCGATACACTCGTATTCAACGCCCTTTGCCGCTGCCTGGGAATAGCAGATGGAATTGATCCCGCCCAGGAACTCCTCTGTAGGGATCTTTTCATTTTTCAGAAGCATTTTGCCGCTCTCGATCCGGCTCATATCCAGGATATCATTGATAAGTGACAGCAGAAAACGGGAGGCGATGCCGATCTTGGAAATACAGTCCGCTGCCTGTTCATGATCCCCGGACCCGATTGACTGCGCTGCTATGGCACTCATTCCGATAATGGCATTCATGGGGGTGCGGATCTCATGGCTCATACGTGAAAGAAAATCGCTTTTGGCCGCATTTGCCTGTTCTGCGGCTGCCAGAGCCGCACTTAGCGCATCCTTTTGCCTTTGTTCCTGCCGGATCACATCTGTCAGGTCGGACTGGGTCATGCATACCCGCCCCAATTCCTTACTGATATAGAGCAGCCGGAACCGTTTGACCCTGGCACAGCCATCCTGGATCAATTCCACGATAAAGGTATAGGAATCCTGCTGTGAAAGCTGCTGCTTCATATATTCAAAATCAAGTTTTTCCATAAACTCCCGCTGTCCGTCTTCATGAACAGCGGTTTGGGCGATCCGCCTGACCTCCTCCCCAAAATCACCCTGGACGGGAACCGTCATTTCCCAGTCACTGGACCGGCCCGCCAGCCGGTATTCTCCGGTCAAAAGATTGATCTCCGTTACAATATCATACCCCAGATTTGTAACACGGTTGAGCAGCTGCTCCTGTAATTTCTGCTCCGTAAGATCCAGTGTATAGAAAAAAGCAATGATATCTCCGCTTTCCATGTTCTGATGAAACCGGAAATTTGTGCTGCTCCAAAAGGCTCCACCGCCATTTCGTTTGCGGAGAAATTCAAAGTGGTAATCCGTCTTCCCTGCCGCAAAACTGGCTAACGCCTGCTTTCTGCAAAGGACGGTACGGATATGCTCACCATAACCGGGATCCACAGCGGAACCTGCCAGCTTTTTTATGGTTTTTTCATAGGAATCCCCCAGCGCAGCAATGGCGGTATCAGATGCAGCCATGTAGTTCTCCACCTTGTTCTGCGTGACATTGACACGGCCCTGGATGCTCCCCTTTGCCGAGGCTGCCTGAGCAAAATAGGCCAATTCCTTTTCATAAAGTTCCCGGACCCGTTCCTGCACCTGCTTTTCTTCGGTAATATCCACAAAAACGCCATAAAAATACTGCTCGCCGTCTTCCATGAACATCTGGGCTTTCAGGGATACCCATTTTACGATCCCATTCTTGCAGACTAACCGGTGTTCGTCCCGTATGGCGCCCTCGCGGCCCGTGTCCGCCGCGATCTTGCATTTCATGGCCTCCATATCCTCAGGGCAGACCACAGAGGACATCCGGTTCCCCAGGGCGGCAAATTCCTCCCTGGTATAACCTAAAAACTCATACAGGCCATCGTTTGCATCAGCAACCGTAAAGCCGTCATCAAACCGGCAGCGGAACACGGCGCCCGGTACATTATTATACAAGTGCATGATTTCAGCCTGGGCCTTTTTTTGCGCTGTAATATCAATGCACACCGACAGGATAGCCCGCTTGCCGTTCTCCGCTGTTGTCTCGCGGCCCTGGTCATGGACCCAGATGTAGGTTCCGTCCCGTTTCTTCATCCTGTATTCCACCGTATATTCACGGCCTTTGGCCATTTGGCGGACCACCTCCCCGTCCACCATGGACCTGTCATCCGGGTGGATGCAGTTTGAGACCATGCCGTGGATATCGGTAACAAATTCCTCCTCGCAGTCATATCCCAGGTACTCCAACATCCGTTTATTAACAAAATAAAACGGAAATCCCTCTTCCAGATACCCGCCCATCATGCCTCCGGGCAGGGAATCGTTAAGCAGTTCCTGACGCTGGCGGACAATGTTCTCCATAACCAGAGCACGTGGATAGTGCTCATCCCCCCGCTGGCTGCCTCCGGGTTCCGAAAACCACAGCGTGCAAAAACGCCAGAGCCCTTTGATCCGGACCAGGGTAAAAAATCCCCTCAGTCTCCAGCTGTACTGCGTATTGATGAGCGTTATCCCAACAGACAAGTTGCGTACATGGTCATTGAGTTCCTGCTCCTGATAGAGTGTGAGATTGACAGAAAAAGGCTCCGGGATTTCCCGGATGTCATGTTCCAGATATTCACGCATTTCCTGCAGTCCGTTGGCGAACTCATTCTCTCCCGTACCCACAAAGCAGACCTCATCCGCTAAAAAGGCATGGGCCTCCTCAGCGCTGCGATGCTCAAACCAGGCACGGCAAAATTCGAGCAGCGTCTCCCATGCTGTCATTGTACTCTTCATCTCTACCATCCTTTCCACATCCGGTTAATCGCCAACGCCTTTTGCATTTGTTTTGTACAGGACTTAAACGGCATGACGGATCATTTGTATTTTCAACTCATTTATGGAGTAAAATATCCTTTGTTTGATGATAAGAGGCAGGATAATCAGGAACCTGAATGGCCCGGCGAAATTGTATGCGGCGCAGCCTCTTTGAACCTCTGTCCATATTTGTTTATTATAGCATAAGCGCCTGAATCAGACAACATTCCTGTTGATAAAAGCTATCTTTTACTTCTCCTAATCCCTTGTACCCGAGTGACGGATCATAATATAACCATAGATATGCAACTCTATCTATATTTGTATTTATTTGCTGTGATATAAAAAACACTTGAGTATAAAACCTCAAGTGTCAGCAGTTTCATCTATTCCTTTTCGCCTTTCCACCCGGCCAGCTGCGGCCTTCCCGCCACCAACAGTCCCCCTGCCAGCACCGCATGGTCCATGAGACTGCTTTCCACGATCTCATAATGTCCCCGGTCCGCCACAAAGGAATATTCATCCGTGTAATTCCTGATGCGCGAAAAGAGCGGTTCTCCCATCTTGGCAACACCGCCGCCTATGGCGATCCGGTCAGGTGCTGCGATGGCCAGCACATTGGCCAGACCAATGGAAAAGGTGGAAGCGGTCCGTTCCAGTTCTTCACGGCAGAACCGGTCATTCCTCCCCGCCCCCTCCGCCAGGTCCTGGCATGTGATCCTTCCGCCCTTTTTTGCAAGGACAGACCCGGCAGGGACATAGCCCGGAATATTCAGCCGTTCCTCAATGCTTTTCCCGGAACAAATCAGTTCCAGCCTGGTCCCGGCTCCCGGTACGGAGCACTCTCCCATCACGGCGCCTCTCCAGTCAGGAACCCATGTATTCCCCAGATAGCAGGCGCCGTAGCCTGATCCGTCATAATACCTGCGGTCGATATACAGTCCTCCGCCGATTCCGGTGCCGATATTTGTGTAGAAAAACCGGCTGCTCCCGGCTCCATTTCCCAGGATCAGTTCCCCGATCCCTCCCAGCACCGTATCGTTGACAATCACGGACCGCACATTAAAATGCTCCTCAAACCAGTCCTTCAGCCTGAAATCCTTCCATCCCGGCACCTGCAGGGAACACAGCACCCGGCCGGAACAAGACTCCAGAGGACCGCCAAACCCCACTCCAATGCCTCCCACCTCACACTCGTTCATGATCCGGCAGATATTTTCCCTGATCCAGGCCAGGATATCAGCGGCATTTGTCTTTTCGCCCAGTTTGACCTGTCTTACATCCAGGATGGTCCCGTCCGCCGTGCCCACCGCGATCTGCTGCTTTGTACCTCCTATCTCCACACCGATCAGCTTACTCATGCCATTTTGCCCCGTATTTTGCTTCGATTTCAGATATCATGTCCACACGCATGGCGTGTCTTCCCCCCTCAAACCGGGCTGCAAAGAATTCGTCCACGATCATCTTGGCCAGTTCTGTGCCCACCACTCTTGCGCCCATGGCAATGATGTTGGCATTGTTGTGCTCCACTGTAAGCTTTGCAGAATACGGCTCCGAACACACGGCGGCCCGTATGCCCGGCACCTTGTTGGCTGCCAGGGATATGCCGATCCCTGTGCCGCAGATCAGTACGCCCTTATGGATCTCACCCCGCATCAGGGCCTCCGCCACCAGACGGCCCGGCTCCGGGTAATTCACCTTATCCGCCGGATCAGAGGGTCCAAAATCAATGCACTCATATCCCTTTTCCCGCAAATGCTCCATCAATACGTTCTTAAGCTCAACCGCCACATGGTCATTACCAAATCCAACTCTCATATTCCGCCTCCTGCATTTGTAAAATTCGTGCTATGCTCCGTCAAATTAATGCTTTGTTCCGTCAAAATTGTACTCTGTTTTATTAAAACAGGGGCTGCATTGTCTGATGCAGCCCCCATCTCTCATATCATTATTGGAAATCAGCTGCGTTATCAGCAGTTACCAGAACAGACTCAACCGGGGTCTTTTCCGGGAACTTGCCAACCTCGCCCTTGGTTCCGCTTGCAACTGCATCGATCAGAAGATCCAGGCTGGTTGCTCCGATCTGTGCCGGATCCTGTGCAACGGTTGCGCTAAGCTCATTGTTTGCAATGGATGAAACCGCTTCTGCATCCCCGTCCGTTCCCACTACCATGATCTCGCCCAGCTTGTTGGCATTGATCACAGCCTGGACAGCGCCCAGTGCCATGCCGTCATTACAGCAGTAGATTCCCTTAAGATCCGGGTTCTGCTGGATCAGAGTGGACGCGATATCCATGGCCTTCTGGCGGTCCCAGTCAGCTGCCTGGCTGCTGATGATATCCATCTTACCGTCTGTAAATGCCTGCTTTGCGCCCTGTGTCCTGTCCTCGGAGGACTGGTTGCCGGATTTCCCCTCTATGATGGCCACCTTGGCTCCCTCGCCTGCCGTGTCCACAATGTACTGTGCGCCCTTGGCGCCCACGGCCACATTGTCGGTTGCAACAAACGCAACGCATGCGCCGCCTTGGTTAGCCAGCTCTGTCTCGTCAAATTTCTCATCCACATCCACGATGATAATGCCCTTTTCCGTTGCCTCGCCAATGCCCGGAAGCACATTTACGCTGGAAAGAGGGGCGATGGCAATTCCGTCATATCCCTGCTGGATACAGCTTTCCAGGATGGTGAGCTGTCCCTCTAAGTCATCCTCGCTCTGCGCGGAGTACAGGTCCACTTTCACGCCCTTTGCCGCGGTCTCCGCCTCAACGCCCTTCCACATCTTAACCCAGAAGTCCGTGGCCTGTGTTTTTAAGATAACCGCGTATTTTTTGTCGCTGGTGCCGGCGGAAGCTTCTTTGGCTTCCTCTGTGGATTCTGCCCCGCTCTCCCCGTCCTTTGCCGCCTCGGTCCCTGCTTCCTCGGTTTTTGCCGCAGCTGTTGTTGTCTCGGCCGTACCGCCGGACGTACACGCTGAAAGGCTTACCGCCATTACCACTGAAAGTGCTGCTGCTAACATTCTTTTCTTCATTTTTACCTCTCCTTTTTTATCTTGATTTTATTTTTCCCGTCCACGGGGGCATGTCTGAAGCACAGACTGAACGATAGCCCGGCCACGCTCCCTGACGTGAATTTCACTGTCTCTTCATAGCGTCAAAAGCCGCCAGTCCGCCGCCTGCCACACCGCTGGTCTGTGTGTGCTCCGGGAAAATGAATTCCAGGTTCTCCGATGGATAGGGATGGCGCGTTCTCTTTTTTACCTGCCGGATCAGATTTTCCATGGGGAAATCCTTCATGATCATGACGCCTCCCCCCATGACCACATAATCCGGGTCCAGGATCGTCACCTCCGTGCTGATGGGGTAGGCCAGGTATTCCACATACTCACGGATGGCAGGCTCATTTCCGTGTTTTGTGAAAATATCCCCGATCTCCGTCTCCGGGTAGTACTGGTTGCGGATCCGCTGCAGATGGGCGCCCGAGCACCGAAGCTCCGCGCACCCCTCGTTGCCGCAGGGGCATATTTCCTTCAGATGGAAGAATGGAACATGGCCCAGCTCCCCGGACACCCCGTTCTTGCCAGCGTGGAAACGTCCGTTTACATAGATGGCGTTGCCGAATCCGGTGCCCAGATACATGCCCAGTATGGTTTTATCCCCTTCCGGGTCCAGATTATATTTCTTAATATCATGGCAGAGCAGATAGTTGACGTCCCTGTCCACAAACACCCGGATTCCCAGGCCTTTTTCCAGAAGATGGCCCAGGTCCACATTTTCCAGCCCCTTTAAATTGGGGGTGGAGTACACAAAACTCTTATCCTTGCTGACAGCGGACGGCACTCCCACGGATATGGCGTCCACCTTTCCTGCCAGAGAGTACCGTTCCATGTAATCCCTGATCTCCCTGCACAGGATCTCCACAGCGCCTTCCTTCAGCATGGACGCGCTGGATTTTTTTTCAAAATGGCTTAGCACTCCGTCCTTTGCCACGCAGCCCAGACGGAAATTGGTTCCTCCGATGTCAATCCCTATTACAAGTCCCATATTGCTCCCACCTTACCGACTTACAGCCTTATTAAAGTTATCCATCATTTTATCCCATGCTGTTGCAAGATCCGGGTCCAGATGAAACAGGCCGGATGTGCCTACGATAAAAACCTCTGTGCCGGCCTTTGCCAGATCCCCAAAGGTTTTCTCATTGCAGGAGCCGTCCACCTCGATCAGATACTTGTATCCCTTCTCTTCCTTCAGTACTTTAAGTTCGTTTATCTTATCCAGCATTTCCCTGATAAAGGGCTGTCCTGCAAAGCCGGGGTCCACGGTCATCACCGTCACCTTATCAAGCAGATGGATGTAGTGCTGTATGTAGGATACCGGGGTGGCCGGGTTCAGCACAACACCCACCTTGCACCCCAGGGAGCGGATTTTGTTCACAATACGGAACGCATCCGCGTTAATGGTCTCCGCATGAGGGCAGATGAATCCCGCCCCCGCCTTGGCCAGGGGTTCGATAAAATCATCAGGGGTTGTGACCATCAAATGGCAGTCCAGGGGGATACGGCACACCGGACGGATGGCTTTGCAGAAATCCGGGGACAGGGTGATATTCTTCACATAGTGTCCGTCCATAATATCCACATGGTAAAAATCAGCCCTTGTATTTAAAATCTGAAGCTGCTCCTTGATATTGAGCAGGTCCATGCACATCAGAGATGGGTTAAACATTGGTTTCATTGTAGTTCTCCTCCTTATTTCTTAGCTTTCGCTACAAAATGATCAATGGCCACGGATATGATGATCAAGGCTCCCATTACGATCTTCTGGTAACTGCTGGGGATCATCAGGGCCGTCATGCCGTAGTTGATAATACCGATGATCATGCCGCCGATCACAACGCCCAGGATCTTGCCCTTGCCGCCCATAAAGCTGGTGCCGCCAATGATGGTTGCCGCAATGGCGTATGTCTCATATCCCGTACCTGCCGTGGGCGCAGCCGCTCCCACGCGTCCCAGAAGCACGATGCCTGCGATTCCGGCGCAGGTTCCGGAGATCATGAATACCAGAAGACGGTGAAGGTTTACATTGACGCCTGAGTACCAGGCCGCTTCCATGTTTCCGCCCAGGGCGTAGATGTTTCTTCCCGCCTTGCATTTGGTGGTGAAAAACGCACAGAAGGCAGCCACGATCAGCGCAATGATCACAGGGACCGGTATGTAGAGAATACTGGCGCTCATGGTCCTTGTAAAGGATGCCGGGAAGCCGTAAATATTCCTGGAATTGGAGATCACAAGCATCAGGCCCTGGAAGATGGACTGGGTGCCCAGCGTGATGATAAAGGGATGAAGTCCGGTCTTATTGACCAGCATTCCGTTGCAGAAGCCGATAAACATGCCGATCAGGATGCCTAAGATAAGGGCCGGTATCACGGGGATGCCGTTTACCATCAGCATGGCGGTGAGCATACCCACCAGGCCTGCCACCGCGCCCACGGAAAGGTCGATGCCCGCGATCAGGATTGCAAAGAATTCACCCAGGGCCAGAAGGATATTTACCGCGCTCTGTTTGAGGATCTGCGGAATACTGTCCGGGTTAAAGATACTGGACGGTTTTGCAATGGTCAGCACCCCCAGAAGCAGCAGGAAAATGCCTATGGTGCCGTATTTCTGCCAAAGTACGCCGAAACTTGGTTTTGTTTTTATTTCCGTCTGATTATTCATGGTTCTTCCCCTCCTGATCACTCTTCACCGGTTGATGATTTTAAAATATTTTCTTCTGTTGCCTCACTGATCCCATAGGTCATGCGGATCTCGCCGTCCCGGAACACGCAGATGGTGTCGCACACGGACAAAAGCTCCGGCATCTCCGAGGAGACCATGATGACTCCCTTTCCCTGGTCCGCCAGCCGCCGCATGAGCACGTAGATCTCGCTCTTGCTTCCCACATCGATACCCTTGGTGGGCTCGTCAAATATGATCACTCTGGACTCGGCAGCCATCCATTTTCCCAGGATCACCTTCTGCTGGTTGCCTCCGGAAAGCTCCGTTATATTCTGTTCCACATCGCGGCACTTGATGTTCATATCCAGCTTCTGCTTTGCCGC
This sequence comes from Enterocloster citroniae, assembly GCF_040545455.1. NCBI lineage: Bacteria > Bacillati > Bacillota > Clostridia > Lachnospirales > Lachnospiraceae > Enterocloster > Enterocloster citroniae. Next base: position 20,281 of record NZ_JBEPLZ010000004.1, on the reverse strand, counting down.
GTATTCCTCCTCCGCCTTGTTGTCCACCAGGCCCACCAGACCGTTTGCCCTGGATGTCTTTAAAAAGGGGACAATGGAAATGTTCTGTTTAATGCTGAAATTGTTGAGGAATCCAGTCTCGCGCCGGTTCTCCGTCACCATGGCCAAACCGTTTTTGATGGCCTCATAGGGGGAGCGGATGGTCACTTCCTCCCCGCCGATAAACACCTGGCCGGAAAGCTTTGGCTCGGCTCCGAAAATTGCGTTCATCAGCTCGCTTCGGCCCGCTCCCACAAGGCCCGCAAACCCCACGATCTCCCCTTTTCTCACCTGGAAGGACACATTGCGCACCCGGCCGTCCTTCCGGTTCATGTTCCTGGCCTCAAAGATAACCGGTTCCCCGCTGAAGTCCTGGACGGATTCATTGTGGTAGGTTCCCTTGATCTCCCTTCCCACCATCATGCGGATCACATCATCCAGGGTGATCTCCTTCACGTTCCTGGTGCCCACATAGGTGCCGTCCTTCAATACCGTGATCACATCCCCGATCTCCTTGATTTCATCCATTTTATGGGAAATGTACACGATTCCTTTTCCCTCCGCCTTCAGCTGCCGGATGATCTCAAACAGATGGGCTGTCTCGGACGTGGTCAGGGAGGAGGTGGGTTCATCCATAATGATTACATCCGCATTGGAGATCAGGGCCTTGGCTATCTCGCACTGCTGCTTTTCGGAGATGCTGATCTCCTCCACCAGCTGGCCGGGTTTGCGCTTCAGTCCAACCTTATCAAGCACCTCTTTGGCCCTGGCCGTCATGCCCTTATAATCCACCACCGGGATTCCTCCCACCCGCTTTGTGGGCAGCTTTCCCACAAACAGGTTTTCCAGGATGGACAGCTCATTGATCACGCTCAACTCCTGGTAAATGATGCTGATGCCGCACTCATAGGAATCCGTGGGCGTCAGATGGGAAAATTCCTTCCCTTTCACTGTTATCTTCCCGGAGGTGGGCTGGTATACGCCGCTTAATATCTTCATCAGTGTGGACTTTCCCGCCCCGTTCTCTCCCATGAGAACGTGAACCTCTCCCGCCTTGATCTCAAATGAAATGTTGTCAAGGGCCCTGACGCCGGGAAACACCTTGGTAACACCTTCCATTTTTACTAATGTCTCCATAAATCCTCCTCTTTTCTTTTTGGCCTGCGCGGTACTTGCAGTCCATCCTCAGGTCGTGCCTCTTACCTCCAGTGTGACCGGGATAATCGTTGTCTTTTCACGGATCTCCTTCTTCTGTATCATCTTAAGTATCGTGCTGCCCGCGGCCAGGGCCATCTGCCTTGTGTCCTGGGTGATGGTAGTGATCTGGGGGCTGGTAAACCGTGTCAGGGAAATGTTGTCAAATCCCACTACCTTCACCTCCTCCGGTATCTTTACCCCGGCCTCCAAAAGGACATTGATACAGGCCAGGGCCATCATGTCGTTGGTGGCAAATATCCCATCGAAAAAACATCCCCTGGACTTCATGAGCCGGTCCATAACACTGCGCGCCTGGGCATACTCAGGAAAGCAACTCACTTCCAGCTCTTCGTTATATGGGATATTGCCTTCCCTCAGCGCCCGCAGATACCCTTCCTTTCTGTATCGGATGGTGGAGGCACAGCGCACATCCCGCAGCAGAAGAATCCTTAAACAGCCCTTTCGGACCATCTCCCTGGTTGCCAGATACCCGCCCTCCTGGTTATCCGACATGATCAGCATCTCCGCGTTCTTGGGCGCCCGGTCGATGTAAACCACGGGAATGTTCCGGATCTTACCTGTGTGCTTGATCTCATTCTGTCCCGATATGTAGACGATCCCGTCAATGTGCTTTTCGATCAGTCCCCGGATGTGCATATTCTCCAGCTCGTAGCCCTCGTTGGAATTACAGATCAAAAGAGAATATTTGTGCTTCAGCAGATAAAAATCCAGCTCCTGGATGATCCTGGCAAAGAATTCGTTGGTCACATCCGGTACGATCACGCCAATGCAGCGGCTTTTGTTGGTCCTTAGCCCGATGGCATTGGCATTGGGTGTAAACTCGCACTCATTCACTGCCTTTTTCACCTTTTCCTCCGTCTCTCTGGAATAGCCGCCGTTATGGTTGATCACTCTGGATACAGTAGCCGTAGAAACTCCGGCCCACTTTGCCACATCCACAATAGAAGGTTTCTTTTTTTCATCCATCCGCAGCCTCCTGTTTTACGTAAAGGTTTTCGTATCTTGTAACTGAATAGTAAACCTTTACGTAATAAAAGTCAATATAAAATGTTTATTTCTACTATTTTGACGAAATTAATATTAATAATTTGTGCATCATTTATATTAATATCAGTAAACGTTTTCTCAATAAGCGTAAAAAAAGCCTTCCCGCCTTACGGAAAGGTTTTCCTATTCATATAATTTCACCGAAGACCATGTGGTTCTTATGAGACCGTGTGGTTACGCGTACACTTATGTTGGGCCTGCATGCAATTATGTGGTCCCACGTGCGATCAGCCGCACCGGTATGATCGTTTTTTTCTTCCTGATCTCTTTCCCTTCTATCATTTTCAGTATGGTTTCGCCTGCATGGAGGGCCAGTTCCTTTGTGTCCTGGGCAATGGTGGTGATCTGGGGGTTTGCAAACTGGGACAGGGAAATATTATCAAATCCAACCACCCTGACCTGGTCAGGCACTTTGATCCGGTTCTCCATCAGCACATTGATGCATGCCAGAGCCATCATATCATTGGTAGTGAAAATCCCGTCAAAAAAACATCCCTTTTCCCGCAGCAGACGCTCCATCACGCCTCTGGTTTCCTCATATTCCGGAAAACAGCTCATCTCCAGCTCCTCGCTGAAGGATATGCCGTTCTCCCCAAGTGCCCGAATAAATCCCTCCTTACGGCTGCGGATCGTGGACGCATAGCGGATATCCCTAAGAAACAGGATCTTCGTGCATCCCTTGGCGATCAGCTCCCTGCCCGCCAGATATCCGCCCGTCTCATTGTCGGAAAGGATCAGAACCTCCGCGTTCTTGGGCGCCCGGTCGATGTAGACAATGGGTAGGTTCTTGATCTCGCTGATCTCTTTGATCTCATTCTGTCCCGATATATAGATGATTCCGTCCACATGCTTTTCAGCCAGTCCCTTGATATGCATGTTCTCCAGCATATAGTCTTCATTGGAATTACAGACAAGAAGGGAATAGCGCCGGCTTAAAAGAAAGGTATCCAATTCCCGTATGATTCTGGCAAAAAATTCATTGGTGATGTCCGGGACAATGACGCCTATACTGTTGCTGCGGTTGGTCCGCAGGCCAATGGCATTGACATTAGGTGTAAATCCGCACTCTTCTATGGTCTTTCTGACCCGTTCTTCCGTCTCCTTGGAATATCCACCATTTTGGTTGATGACCCTGGAGACAGTTGCGATGGAAACCCCGGCCTTTTTTGCCACATCGATAATGGATACCCTTTTATTGCTTTCCATACATCCCTCTCATTCTTACACCTTCGGGGTGCAATTTACTCTCACCCTTTATTATAATGCCGATTCCGGACATGTCAAGCACCATGCTGGATATCCCAGGCCTGTTATATATCCACCGCACCCAGGACCGCCCATCTATATATATCCAGCGATTGCTGCAATGCAAGATTGGCTGACTGGAGAGCTGTTTCTGCCTGGAGGAATGCCAATTCTTTCTCCAGATATTCTTCCTGGCTCAAAATCCCGGCCTGGTATCCTGCATTCCCCACAGCTTTGGCCTGGACCCCTTTCTCATAACCAATCCGTGCCAGGCATACCTCCTGGCTTTTCTGCTGTATATCTGAATACATCCGTTTTATTTCGATTGTAAGTTTTTCCTCCCCCTCTTCAATCACATTTCATATCCGGATTATTTCTATTGATCAGTTCCTCCAGCTTTTCATACTCCAGTACCCCATCACACAACGTTTCTCCGTACACTTTCATTGACGCTTTCATTGCCGCATCTTCCTGGCGTACATCTGCACCAGGACCTGATCTGACTGCCGCCCAAGCAGACAGCCCATTCTGGAAAACAAATAGAAGTGCCAGCGTCATGCTGCTTCATTTCTTAGAATCTCCTGCTCCTGACTCCATAATGCTGTTCCAAGGGATAGCTGCAGCTGTTTTAACTCCGCCTCCTGTTTTATTCCCTTACCCGGACTTTTCTCTTTTTGTTCCCGCTCATAATGCTGTAATATACCGGCAGCATCAAAAGGCTTAAAACAGTGGAAGCTGCCAGGCCGCCTATATTTACAATTGCCAGCCCCTGAAGCATTTCACCTGAATGCCCCAGAGCCAGGGCCATTGGTACCATGGACAGGACAGTTGTCATTGTGGTCATAAGAATGGGACGCATCCTGACAGCCCCTGCCTCGATCAGTGCTTCCGGCAGTTCCATATCCTGACGGAATTGATTCACGGTATCTACATACAAAATACCGCTGTTTACCACAGTTCCTATGAGCATCAAAAATCCCAGGATAACAACCATACCCATGTCGCTTCCCATGAGGAACAAAAGGCCAAAGGCCCCAATCAGGCTGAAGGGGATGGTTGTCATGACCATAAAGGAAAATCGGGGCGACTCGAACTGGGCGGCCATGACAACAAATACCAGAAACACCGCCATGAGAACCGCGGTCAGCAGGTTTGTCATTTCTTCCATGGTAGTCTCATCCATGCTGCTGGTGCCCTGGTTCACAGAGGCATTCAGTTTTGGTTTCACCACTTCCTGAAGCAAAAGGTCATCTGCTCCCTCCCTTGCCCCAGGGGTATAGTCGCCGGTAATCGTCACCAGATATTGTTTATCTTCCCTGCTTATGCTGGCAGGGCTGTCCTGAAAGCTCAGCTGGGCCACATCACTTAAGGCCACATAGCTTCCATTATCCAGGCTCAGTGTCATCTGTCGTATCTGGTCCGCGGATGAAAACTCCCCTGGAGTATATTCCACCTTTACATCCACATCCTCCCCCTTCACCTTCATGGTAGTGGCCGTGATACCGTTGATGGCTTCATAGACACTGTGTCCCACAGATGAGGGCAGGAGTCCGGCTGCCTTGGCTTCGATGGCATCCACCATTACCTCCACCACCGGGGCGGAGTTCTCCAATGTGGAATGGATCCGCGTCAGTTCCCCGCGCTCCATCAGCTCCGCCACAATCTGGTCCGAGACTTTTTTTAGTTCATTATAGTCCGTACTTTTTAAGATCAACTCATATCCGTCCCCATCAGACATTCCGGCAATTGTATTCTCCTCCACTGACACATTGCAATCCGTTATCATGGACAGCTTCTGTTTAAATCGTTTTACGGCCTCCTTGGTGGGAGTTTTACGGTCATCTGTCAGGTAGACCATGATCTGGACCGAACCATCGCTTCCGGCTCCGCTGCCGCCATAGCTGGCAACGTAGGACTCCATTTCCCCATAATCTGCAAAAGCCTGCTCCACCTTGCGGATAACGTCATCCGCTTCCTCATCCTTCAGCCCGGGCGCCATTTCTACTGTAATTGCAATCTGTCCCTGGTCATCCGCGCTGATAAGGTTAAACCCCAGCTGCCCGGCCAAAAAAAAGGAGAAAACCAGGAGCAGGACCGATGTTCCCATGACGGTTTTCTTTTTGGGAAGGATCATCCTCATCACCTTCCGGTATGCTTCTTGAAGTCTTACCACGGGACGGGAAAAAGGGGCATGCTCTTTTTCCTGGGGTTTATACAGCATATAGCACAGCGGGACAATGGTAATGGCTGAAATCAAGGAAGCTCCCATACAGAAAACAATGGTAAATCCAAGGGGTTTAAACATTTGCCCCGCCATTCCGCCCAGCAGAGCCAGGGGCAGGAATACCACGCAGGTTGTCAGGGTGGATCCCAATACAGAGGATGCCACAATACCGGTTCCTTCCAGGGCATCGTGATAATAATCGATCAGCCCTTTTCCCTCTGTCTGCGTCATGCGGAAGCAGCTTTCCAGAACCACGATGGAGTTATCCACCATCATTCCCACGCCCATGGACAGGGCTGCCAGTGTCAGCATATTCAGTGAAAAATCCATTGCTCCCATTAAAATAAGTGCTGCCAGAATGGATACCGGTATGGAACTTCCCACGATCAGAGATGCCTTTAAATCTCCGAAAAACAGCCATATCACTGCCATGGACAGGACCATGGCAAGAATAATGGTTTCCACAATGGACAGCAGGGAGGAACGGATATCCTCAGAGCTGTCGTTAACAATATGGATGTCTAATTGGGGGTCACCGGCCATCAGGGAACGCACCATCCGGTTCACATTGGCGGAAACCTCCGCCGCAGTGACGCTCTGCTGCTTGCTGATGGACATGACTACCGCAGGTTCTCCGTTATAATGGGCAATACTGCGGTCCTTTTCCTGGGTCGTGTAAATATTCGCCACATCTCCCAGATATACAATATGTCCTCCGGAAACAGTCAGCGGTATTTCCTTCAAAGACTCCTCCGTATCAAAGCCCAGCCTAGTGGAAACAGAGGCCTCCTTCCGCCCTACGCTGATACTTCCCCCAGGCTGTTCCACCTCGGCTGTGGCCACATCATTGGCAATGGAACCTAAAGAAAGTCCGTATTGAGTCATTTCCTCGGACAGGACCTCGATCCGGATGTAGTCCCCGCTGCCTCCTGCTATGGCTGCTTCCGCCACCCCGGACAGCTTCTCAAATTCAGGAAGTATTTCTGAATTCACATAACCGTATTGATTGGCTTCGCCATTTTTGCTCACCACCAGTGTCATATCTGTCCCGCTGTCCATATCCAGTTCCATAATAACAGGCGTATCCGCATCTTCCGGAAGGTCCGGCACTGTCTCGTCAATCTTCTTTTTTAAATCGTCATATGCCTCGTTCAGATCCACTTCATATTCATACTGGATAACAACCATGGAGAAATTCTCCGAGGAAGTGGAGGTGATTTTCTTTGCCCCCTCCAGAGCGCCGGCTGCGGCCTCTATCTTCTGGCTTACCAACTGGTCCACGTCCCCGGGCTGGGCCCCCGCATAGGTGGTGGTCACCATCAGTATGGGCATATTCATTTCCGGTGTCAGTTCCTGTCTTGCACTTCTCACAGAAGAAAAGCCGAAAACAACCAGACAGAGCAGACACATGATGACTGTTACCGGCCGTTTTAACACAATTTTTGTCAATCCCTTCATGACCTTGCTGTCCCTCCCGTCATCGGCTGCCCCTCATCCTTCGTATGTTCCATGTTCTCATTCAGCAGAACCGCCCCGGCTCCCTCATAAAGTTCCGGACTCCAGGTCACTACCACCATATCCTGTACGGACAATCCATCTTTTACTTCCATACGTTCTGCGTCATATATCCCTGATTCAATGAATGTCTTATGTATGATCCCATTGTCATAGGTAAATACATAGGGCCGGCTGTTTTCATAGTAGACCGCATCCACGGACACTGTCAGCGCGTCCTCCACTCTGTATGAACACAGTGAAAGCTTCACCACCGCACCAGTGGAAAGCTGTTCCTTGGACTGCATGTCAAGGATTGCCTTTACTTCATAAAGACCGGTTGTTTCATCCGCCATCTCACTCATTTCTACAATTGTCCCTGAATAGCTTGTATCGTTCTTTTTGGCTTGAAGCTTATCCCCGGTCTGTATTCTCTTTCTTAATCCTTCTGTTACCTGGGTGGATATCATGGTATCACCCCCACCGACTATGACACATAGCTGATCGCCTGTAAAAACCCGGTCCAGAACCTCCATGCTGCAGCTTTCAATCCGGCCTCCAATGGGGGCTGTCATGTGGCTGTAAGAATATTGTTTTTCATAGTCCGTCACCGCCTGCCCATAGGCAATCTCTGCTTTTTCTGCTGTATTGATATGGTTTTCATATTCCTGCTGGGAAATTCCCCCGCTCTGGTACAGGATCGACATGCGGTTTAAGGCGGTTCTGGCTTCCCGAAGGGATACTTCCGCGTTTTTCATGGCACTTTCCGTACTTTCCACCAGTTTTGTATCAACAGTGCATATAGACTGACCGGCCTTTACCGTATCCCCGGCCTTTATGAAAACCTCAGTGATTGTTCCTGGGGCGTCCGGATAAATCCGGGCAATATATTCCGGTTCCACATACCCGATCAGGCTGGTATAAAGTTCAATATCTCCTATCTCCGGTGGTTCAGCCTCGATCACTGATACATTTCCTTCTTCCACCATCTCATCAGGAATAAAAAACACCCTGGCTGCTGCCACAGCAATCAAAGCAATCCCAAATCCCACTAAATAAAAAGCCTTCTTTTTCACATCATTTACCTTTCTTCCTGTTGACTTTTACTACTTACTCTCTGATGCACCGCTACATGTCAGCCCTCCTTGCATATTTGTTTGATGAATATATTATTTCATGAAAATATTTTTGTTTTGTATGGATTTTGTTTCAGTTATATTAATATTAGGTTAGAATGTCCAGATTATCACCATCTGAAAATTGTATCAAAAAGCGGACCGCAAATGAATGAATCTGCGATCCGCCTTTACTATTTTCTCTGTCTGTTTCTCTCTGTTTTATCCGGCAGACACCTATATAGTCTTCATCCGCCTCCATTTCCCGCTTTTATATCGTATGGTAAATGCCATGGACCGGGCCAGCCAGTCCATTCCCATGGCAGCCCAAACTCCAAAGACTCCAAAACCGCACAGGATGCCCAGTAACACCGCTGTCCCCAGGCGGAACACTACCATGGAGCCAATGCCTATGTACATGGTGATTTTCACATCCCCTGACGCCCGCAGGCTGTTTGCCAGATTAAAAGAGGTGGGGTGAAGGGCAATGGCCAGGATATTATGTGAAACAACCAGCCAGACGGTCACCTTATAAGTCTCCTCTGACACGTCAAAGAGCTGCAATATCACCGGCAGCCAAGCAATCACCACTCCTCCCAGGATCGCGGTATAGAGGTAGGAAATCTTCATTAACTTCTTTGTATAAGCCTTGGCCTGATCCTGCTCCCCGGCGCCGATACACCGGCCTACCAATGGAATGATTGCCAGGTTGACTGCATTCACAACGAGAACCGCTATCTGGTCCACGCTGTTGGCAATGCCGTTAGCTGCAATTTGAGTGGTTCCAAACATTGCAACAATACTGGTTACAAGCACCTTACCCAGAGCAAACAGCCCATTTTCTATTCCGTTGGGGACGGCTATCCCCAGTATTTTCCCTATCAGCTTCCGGTTCCATGCAAGCAGGTGTCTCCAGCATATGAAGATTTCATTGCTGCTTTGAAACGCCAGTCCCACCATAATAACCGCCGCCGCGCTCCTTGATATCAAAGTGGGAACCGCCACCCCTGACACTCCTGCATGCAGCACGAAAATGCCGATTGCATTTCCTGCTATATTAAGAACATTCATCAACAGGGAGACATACATGGTAACCTTTGTCCTTTTCATAGAGCGGTACAGGGCTGCGGATGAATTGTACAGCCCCAGAAACGGATAAGACAGCGCCGTGATCACAAAGTACGTGTTGGCTGCCGCCATAACATCCGGCATAACTTTTCCAAACAGCAGCCTTAAAATCAGGGTATGGAACAGGACACAGAATACCATAAGCGCCAGGGAAAACAAAAAACTGACAGTGACCAGCTGGCTGGCAGATTCATTGGCGTTCTCTTTCGCCTTCTTCCCAAGATACTGGGATACGATCACGGCGCCCCCTGTATCCACAGCTGCCAGCACCGTTGTCACCAGATAGCCGATCATATCCACCAGCGCAACGCCGGAAATCGCCGCCTCCCCTGCATAAGATATCATCACGGTATCGGCGATTCCCACCATCATTACCAGAACCTGCTCAATGACCAGGGGAATCAGCATATTTTTTATACTACGGTTTGAAAACATATACTCCATTTTTTTACCTGATTTTCTTTGTTAATATGGAAGCCCTTTAAACCAGCCTTCTACTCAGCCAGCGAGAAGGTAATCTCCACGCTTTCCGGAAGTTCATCAAACACAGCCAGGTCTGACGTGACTTTCCCCATGGGAAAGACTTCCATGGTAAGGTCTGGGCGGCTGGTCTGGGCATAAAAGATAGCGGCTGTATTGTTAGCCGGGCAATAAGTAATATGTCCATCTTCAAAGAAATACTGACCATTTCCCTGGGTCTGGATTTCGCCGTCTAAGACTCCGTAATATTCCCTTCCACCGTACCCGGACATAGTTATAGTCTGGGGAAGCATGGCGATAAACTGCTGTGACTGGGTATTGTTATAGAGCACTCCGTCCAAAATCCGGTCCCCAATGGTAATCCGGACGGCCATCTCACCGTTTGGCGCTGATATCTTCCCACCCTCTGCAAATGAGATCCCCAGGCCCTCCACCCACTGTTTTACAGTGTCCCGGGCAGATGGAACATCCTTTGCCTCCACAGCAAGCCCGGCGGCTACCTCCGCTCCGGGACAAAGGGAAGCGATGGTGGAGCAGCTGCTTCCAGCACCATATCCGTCATGTGTGCAGAAGGGAACCACGGTCTTTCCAGTGAGATCATACCCCTGAAGAAAGGCACGGACAGCCTGAGGGACATCCGTTGCCCATACCGGATACCCCACAAATACCACATCATAGTCTGACATGTCCAGGCTGCTGTTCATCAATGCCGGGAGCGTTCCCTGCCTCATTTCCTCGTGATTTTTGGTGACGACCTCATCAAAATCCGTTGAATAAGGAGTTTCAGTCTGAATCAGATGCAGTTCTCCGCCTGTAAGCTCCTGAATTATTCCGGCTGCATACTCTGTTGTTCCATACAGATCATTCTCATCCACTACAATGCTGGCTGATGAGGTGGCATCCACATCATCTTCGTACTTCGTATTGCCCCAGCGTGAAAAATAGGTGATCAACACCCGGCTCTCCTGAGTCTCCAAAGCGGCCTCCTCCATATCGGCGGTCGCTATCGCAGTCTGTATCCCATTTGATCCTGTTACAGCCCCATTGGCTTCGTTTTCTCCCAGTGCTCTCTCAGTTTCCACGGCTGTCTCCGCCTGGCTGATAGAACTGCATGCGGTTGCTGTTATAATTATTCCCATTGCAAGCATGACACATATATTTTTTCCCGTAATCATTCTCTCTCCTTTTATAATTGATCCTCTGTCAGTTCTGCTTCCTGGTGTGAATCATGTAATCTATACGGTCCAGCAACTGCTGTCTGACATGGATATCGTCCAGCATCTGGAACCTACACCTTTTCAGAAGACGGATCTGCTCCTCCACAGTACCTGTCCCCTGGTTCATCAAGTCTTTTAAACGCTTGAGTTCTTCCAATTCGACTCCAATCCTTGCTAAGGAATCTATATCCTGAATATCCTGCAGTTCCTTTGCCGCCTGGGCCGCGTCAAGATATTCCAACCGCAGCAGTCCCTGCTTTTCATAGAACCTCAATGTGTCCGTATCAATAGGAACCTGTTTGCCCGCATCTTCGATCGTCACCTGCATCCCTCCGTTCTTTTTTATTTTGACATGGATAAACCAGTTGTCCTTGGCAGCCCATACCAGTGTTGCATTCGTTTTATCATAGCAGCAATTAAAAAAAGCAAGTGCCGGAGGGATATGATTTCCTCCTGCACTTACATTATAATACCTGAGAAGTTCTATAACAAATACCTATGTTTTATGGGTATCTCATGCCGCAAAAGCATGTATTTTCCCATCAATGTCCATGGCCGTAATTTGCTTTTTTACGTTTCTACTGTCGCCATAGAATCTTTCATGTATTCAATAAATTTCATAGCTGCCCTGCTGAACGGCTGTTGCCGTTTCCACGCCAGCACACAGGTTGAAGTGATTTCCGGATATAGAGGGCGGCAGCAGATTTTATCCTTATCCCAGAGCAGCGTTGAGCCTTCCACCACAAGGGAGTATCCCAGTCCGTTTTGGACCATGATTGCACCATTGGTACTGAAATTGCTTTTGAATAAAATATTCAGATCTTTAAAGTAATCTCCGAACCAATTTGCCAGTTCGTTTTGCAGCCGGGCACGTCTGGCCATAATAATGGGAAGTCCGGCCAGATCCTTTGCCGTAATCCATTCTTTTCCCGCCAGAGGATCATCGGGGCGCATTAAGGCAACCCACCGCTCTCTGGTGCCAAGGCGGATAAATTCATACTTGTCAATGTCAATGGGCTCCAGCAAAAGGCCGATATCAATGGTTCCAACCTCCATGCGTTCCTTTACCTGGTCTGCGTTTGCGGTAAACAAGTCAAAGGTGACACGCGGATACCTCTGAATGAAGGATTTCAGCAGCTCCGGCAAAGTCTCCAAAGCGGCCAGTTCTCCGCAGCCTATGGAAATACAGCCCTCGACCTGTTCTTCCTGTACGGACAGCTCCTTTTCTGTTTTATCCACCAGCATTGTAATCTCCTCCGCCCGTCTTCGGAGCAGGATTCCCTCGTTTGTCAGGGATATTTTTCTTGTGCCCCTTATAAACAACTTTACACCAATCTCCTCCTCAAGCTGGGTCAACTGCCTGCTCAGGGTGGGCTGGGTTATATGCAGCACTTCTGCCGCCTTTGTTATGCTTTCTTCCCGTACAACTGTCAAAAAATAGCGCAAAACCCGTATTTCCATCCGCTGCCTCCTCATCTGTACTGTCTGCTGTTCAACCACGGTTGTCCGTGCCTCTCCTTCTATAGCATAGCACGATTATATTGTGTTGAAAACCGCTCAGGCGGTCGGTTTGTATTTCCCTTTGAATAAACCGCATTACCATCGGATATTCAGCAGATTATGCACAAGGAACAGCACCGGCATCCCGGAGCCGATCCATTCGCGAAGCATTTCTCCTGTGTTTTTGGTACGCCGTCAGCACGAGCGGAGATATCGTCATCAAAATGTCTGCAGCCATCTTTATCTTCATTTTCGTGTTCATATTGTATCCTTCCGTGACGGAAGGCGGGGCGGTAATCCTTTACGCGGCCTGCATAAAACGCTCCGCTCCGCCATGACCTGCTGTTCTTCTTTATTCTGTGCTGACAGCCAAACCCAGTCCGTTTACCCATTCCATTACCTCATCCTGGGAACTTCCCCCACCTAGCCTCTGGCCGGAAAGCCACTGGGCGCCGTCTGTCAATTCAGCCAGGTTTGAGGCACTGGAACCCAGGCCGCTGCCGCCGGAGGTACAGAAGGGAATCAATGTCTTTCCTGAAAAATCATAGCTTTCCATAAATGTACTTACAATCCTTGGAGCCTCCCCCCACCAGATGGGGTAGCCGATAAACACAATGTCATACTGCTCCATGTTTTCCACACCACCGGAAATCGCCGGCCGGGATGACGGGTCGTTCATTTCGATTGTACTACGGCTGCTATCGTCATTATAATTCAAGTCCGCATCCGTATAGGCTTCTTCCGGCACAATCTCGTATAAGTCGGCGCCCAGTCCATTGGCAATATGCTCCGCCACACCCTCGGTTGTGTTTGTGGCTGAGAAATAGGCAACTAATATGTTGATCTCGTTCATTGTATTGTCCTCATTTTCAGTGTCACCGGTCTGGGCGTCTTTATTAACAGCATCGGCATCTGCTGTATTACCGACCAGTCCGGTACTGCTTTCTGCAGGGTCCTCGTGTATGCCTGTTTCTTCTATTGTACGTCCCACAGCGGGAGCGGACGTACCCGCCGGTTCGCTGCTCCCGGTGCAAGGCCGCAAGAGCCATGGCTGTCAACAGGGTAAATAAAAATGCTGCGGGTTTTTTCATGTTTTTCCTCCAATTCTTTCTGTTCTTCCTGGGTATAGGGGTGTAAAGAAATATGAAGCTTTTCTTTACACCCCTATTATAAATTACGACTTTTTTGTTGTCTAATACTTAGATTCTTTGGCTACTTCATGCTTTTTAGGCATGGTTTCTGTATTCCGTTATCCTCTGATTACTGTACGATACCGGCTGATATTGGACAGGCTTCCGCTGATTCCGCTTCCTCCGCTGGTGCAGAACGGAATCACCGTCTTCCCGGTAAAGTCATTGGACTGAACCGATCCCCTCCACCGGATATGCCGCTCCCCTCCAAAGCCCTGTCAATCTTTCTCGATAAAGCCACATAGGACACTGGATTTAGAACAAAATACATGGCCTGTACTTCATATCCGCGGATTGCATATTGAGCCATATTAGTAATAAAGATAATCACAACCTCCCCATCTTTTTCCCTTATAGCCTCGGCAGTACTCATGCCGTCCATAAAACGCATCTGGATATCCATAAATATCCGGTGCAGCCCTTAAAATATTATGCCTTTTCTACACAGGCAACAGCATTTAAACTGCGTGGATAGCCAATATATGGCAGGCACTGGGAAATCACTTTCATTAAATACTCCTTCGTATTTCCGAGACGTATATTGGCTGCCGCATGGCTGATCAGCTGCGGTTCACAGCCGCCCTGGGCTGCCAGAAAGCAAAATGTAATCAGCTCACGCTGTGCAAAATCCAGGCCCCTGCGGGTATAATAATCCCCAAAACAATTGGCGGCGAGCCAGCGGTTTACATGCCTCTTTTTCCAAAAGTCCCGCATTCCTTCGCCAAAAATATCCACTTGTGCCTGGGAACCTTTTTCCAGCCGGTCTTCCATTGTAGTAGTTGCCTGTCCCGGCAGGGGCAGAGGGACTTCTCGGCTTTCCAGTACTTCATTTGTCACTGATAAAAATGGGCGCATTCTTCCTATTCCCATATAATCCACGGACTGGTAAACGATTTCCTTCACCATCACCGGTGTCAGTCCTCCGTCCAGGGCTGACGGAAGGATTTCCCGGAATGTGTCGATCCCCTGACACCCGATCAGGGAGGCCAGAATCACCATATAACGCACCGGTTCATCCAACTGCTGCCCGTTCTCCTTTACCACTTCCTCCAGTGCAAAATAGTCCAGGCGTTCCATAAACTCAGGATCTGTCTCATGCAAATCTCTCATTTTTTTCTTCCTCCTACTATCTTCCTCTAAATTCTTTCTCAGATTTTCTGTTCCCCCAGAGACCAAGCATGCGTTTCACTATGTGTTTCCGGTCTGTTCTGCGCCATAACGCCCGTCAGTCCATGGGGAACATAGGCGTCTTCTAAATATGCCAGTTCTTTATCAGTCAGACTTAGTTTTTCTGACGCTGCCGCCCCTTCTATATGTTGTAACTTAGTGGCACCAACTACAGGGGACGTTACCTTTGTCAGAAGCCATGCCAAAGCAATCTCTGTCATAGATACGTTCCTGCGGTCCGCCAGTTCTGCCACCCGCCCGATGATCACTTGATCCTGTTCCGCCGTCTTATCATATTTGAATCTGGCATATTCATCTTCTGCCAGGCGTTTTGAAATTTCCCCCGGCCTCCTGGACAGCCGTCCTCCTGCCAGTGCACTGTAAGGGGTCAGTGCAATTGTTTCCTCCCTGCAATACGGAACCATCTCTCGTTCCTCCTCCCGGAAAATCAGATTGTAATGCCCCTGGACGGAAACAAATGTTGCAAAACCTTCCTGTTGCGCCAGTGCATTGGCCTTTGCCAGCTGCCACGCAAAGCAGTTGGAGATTCCGATGTACCGGGCCTTTCCGGTTTTTACCACACGGTTTAAGCCGTCCATTATATCATAAAGAGGCGTTTGGTAATCCCACATATGGTAGATATACAGATCCACATAATCCACGCCCAGATTTTCCAGGCTTTTATCCATCATACGCTGAATATGCTCCTGTCCGCTGACTCCCTTTGCGATTTCTTCCGGGGTGCGTGGAAGAAACTTGGTGGCGATCGCTACATCCTTGCGCTCTGTGAAATCCTTTAGCGCATGCCCTAAAAACTGCTCGCTGGTTCCGCTCTGATAGGCAATTGCCGTATCAAAGAAATTGACCCCTAGTTCAAGCGCCCGTTTTATAATTTCTCTGGAACGTTCTTCGTCCAATGTCCAGCTATGCTGGCCCTTCTGTGGATCCCCAAACCCCATACATCCCAGGCAAATGCGGGATACGGTCAAGTCTGAATTACCTAGTTTGGTATATTTCATCTTCTCCTCCTCTTTACTCCATAAACTCAATGGTCCCCGTAAAGTCATCCTCTTCCCCGGACAATACTTCCAGCCCGCTTTCCACGACCCCCAGAGGCACAAGTTCGTTAGAGTGACGGAAATCTCCATAGAAAATCGTAAAACTGCCCCATGGCCGGTAAATCACCATCTCTCCGGTAACCGGGTCATATCCCGGATCTTCATCAGCAATGGAGAATGGGGCACCGTCATTTCTTGCCGGTTTTTCTATACCGGAAAGATCACAGAATGCCTCTGCAGCCCCTGAATCCAGGACTCCAGTTCTTCCGCCATTCTGTCTCCACCGGCATTGGTAACATGAAATCCAGCTTGTACTTGTGCGTTTGGGCATAATACGGCAATATCCTGCTCCACACATCCACGTTCTTCCCCTCTGTGGGTACAGAATGGGATCACAATTTTGCCATCTGTTTGTATCCGTTCTAAAAAGGAAGCCGCCGGAGGGGATATCCTCCCCCTCCAGCAAGGCGTTCCTATAAATATTACATCATATCCTTCCGGTATTGTCTCAAATGGCAGAAGCCTGGGCCTATGGTTCTCCCGGATTTCCTTTTCTGCCTGCTTTTTGAGTTTGCAATATTCCAATGGATACGGCTGCCACGGATATATCACGCATAAGGTTCCTCCGGTTATCCGCCGGATTACTTTTGCAACCCTTAAGGTGTTCCCTGTATTGGAGAAACAGGCAATCAGTATTTTTACCCCATTCCTAGCTTTCGCCCCCGTTTCCACTGCTGCCGAAATCACTCCTCTCTCCATCCGGCTTCATATTACTGGGTATCAATACCGTTTTGTTCCAGCCATTCCGTCACGCCTCCAGGCATACGGTCACCGCCGGAGTAAGAAATTGCCAGTCCTTCCCGGATTTCCGCAGCAGGGGCCAGCTTAGCAATAGCTGTCAGGCTCTGCCCAAACCTTCCGCCTCCATGGCTGCAAAAGGGAATGATAATCTTCCCTGTGAGATCATATTCTATTTCAAAGAGATCCGCCCCTGTCTGGCGCTCAATTTCCCGGGCAATCCCCCTGGTATTTCCTCCCCAGGAAAAATATGCGATCAGCACCCTTCCACTTCCGCCGTCCTCCTTTTCCCGGCTTTTTGACGTTACCGCCGCGCCGGAAAGTACCGCTGCATTTCTTGCAAGGCGGAAGCCTATGTTATAACTCTTATTGTCCTCCGGCATTGCGGCGCGGTAAGCGGAGCGGAGATTTTTAGCAAAGTCATTCCAGCCTCCGCCCCTGTTGACCCTTCGGGTCCCGTTGTCCGGCCCTGTGGGATTTTCGCTGTCGGTACTGTCATAGGATCCGTAACAGTCCCACACCCACTCACCTACGTTTCCATGCATATCATAGAATCCCCAGGCATTGGGCTGAAAGCTTCCCACCGCCGTTGTGATCTGGCGGTATACGCCCGGCTTTGTCTCCAGATTCCCCTGGGAAAAATAGTTGTCCTCAATCATATAGGGATAATCTCCCCAATAGTTTGCCTCCTCCGCACTGATGGAAGTCTGGGTATTAAATGGGGTCACTGTACCGGCCCGGCAGGCGTATTCCCACTCAGCCTCGGTTGGAAGCCTGTATCCTGAAGCGCTACGGTTCCAGCTTATGGTGCCATCCCCGATCTCATAGGCCGGTTCCAACCCCTCCTTTTCGCTGCGTGTATTGCAGTAATTAACCGCGTCCAGCCAGGAGACCATTTCCACCGGCAGATTTTCACCAATAAAAGAACTGGGATTGGCGCCCATAACCTGCCGGTACTCATCCTGGGTCACTTCGCAGGGAGACAGATAAAAATCATCTACTGTAACGGAATGCTGCGTTTCATCCTGACTTCTCCAGGCCTCAGACTCCGGACTTCCCATATCAAAGCTTCCACCAGCTACAAGTATGAACTCATCCCCACCAATCTCCCCCTGTATACCCTGTCCGGAACCGGTGCTGCCTGAAGTCACCAATTGCTCCAACGGTTCGGGGTGTTCCGGATTTTGGGATGGAGATAGTGAACCGCCTGTTTTTGCATCTCCTGTGCCTGTACCGCATCCTGCCAAAAGCACTGCTGACAGAAGAAAAACAGAAAAACTGTAAAATCTGTTCTTATCCATAACGTACCTCCACTGTTTCGTCATCAAGGGGTGATTTCCAGTCCGTCTATCCAATGATCTTGGCTTCATTCTGTATTGCAGCCGCAAGTGCGGCAAGTTTCTGTTTCATTATAATCTCCTCTGATATTGTTATGGTTCCGTATGCTGTTCCTGTTCCTTGTTGATTTCCGTTCCCATCTTTTTCTTTCCCAACAACGCCGGCAGTTTTGCTCCATAATGGGCAAGATAAATAAACAGTCCCATCATTGCCATGTAATCCAAATAAAACATCAGCGGCGGCTCGTTATAATCCAGGAATACAAACTCCGTCCGCACCAGCATATAGGTCAGCAGATCCCGCCGGATGAATACCGACAGTCCATAAACGGCAATAGCTGTCCCGGCCAACGGAAGGAGGATACAAAGAGACCATGGAAACGTTTTAGAGTTAAACCCGCGGCTCGCCATACCCAGGAACATTTTCCAATGCAGTCCCAAATGAACCGCCATAAGGACAAATCCCCAGTAAGCTCCTGCCATATGCAAAATCCTTGCAAGTGACATGCCGCCCCGGATGGAAAGGAAGGCAAATGCATAACGGGACAGTACGATTCCACTGTACATCATGCACATCATGGAGATAAGCAGCAGCATATTAACAGCCGCCTGCATGACACGTAGGGCCGTATACCTGCCGCGAAACAGGTTTTTGTACCAGTTCCTGTTAAGTATGTTGTGCAGGATAAAGAGGATAAACAGGCCTGCTCCCACCCATTCGTGAGCAGCTTCTCCCCAAAGCTGATATCCCATTAGGAACAGCAGCCCAAATGTCATAGCGATATCCAGCGCAATCTTAAATCTCATCTTCCGGTTCATATACGGTCTTTTCCCTTTCTTTTGGTTATTATCTTCATGGATTTTCTTCATGGATTTTTATCTCTATTGACTGTCACCCTCCTATCCGCTGATTCCTTCACCGCTGCATCCGGTTGATCAATAACCGATTTCAGCCAGCCAGCTTTTTATATCTGCTTGTGCATTTGGTATATCATTGCGGTATATGCCTATCACATTGCGTTCCACTTCACATTCCGGCATAGCCCTGGTTAGGTCCTGCACACTGCTTGCCAGGCCGCCGGTTCCATGGGAGCAGAAAAGGATTACTTTTTTGCCGGCCAGATTGTTCTCCTCTATAAAAGAATACAATGCCATGGGTACCGTATACCACCAGTTGGGATATCCCAGAAATACCACATCATAATCGTCCATATCCTCTACGGCAGCTGTCAGCTTTGGGTGCACGCCATCCGCTTTTTCATCCGCAGCACGGTTCAGGCATTCGTCATAATCGCTGGAATAAGGTTCTTCCACCTGAATGGAGAATAAATCCCCGCCAACCTCTTCCTGAATCCAGTATGCCATTTGCTCCACATTACCGGGGGGCAGTACGCTGGCCGAGGAGGTTGCATCCACATCCACGGAGGAGGGGTTCTCAACAACCGTATTATCCGCCCAGGTGAAATAGGCAATGAGGATTTTCCGGCCTGCCGCCGATTCCACAAGAGATGTCCCCAATGCTTCCGTTTCCGCTATGGGTGTACTCTCTGCCGGATCAGTCCCGTCTGTCACAGCTGTGTCTGGCAATGATGATGTGCCAACAGCCGCAAATGTGCTGCAGCCAGTAAGCGAAACCGCGGTCATCAGTGCCATTATCATACAACTTACCTTTTTCATGAATTTGTCACCCCCTTTCCAAATATCATGCATTTGCCGATTATAGGAATCGGATATAAACCTAATACAGAGCCGAAAGTTTTCTTCATTATTAGTTTCCTCCTTAATGATTTTATATTTTCAAAAGTTCTCTCCTTTGAAATCATTTGACTGTTTAGCCGGTTTCATGTTTCATACGTTTATTCTATTATGACAAGGTTTTAATGTCTAATGCTTATGTCATATGGTTTATCATACGTGAAATGAATGGTTTTTTAACCAAATCACCCAAATGGTTAGTTGAAATCCTAAATGCAACATTGAAGTTGTAAATGCACATTGGAAATTTCACGAAGTTGTAAATGCACCATGACATGGGTAAATGCAAC